>JAZUMN010000053.1:0-8793 GCA_045603645.1 Alistipes sp. | reverse complement strand
CCCTGTTGTAGCCGTGTTTGACGAGGGTACGATGCCCACATTTTGGGCAAACTTTTTATCCATTTCTAACGCAAATAGTGCAAATATATAAAAATCAATCAATTGCCCCGATTTTATGTACTAATTTTGACCAATAAGCCGACAATTGTAACTCTAAAACAACCTGTTCAACTCTTTGTTGGACAGGTTTTTATATCTTATTTGGTGTTGTAAAATTGTTATATATTATAAATCGTAAGCAAATAAATATGCCACATAATTGCTGTATTATTCCTAAAAATGCGCATAAAAATACAGAAAGTGTGCAATTTTAATGAATAAATGTTTGCATTTTTAATAATTTTTAGTAACTTTGCGCAGTATTTGATTTGAAAATATAAACAGATAAGAATATGAACACGTCAGTAAAGGAGTATGTCGAGCAGTTTATGGCCGACATAGTGGCAAAAAATCCCGGTGAGTTAGAGTTTCATCAGGCGGTGCGAGAGGTAGTGGAGAGTGTGGCGCCTTATGTTTTGGAGAATCCACAACTTGTAAAGATGAAGGTGTTGGAGCGCATAGCAGAGCCTGAGCGTGTTATCCTGTTCCGCGTACCCTGGGTAAATGACAAGGGCGAGGTGATGATTAACAAGGGCTACCGTGTGCAGATGAATAGTGCCATAGGCCCATACAAGGGCGGAATACGTTTTCATTCGAGTGTAAACCTCAGCATCTTGAAGTTCCTGGCTTTTGAGCAGACCTTCAAGAATAGCCTGACGACGCTGCCTATGGGTGGTGGTAAGGGCGGCTCGGACTTCAACCCCAAGGGTAAGTCGGAGATGGAGATTATGCGCTTCTGCCAGAGTTTTATGACCGAGCTCACGCGTCACATAGGCGCCGATACCGATGTCCCTGCGGGCGATATAGGCGTAGGCGGTCGCGAGGTGGGTTATATGTTTGGTCAGTATAAGCGCCTGGCGAATGAGTTTACGGGTACACTTACGGGTAAGGGCCTTAGTTTTGGAGGCTCGCTGATGCGTCCTGAGGCTACGGGCTATGGAGCTTGCTATTTCGGTCAGGCTATGCTGGCTACGCGAGGCGACTCCTACCAGGGCAAGACGGTCGCTATATCGGGTAGTGGTAATGTGGCTCAGTTTGCCGCCGAGAAGGCGTTGGCGTTGGGTGCCAAGGTGGTTACAATGTCCGACTCGAATGGTTTTATTTACGACCCTGACGGCATTGACGAGGAGAAGCTGCGTTACATCTTCGAGCTGAAAAATATGTTGCGAGGCCGTATTCGTGAGTATGTCACAAAGTATCCTACGGCTCAATATTTCGAGGGGGAACGCCCTTGGAGCGTGAAGTGCGACATTGCAATGCCTTGTGCTACGCAGAACGAACTCAATGGCGAGCAGGCGGCTATGTTGGTTGCCAATGGCTGCAAGTGTGTTGTCGAGGGTGCCAATATGCCTACAACGCCCGAGGCTATCGAGGTGTTCCAGAAGGCCAAGTTGCTGTACTCGCCCGGCAAGGCGTCAAATGCGGGTGGCGTAGCAACGTCGGGACTGGAAATGACACAGAACTCAATGCGCATTAAGTGGAGTGCCGAGGAGGTGGATGCCAAGTTGCGTGAGATAATGAACAAGATACATGCCGTATGTGTGAAGTATGGTACTGAGCCCGACGGCTATGTGAACTATGTAAAGGGCGCAAATATTGCGGGCTTTATGACGGTCGCTGATGCTATGCTTGCCCAGGGTATAGTTTAGGAGTTTATGTAAGTTAGTTAATGAGAATTTTGCTGTGTTGTGACACCCCTGCTGGGCAAGGGTGTCATTTTTTTTTGTGAGTGAAGGTCTATTTCACTACCTTTGTGGTCAAAGATATGGTTGTTATGAAGCAGAGCTGGAAACCAGGAACGATGATATACCCGCTGCCTGCCGTGTTGGTCAGTGTGGGTGAGAATGAGCAGGAGTGGAACATCTTTACCGTGGCGTGGACAGGCACGGTATGTACCAATCCTCCAATGTGTTATATCTCGGTGCGCCCCGAGCGACACTCTTACGGGATACTCAAACGTACGGGCGAGTTTGTCATAAACCTCACTACTCAGCGTCTGGCACGTGCTACGGATTGGTGTGGCGTCAGGTCGGGCAGGGATTACAATAAGTTTGCCGAGATGGGTCTTACGCCCGTGGCGGCTACGCAGGTCAAGGCACCCGTGATTGAGGAGTCGCCCATATCGATTGAGTGCAGGGTGAGGGAGATAAAGCCTCTGGGCTCGCACGATATGTTTATAGCCGATGTGGTGAATGTGCTTGTGGATGAGGAGTATATCGATGCCGATAGCGGCAAGCTCGACCTGCAACGTGCAGGACTCATAGCATACTCGCACGGCGAATATTTTACCTTGGGCGATGTGATAGGTCATTTTGGGTGGTCGGTGCGCAAAAAAACCACCAGGCGAAAAAATCAGACAATAGGGCGCAAAGGTGTAAAATAGTTGAATATTACGGCGTTTTGTTTGTTTTGTGGCGATTTTTTTTTACATTTGCGAGGCGTAATGAAATTTTATTTGTATTTTAACGTATATTGTAACGATGCCTCATCCGTGCAGATTTGTCGGGTATCGCAAGTGCTGGACTAAAAACCTTAAAAATTATATGAAAAAATTGATTTTATTTTTGTTTGCGGCTTTGACACTCAGTGTGTCGGCGCAGACGCAGCGTGAGTTGATTCAGGCGTATCGCAATGGCACCCTGTCGCAGGAGCAGATAGATGCTGCGCGCAACAAAATATCTCAGACGGAAGCTGTCGATGCGAAGGTTGACCGTATGCGTACGGTGACATCTTCTTCGTCAGATAATTTGTCAGAGGCTCAGCCTGCACCTGACAATACTCTCAAAGAGAGCGCCTCTGTTGGAGTAAAGGGTACAGGCAAGAAGATTTTTGGTCACGACCTCTTCACCAACAAACAACTTACATTTGAGCCCAACCTTAACATCGCCACGCCAACAAACTATGTGTTGGGTCCGGGCGATGAACTCATTATTGATATCTGGGGCGACTCGCAGATGACCATTAACGAGATTATCTCTCCCGAGGGGAAGATAAAGATTTCGGGTGTGGGTCTTGTGTCGGTGTCGGGTCTGACGATTGAGGAGGCTACGCAACGTCTGCGTCGTCAGCTGTCGGTAATCTACGAGGGTCTGCGCAGCGGCACTGTGAAGATGAAGCTCTCGCTGGGCTCTATTCGCAGCATACAGGTAAACATAGCGGGCGAGGTGGGTGCCGCAGGTACATACACACTCCCTTCACTTGCTACCCTGTTCCACGCTCTGCACACCGCAGGAGGTGTGAATGAACTTGGCTCATTGCGTAGCATAAAGCTCTACCGCGAGGGTAAGCTCTTCTCTGAGGTGGATGTTTACGACTACATTCTCAATGGTAAGACAACGCAGGACGTGTCGCTGCGTGAGGGTGATTTGATTGTCGTTCCTACATACGAGAAGCTGATTGAGGTGCAGGGAGATGTCAAGCGTCCTATGTACTATGAGTTGAAGGGCGAGGAGACTGCTGCGGATGTGATAAATTTCGTTGGAGGCTTCACAAACGATGCTAATCGCAATATGTTGAGCGTTACACGCAGCCAGGATGGTGGCGAGTATCACGACTACTCGGTTGATAGCAAGGATTACGCTTCCTTTGTAATGGCGGATGGTGACGTGGTATATGTCGCAGGCAATATCGACCGCTACAAGAACCGCGTTGAGGTTCAGGGAGCTGTTTATCGCGAGGGCTACTACGCTATTGACGACAAGGTCAAGACCGTGAAGCAGTTGATAGAGCGTGCCGGAGGCTTGCGCAACGACGCTTTTATGGCTCGTGCAATACTCTACCGTGAGAAGCCCGACTGGTCGATGGAGGTTGAGGCTGTTGACTTGGCAGCGTTGATGGAGGGCACAGTGGCGGATATTGAGTTGCGTGCAAATGATATGCTTGTCATCTCTTCAATTCCCGATATGCAGGAGACATACACCGTCAGAATCTTTGGTTCGGTTAAGAAGCCCGATACATATCCCTATGCCGACAATATGACCGTCGAGGATGTGGTTGTTGCCGCGGGAGGTCTGCTGGAATCGGCATCTACGGCAAATGTGACTATCACACGCCGCATAAAAGACCCTAAGAGTATGCAGGTCAGCGAGCAACTGTTTGAGATATTCACCATCGAGCTTAGCGATGGCTTGGTTGTTGGCAAGCAGAAGGGCTTTGAGTTAAAACCTTTCGACCAGATTTATGTACGTCGCTCGCCTGTGTATGTGACGCAGGGCTCGGTAGCTGTTAAGGGTGAGGTTGCCTTTGAGGGTAACTATCCACTCTCGCATCGCAATATGCGCCTGTCGGAGGCGTTGAAGGCTGCGGGAGGCACCACTTCGGGCGCATACCTTGAAGGTGCTTACCTGCTGAGGCGTATGACCGAGGAGGAGGTTATGCAGAAGAAGACTCTGCAAAAGATGATAGATGCGCAGGTGCGCCGCAGCCAGCAGAAGGAAGAGGAGCAGGAGCCTGCGGCTATTGAGCTGGATAGCGTAATGTTGGAGGAGGTATACCCCGTCGGTATTCGTCTGGACAAGGCTCTGGATGAGCCTAACTCCGATTTTGATGTTGTATTGCGTGATGGCGATGTGATTTGCATTCCTGAGTACAACGGCACAACACGCGTTATGGGTGCTGTGTTGTACCCAAATACTATAACCTACTCTGAGGGTATGAGCGTCAAGAAGTATGTGAAGGCTGCCGGAGGCTTTGACCTTAACGCCCGCAAGCGCAGAGTCTTTGTCATCCACGTCAATGGAATGGTGGAGTCGGGGTTGCGTGCTAAGGTGCGTCCGGGCTCAATCATCATCGTTCCAAGCAAGGCTCCAAGCACAGGCATCAAGTGGGAGCATTTCCACTACGGTTTGCAAAGCACCGCGTCAATGATGGCCGTAATTGTATCGACAATGAACATAGCAAGAACCTTATAAGAGAAGAATATGACCCAGGTAGATAATAAGAGAGTCAATATTGAGCCCGAGGAGCAGGAGCTCGATATCGTTGAACTTATCCGGTTGATGTGGATAAACCGCTGGTTTATCACAATGGTAACACTATGTGCTGCTGTGCTGGCAGTGGTTGTTGCGTTGTGCAGTTCCAAGTCCTACACAGCATCGTGCGATGTGGTGCCACAAATGATATCTATGACCAGCTCACAGATGTCGATGATGGCAAATGCTGTGGGTCTCAACCTCCCTAAAAATCAGGATATCAGGACTCTGTCGCCTTATGTGTATGAGAATATCATAGCAAGTGCCAAGTTCGGCAAGGAGCTGATGCAAACGGAGTTGTACTTTAATGATATTGGCAAGGAGGTCAGCTTTTACGAGTATTGCACCAATCCTGAGTATAACAAGCCCACGGTTTGGAGCTATGTTAAGCGATACACCATAGGCTTGCCAGGTGTAATATTGGGTGCTGTGCGTAAGCACAAGCCTGCACCCGACTATAAGATGATCAAGAAGGAGACATCGCCGATAGAGGCTTTGTCGAAGCAGGAGTATGAAGTTGTCAGCATATTGTACAAGTCTTTGGGTGTGTTGCTTGACGAGGATAAGGGCTTTGTGACTATCTCTGCCACAATGCCTGAGCCTTTGGCAGCAGCACAACTTGCGCAGGCGACGGTCGATTTGCTGCATAAGTATGTTACGGAGTTCAAAATCGAGAAGGTGCAGTCGAACTTGGACTTTGTGCAGCAACGTCACGACGAGTTGAAGCGTGAGTTTGAGGAGGTGCAGGCCAAGAGAGCACGTTTCCGCGATGCCAACCATAATACGGTCAAGAACTCTGCGCGCGTGGAGTTGGAGCGTATCGAGGCTGAATATCGTGTGGCTCTTAACGTATATAGCGAGATTGCGTTGGAGTTGGAGCAGGCGAAGATAAATGTCAAGGAGACCACACCTATCCTTACAATCATCCGTCCTGTTATGGTGCCATTCAGGCCCAGCAGCACCAGCTCTATGTCGATACTCATCGTCTTTACATTCCTGGGTGCTGTCGCAGGTATGGCGGGTGTGCTGTTCATCCCAACTATTGCTGACATTATAGGTGTAAAGGCGATGAAGCGCTGGGTGAAGGAGTTGCCCAAGGAGGAAGTAAAAGAGTAAATTTGTTGGGGCATCTGGCTATATAGACTTATGCCCTCTGCATAGATAAAGCCATAAGGCTTGTAGGTTAGTTTTTTTAGTTTTTTATAGTTAGGAGGAGAAAGTAATGCCTAATATTTCAGAGCGCGCAGTCAAGATGCCATCCTCTCCCATCAGGAAGTTGGTGCCCTTGGCAGATGAGGCGCGAAAACGAGGAGTTAAGATTTATCATCTCAATATCGGCCAGCCCGATTTACCCACCCCCAAGGAGGGCTTGGAGGCCTTGAAGAAGATTGACCGTGAGGTGCTTGAATATAGCCCAAGTGATGGTTTCCTGTCACTAAGGGAGAAGTTGGTCGGTTACTACGACCAGTATCAGATTAAGTTGCAACCCGAGGATATAATCATCACCACGGGAGGCTCCGAGGCTGTGCTGTTTGCCTTTATGTCGTGCCTTAATCCGGGTGATGAGATTATTATTCCCGAGCCCGCATATGCCAACTATATGGCTTTTGCAGTCTCGGCAGGAGCTGTCATCCGCACCGTCTCGACCTCTATTGAGGAGGGTTTCTCGCTGCCTAAGGTTGAGCAGTTCGAGAAGCTCATAAATGAGCGTACGCGAGGCATAATGATATGCAACCCCAACAACCCTACGGGCTACCTCTATACCCGTAAGGAGATGAATCGCATCAGGGACCTGGTCAAGAAGTATGACCTCTTCCTCTTCTCGGACGAGGTATATCGTGAATACATCTACACGGGCTCACCCTATATCTCGGCGTGCCACTTGGAGGGTATTGAGGAGAATGTGGTGCTTATAGACTCTGTGTCGAAGCGCTACTCGGAGTGCGGCATCCGCATAGGTGCCCTTATCACCAAGAACCGCACGCTGCGTAATGCCGTTATGAAGTTCTGTCAGGCACGTCTCAGCCCGCCGCTTATAGGCCAGATTATAGCCGAGGCGTCGATGGATGCGTCGCGCTCATATATGATTCACACCTACGAGGAGTACATCGAGCGCCGCAACTGCCTTATCGATGGTCTCAATAAGATTCCGGGCGTCTATTCTCCGATACCTATGGGAGCCTTCTACACCGTTGCGCGCCTGCCCATAGACGATTGCGATAAGTTCTGTGCATGGTGTTTGTCGGAGTTCGAGTACGAGGGCGAAACGGTTATGCTGGCACCCGCTTCGGGCTTCTATACCGACCCAAATAAGGGACGCAACGAGGTGCGTATCGCCTATGTGTTAAAGAAGGATGACCTGCGCCGTGCATTGTTTATTCTGGGCAAGGCGTTGGAGGTATATCCTGGTAGGGTAGAGCAGTAATTCAACGTATTGAATCTACCCAGGCATAACATCAAAATCAAGGAAGCTGTCTAACAAGGCTCTTTTGGCATCTGCCTCAAATTCAAGGAAAAGAGGTTGTCTTTCAAACTTGAAGGACAACCTCTTTTCATTGAATGTATAGCAGGAGTTATCTACCCGATAAAGGCATCCAGCTCGCAGTAGAGGCGTTGCACGGGCAGCCCCATAACATTAAAGAACGAGCCCTCGATGCCCTCAATGCCGACATAGCCTATCCACTCCTGAATACCATAGGCTCCCGCCTTATCCATAGGGGCATAGGTATCTACATAGTATTCAATCTCTTCGAGCGACAGAGCGCGGAAGCGCACCTTCGAGTGCGAGGAGAAACTTACCCTCCTATCGGCACTGCGTAGCGTAACGCCCGTGATAACCTCGTGCTCGCGACCCGACAGGCTCTCTATCATAGCAATAGCCTCAGCCCTGCATTCGGGCTTGCCCAGCACACGGCTATCCGCCACAACGACGGTGTCGGCAGTAAGCAGTATGTCGTCTGATGCAAGAGGCAGTGGGTAGGCCTTGCTTTTCAGCGCAGAGAGGTACTCGGCAACAGCTGTTGCGGGCAACGTTGAGGGATATACCTCCTCGCACTCATATCGCTGAGCAAGAGTGTAGCCTATGCCCGCCTCCGTAAGCAGCTGACGACGGCGAGGCGACTGCGACGCCAGGATAAGATGCCACGCTTTGAGTTTATCGTGCAGTAACATACGCTTACTTTTTGGCATTGGGACCATCGTGACGATAGACAAAATCATCGAATGCCACGCGTCCTGCGTTATCGTTGGTGTTGTAGCAATACAGACCTATGCGCACGCCCTTCCAAAAGCCGAACTGCATTGTAAATGGGTCGCCCAGCGCTGCAAACTCCTTTGCGTTAGAACTATACAGCAGCTGATACTTATTGTTCACAGCATCGGCCTCCATGCGCAAAAATATGGTGTTGCCTTTGATTGGCTGCTTTTGCAAAATCTCATTGTGCTTTTCCAGATATACATATCTGCGACCCGCCTCCTGCATTACGCCTATGGTGCAGTTCTGTCTGCCGATGCAAGCTAAGCCGCAGCGCTGTCCATCCACCATATCCTTGTTGCTCCACGACATCTTCACCGTAGCCGTGCCGCAATAGCCCATACTCTTTTGCGACAAGGTGTTGCGTGCCGCTCGGAAGTTGGCAGCCTGCAAGGCGTGGAGTGTAAGCTTACCCTTTTGCTCGGTAAGGCTCCAAGCCTCATTCACGGGGTTGTGATTGAACTGCCACTG
>JAZUMN010000052.1:0-2685 GCA_045603645.1 Alistipes sp. | reverse complement strand
CACTTCTTGGCCGTATGGCTGTAGATGTAGTAGGCATTGGTGCGTCCCTCCACGGTGTAGAAGGCGAAGAGACCGTAGTTCTCGGGTGTCTGTGTCGGAGCAGTGAGCGAGCTGGAGTAGACATTGTTGCCGTTCATCATCGTATACACATGCTCGGGTCGTCCCGTTTCAGGTAGTGTCGTAGAGGGTTGTACCTTGTCGGCCATCAGCTGTATGGTGGCTTGGAGCATTATCAGGCAGAGTAGGGGTAAGCGTCGTGTTTTCATGTTCTTCGTATGTTTTTGTGTAGAATCTTCGTCATTGAGTTGTTTTGTCTTTGCGAAGGTACGAATAAGCGAGCATAAAGTCAAGTATCAACGAGTGAAAGTAAATAATTGCTTGCATTTTTTTGCCGAGCGAGGCAGAAACTCAATAAAATTAAGTTTCACTTGAACTTTTTTCAGCGAGAGAAAACGCAAAAATAAAAAGCGGTGGATGAGATGTCCACCGCTTTAAGCAAAAAAACTTTTACCAATAATCAGCGTGAGTTACTTGAACTCACATAATCAATTCTTTTATTTAGTTGTTTGTTTTTAATATAGCTGATACATCACGGTAGCCGTAGCCAGCGTACCCACCTCGTCCAGTGTATACTCTTTGACGTGCAGGCGGATGTATTTCAGTTCACCATCCTCTGTTGCGATATAGCCTCTGTATCCGCACTTTGGCTGCATCTCGGCCGTGTAGTGAGGAATATACTCTACCCACGAATACTGACTGTCTACGTGGGTATCGCAATAGCATTCGGGGTGTTCGGTGATATCGGTGATGCCTCTCACTTTATCCAATTGTTCCAGATAGGGGAACACATAGCAGGTGTCAGGAGTCTCCAACACTTCGTATTGCCCTGCATCGCCCCACTGGCCAGCGGTGCGGGTATGCATAAGCAACAGCAACTGGCCTCTGCCGAGCGCTAGCGTGTATTTGTAGTTGTAGTCTTCATAGATTACCACGTTGCTCCTTGTGCTCCAGCGTTCAGGATTATATTTTATTATATGGGCTTCGTGCTTCAGCGTTGCTTCCTTGATAGCTATGCTTGCTGTATAATTCGTATCCGTGGGAGGATACAGTTCTTCTTCTTCGTCACAAGCGGTGAAGGTAAAGCCCACTACAGCAACGGTCATAAGAACGCAAATAGTCCAAAACTTTTTCATAAAAACTTCTTTTATTATTAAAAATTGTGCAAATATACACTATCTATCTCTGTCCTCCAACGAATCATACAAGATTCTATATCAACGCACAAAAAAGCGCGGACAAAACTCTGTGTATTTGCTTCTGAGGTCTTCGACTACCTTGCACCAAATATGTGAGTAAAGCCCACGCCTGATGGCGTGAGCGTCATTGCTTTACTCTTGGTGCTTAGTGAAAGTGTCGAAGTTTCAGAAGCCAGAATCAAAGCTTAACGCTTTCCCAATATGTCTAAAATGTGCGTATCAGCTATACGCTAATGCTCCATAGGCAAATCATTTAATGTGTTATACTTTTGTTGTATTTACCGCAAAGATACACATTAATCGCCAACAAACAAGCAACGGCGTCTTTTTTCTTAGAAGAAAAGGTATTTGGCAATTCATAAAATTAGTAACGGGCAAATAGATTTTTCCCGATAGTACAGTAGATAAACTCAAATATCCATGGATATTTTATCACGTATCCACGGATATTTACTTACGTATCCATGGATATTTCATTACGTATCCGCGGATATTTCATTAAATATCCACGGTTACGCAAGTTTTTCTATGCTTGGAATTTGATTTTCGGACAAGTATTTCGAAACTTTACGGAGTAATCAGAAGAAGAACTTAAACCTCCCATTTTATGGCGCGAGATTCTTTGGCCGAAGCGCAAGTAGCTCGGGTTTGCAGGCGTTCTTCCTGTTATTAGGATGGCAGTCTTTGTGTAATTTCGCTCCAGACTTAGAAACTAAAGCTGCACTGCAGTCCGTAGGACTGGGTGTTGCGTGGCGTGGTGTGTCGCTGTTGGTCGATGATGCTGGGTCGCACCTGTACGGTGAGGTCTTCGGAGATGTCGAAGTTGGAGAGCTCGGCATCGACATAGGCATCGATGACGGAGATGAGGTATACGCCGATGAAGCAGAAGATGCTGAGGTCGCGCTGGCGGCGGTAGTTGTCCTTACGGTTCTTGAAGACGCGCTCCAGGTAGTCGCGGTTGGCCTCCACGTTGTAGCGGGGTGGGAGGAAGTCCTCGTAGCTGGCGGTGCCGGGGTCGTCGTCCATGATGTCGAGGTAGGCCTGAGAGTAGTCGCTGTACATCTGGTTGTTCCAGTTGAGGGCGTAGGCGCAGCCGAGGAAGCCTCCATAGACGATGGGTAGCTTCCAGTATTTGTGGTTGTATATCTGTCCGCCTCCAGGGAACACGATGCCAGCCCATGTGGCCTTGCCGGGGTCGGGGGTGAAGGTGGCGAGCTTCTGCTTGCGTAGCTCGCGGCGGGAGGAGGCTTTCGGGGTTTTCGTGGTGTCGGTAATTTCTGAGTTCTCTGCATTCTCGGAGTGTCCTGCCTCCTCTGAGGTTATACCCAACTCGGCACCTGCAGCACGGTGGAGCGAGTCGCTGAGGACGATGATGCGGCTATCGCGTGGAGCAAGGGCAGGCAGTGTGTCGCTCAGCACAAGAAGGCTG
>JAZUMN010000051.1:0-21400 GCA_045603645.1 Alistipes sp. | reverse complement strand
GTATGAGCGTACAGGTGTATTGAAGGAGTTGCGTCGTCGTCAGTACTTCACAAAGCCATCAATCGCGAAGCGTGAGGCTATGCAGCACGCTATCTACGTTGAGCATACTTATCGTCAGGAGGAGTAATACCTCTAACTGGATAAGAACAGGACTGCTGGCAAATATGTTAGTAGTCCTTTTTTTGTGTCTATTTGTCGGGAGAATTTTTCTATTCAAAAAAAAGTTTGTAACTTTACCAAAATTTATTGCAGAGTATGATTATCAGCATTATATCGAAATATTTGGAGAGTCACAAACGTCTGGTTGTGCCCAACCTGGGAACGTTTATCGTCAAGGGGACCGACAATAAGATTCTCTTCTCGAACCTCCTGAAAGGCGATGACGGAGTGCTCAGGGCTTTGATAGTTGAGCAGGGTGTGTCGGAGCTCGAAGCAGCGGGTACGATAGACAGGTTTGTCTTTGAGGTTAACTTCCGCTTGCAGCGCGATGGTGTGTGCGGACTCGATAAGTTCGGCGCATTGAAGAGCGGTGCAAATGGTGTGATATCGTTTATCACAAACCCTGAGGCACAAGGTGAGGTGCTGGATGGTGGTTTGCGAGAGTATGTTGCCGAGCGCACAGCCAAAGAATTTGACGGCACAACGCAGGCAGAGCAGAAGAGCGTTGAGGCGCAGACGGAGGAGCAGGACGAGGAGGCTGTGGAGTTTGTTGTTACGCCTCATACGCAGGAATCTGTGTCACAGCCACAGCAACCACAGCAATCGCAGCCCAACCTTACATATTCGGCACAAAAGCGCCCTGCGTCATACGTCAAGGGTTTGCAATATGGCAAGGGAGGCAAGATTATAACAGGTCGTGAGTATGCTACTTCGCGCGGAAGTGCTAAGGGTGATATCTTTATCAAGATCGCCATTGCTGTTGCCGTGATAGCTATATTGGCACTGCTGTATGGCTTGTGGTGCGATTGGAGCAATGCTCATTATGATGAGCCTGAGGTTATGAGTGAAGAGGTGACGGAGCTTGTTGAGGAGGCTTCGAAGGGAGTAGAAAACCCCGATTTGGAATATATTACGCCCGTAAAAAAGTAAAAGACAATGTCGGAGATTGATTTGCAGTCTGTCAAGCAACGATTTGGTATTATAGGTTGCTCCGAGGCAATGGAACGCGCTATTGCCGTGGCATTGCGTGTGGCTCCTACATCGTTGTCGGTGCTTGTTACGGGAGAGAGTGGCGTAGGTAAGGAGTTCTTTCCTCAGATAATACACGCCTATTCACCTCGCAAGCACAAGAAGTACATAGCCGTAAACTGCGGTGCCATACCCGAAGGTACGATAGATTCTGAGTTGTTTGGTCACGAAAAGGGTGCATTTACAGGTGCTTCCGAGGCTCGCAAGGGCTACTTTGAGGAGGCTGATGGTGGCACAATATTCTTGGATGAGGTGGGTGAGTTGCCTTTGCCAACACAGGTGAGGTTGCTGCGTGTGTTGCAGACAGGAGAGTTTATGCGTGTGGGCTCGGCTACGGTGCAGAAAACCAACGTGAGGGTTGTGGCGGCTACGAATAACGACCTTGTAAAGTCAATCGAGAATGGCCGTTTCCGCGAGGACCTCTACTACCGCCTTAATACGGTGCCTATATCGGTGCCACCACTGCGTGAGCGCAAGGATGATATACCTCTGCTGTTTAGGAAGTTCGCAGCCGATGTATCGGCTCAGTATGGTATGCCTGTTGTACGTCTTACGGAGGAGGCGCGCCAGATGCTGATGAACTACTATTGGAGGGGTAATATACGTCAGCTTAAAAACGTCACGGAGCAGATTTCGGCTTTGGAGCAGGAACGCGAGATAAGCGCAACGACGTTGGCTAAGTATCTCACCACGGCAGGCTCGTCAACACCTACGATGCGCACAGATGGCGGTATGAGTGGCGAGGATTACTCTACCGAGCGAGAGTTGCTGTACAAGATATTGTTTGATATGCGCAGCGATATAAACGATTTGAAACGTATGCTTGCGGAGCTTATGCACCCTTCGGTTGCGCACCCTCAGCCTATGCAGCGTGAGGTGGTGGGGCTGCTGCCTTCAACACATCAGGTCGTGCAGTCGTCGGTCGGTGATGCGGCCGACTTTGCCGAGAGTGAGGAGGTTGAGGAGGTACCTCACCGCGAACTTACCAAGGCCGACGTGCAGCGTGAGCAGATAGTGCGAGCCCTGCGCAATAACAGAGGTCGTCGTCGCGATGCCGCCAGGGAGTTGTTTATGTCGGAGCGCACGCTATATCGCCGGATGAAGGATTTGGGCATAGATGATGAGGATATTTAACCTTGAAGGTGTATGATTAAGAGGATATTAAATAAGACGTTTGCCATAGCATTGGTTGTGGTGTCGGTGTCGCTGAGTGGCTGTATCTTTATGAAGGGAGGCTATTCGTTTACGGGTGCAAGTATCCCCGATGCTGCCAAGACATTCAGCGTGGCATACTTCCCAAATAATGCACCTATGGTTTCTCCTACACTCAGCACGACACTTGTTGAGGAGTTGAAGGATAAGTTCTCGCGCCAGACGAGGTTGCAACTTGTTGAGACGGATGGTGACTTTGCCTTCGAGGGCGAGATTACGGGTTATACATCCACCACGGCTTCGGTGTCGAGTGATAACTACGCTATGCTGAACCGCCTGACAATTACGGTGAAGGTGCGTTTTACAAATAAGGTTGTGCCCGAGAACTCGTTTAATCAGACTTTCTCGGCCTTTACCGAGTATGACTCTTCGCAGTTGCTCACCGACATTCAGACCGACCTTGATGCCGATGTTGTGAAGCAGTTGGTTACCGATATTTTCCAGGCAGCAGCCTCAAATTGGTAGGAAGGATGAAAAATATAAAAAATAATTTAGCCTCTGCCGAGGATAGGATTTTCATCGAAAAGGATGACTTGCAGTGGCTTGCGCAGAGCCGTAGGTGGAGTTCGGAAAAGGAGCAGGAGCGTGGGGCGCAGGGCGCAGAGCAGGAGGGCGCAGAGTGTTTTAGGATGCAGCCTGTTGTTGAGTTGAAAAGTATTGATATAGAAAGACTTACCGAGATTACCTCGGGTGATATAATAGATAAGTTTTTGCTTTCTGATGCTCGCCGCATAGTGGCTGAGGAGGGTGATGTGGAGGCTGAGATAATCACCGAGGCAGACCTTGCCGAGGAGGATGATATGGTCAGCGAGGAACTTGCCGAAGTATATCTTGCGCAGGGCTTGAAAGATATGGCAATTGAAACTTATCGCAAATTAAGTTTGCGAAATCCCGAAAAAAGTATTTACTTTGCGGAAATTATTTCAAAAATAGAAAGTTAATAATAAAAACAGTATAAAATTATGTTGTATTCAATTTGTATCGGTTTGATTCTTGTTGCGAGTGTAATCCTTATCCTCGCCATTTTGGTTCAGAATCCTAAGAGTGGTATGGCTGCTAACTTTGGTGCTGCTAATCAGGTTATGGGTGTTCGTGAATCAACAAATATTTTGGAGAAGACTACTTGGACTTTGGCGTGTGTAGTAGTTGTGTTGAGCCTTGTTGCTACAATCTCAATGAAGGATGGCGTAGGCACAGGCAGCTCATTGGAGAGTGACGCTGCGGCATTGATGGAGAAGGTTGCTGCTGAGTCTGCAACTGACGCTATGCCACAGGCTGAGATTCCAGCCGAGGAGGCTCCTGCTGAGACACCTGCTGAGACACCAGCCGAGTAAATCTTAGAAGGTTTTCAGAGTTTAAGACATCTTTCGGGGTGTCTTTTTTTTGTGTTTTGCGGGTAACTAAACATTTTATTCCGCCTGGCGGTAGATGTGTTGCAGGCGGTGCGACATAAAATATTGCAGTATGCCGCGTAGTGCCATATAAGAGGTAAAGGCTAACCATAGGGCGTTGTTACCAATCAGGGGGCGGAGCGAAAAGAAGAGTCCGAAGTAGGCCACGGTGGCTATAATCATTGAGTTGCGCATTATGCGCGACTGTGTGGCGCCGACCATCACACCATCCATCATAAAGGGCAGCGATGCCGCCAGCGGGATGGCTATTATCCAGCCTATGTATCTGCCCGCATACTCCAAAATCTGGGTGCTGTTCGCGGCATTATCCTCAATGAATAGCCCCAGCAATTCACGCCAAAAGCCTGTGTAGAGAGCCGAGTAACCTATGCCTACGACTATGCTCCATACCATACAGCGCCTTACGCATTTGCGCAGCGAGAGCCCATCTTTTGCCCCTATGAAACGGCCCGTGAGTGCCTCGGCGGCGTAGGCGAAGCCGTCGGTCATATATGAGAACAGTGTGAAGAGTTCCAGCAGGATGGTGTTCACGGCAAGGATGATGTCGTCGCCCATACGTGCCGAGGCGGCGGTGAAGAATGTGTAGGTGGCGACGATGCAGAGCGTGCGGACGATGATGTCGCTGTTGAGGGCGAAGAACTCTTTCAAGGCGGCAAGGTCGAGCACCTCGGTGAGGGTTATTTTCGACATCTTGTTGCGGTAGTGCCCCCAGCAGATGAGGGTGGTGATTGCGACTCCCGTCCACTGAGCCACCACCGAGGCGTAGGCTATGCCCGTGATGCCCCAGCCCAGCGGGAATGCAAACCAAAGGCTGCATACTATATGTATGATATTCACCACGATAGCCACAATCATAGGTATTATGGCATTCTGCATACCCGTCAGCCAGCCATTCAGGGCAAAGAGCAGCACGCCTGCCGGCACAGCCCATATTCGGGCAAAGAAATACTCTGCTACCTGCTCGCCGCCGTTCATCACCCTGAGAGCTGCCAAGCCTAAGGGGCGTTGCAGTATGAGCATCAGCGTACCCACCGCTGCGGCGACCAGCACCGAGCGTGCCAGCATAAGTGTTGTGGTGTGGTTGTCGCCTGCGCCGAAGGCCTGTGCCGTTATGCCGCTTGTGCCCATACGTATGAAGGCGCAGTTCCAGTATATGAAGTTGAATATGGTCACACCGATAGCCAGCGAGCCGATGCTTTCGACTGCTTCGCCCAAGTGCCCCGCAATCATCGTTCCCACAATGCCCATTATCGGCACGGTGATATTTGAGATGATGTTGGGCACAGCTATGCGCAGTATCTCCTTGTTCATTCCCATATCCGAGGACAAAGATAATCTCAAAACAGCAAAAAGGGTGCTTCGTATGTAAAAAAAAACGGAATTATCTACTTGAATGTTGTAAAGCATTTGTCATTCCGAGCGAGTGTAACGAGCGTGGGAATCTCCCACTCACAATTTTACACAATGAGATTGCCACGTCGCTAACGCTCCTCGCAATGACTGAGCAACACTAAACTATATAATTCCAATCATTTTTGCCTGCAACCTGATTGCTACTGCAATGGTCACCAAAGTGCAAAAATGTGGCATGACGTTATATGTATTGTCCGAGCCGAGGCGGTGAATTCCCGATTCCTTTTGGCTCTATTTGTGTTCAGGAACGCTTTTTTTGAGTTAATTGGGTGGTGCAGAGCAGATAATTTCCAAAAAAATAGATTACCTTTGCCCCCGCAAAACAAGATAACAGAAAACTATGAAAAAATTTAGCCAAGACTCTACATCGGCACTTGCGCGCTTCTCACGCGACAAGCGTCAGCGCATTTCGACCGAGCGTGTAGAGCGCAGTCCCCGCCCTCAGCGCGACGCCGACAACGAGGGACGCACGGCGAGAGCTCCTCGTCGTGACGAGAAACGCACATCATTCAACCCTAACTTCTCGGCAGACAACCGCCTGCGTGACGACCGCCGCCCCGCGCGCCCCGCACGAGGTGAGAGCCGCTTCTCGCGCCCCGAGCGCACGGAACGCCCCGAGGGTCGCCCCACACGCACTTTTGGTGACAAGGGTAACTTCAAGCGCGGCGAGCGCACTTTCCAAAAGCGCGACGAGCGCCCACGCTCATACCCCAAGTATGCACCCAAGCAGATTGGAGAGATGCGCCTGAACCGCTTCCTGGCACAGTCGGGCCTCTGCTCACGCCGCGAGGCAGATGAATTCATACAGGCAGGAGTGGTGAGTGTAAATGGTCAGATAGTGACCGAGCTCGGCACAAAGGTACGCTCCACAGACGAGGTGAAGTTCAACGACGAGCGTGTGCAGGGTGAAAAGAAGGTGTATCTGGTGCTGAACAAGCCCAAGGGCTATGTGACATCGCTCGAAGACCCTCACGCCGACAAGACGGTGATGGAGCTGGTGAAGAACGCCTGCACAGAGCGCATATATCCCGTAGGCAGATTGGATAAGAACTCACTCGGCCTGCTGCTCTTTACCAACGACGGCGATGTGACACGTCAGCTGACACACCCCTCATTGGAGAAGAAGAAGATTTACCAGGTGACACTCGACAAGGCCCTTACGCGTGCCGATATGGAGAAGCTCACCGAAGGCATAACACTCGACGATGGCGACATATATGCTGACGAGGTGGCATATGTGGGCGAGAGCAAGAAGGATGTAGGTATAGAGATTCACTCGGGCCGCAACCGTATCGTACGCCGTATGTTCGAGGCTCTCGGCTACGCCGTGCAGAAGCTCGACCGCGTATATTACGCCGGCATAACCAAGAAAAACCTAAAACGCGGGCAGTGGAGATTCCTCACACGTGAGGAGGTTGAGAGGCTTAAAAGCGGCCGCTACGAGTAAAAAGTTTTTTCGTGGGTGATTTCTGCGTTAAGCTTGCCTGAAAAATGCTCACATACGCTCGGTATGCTCCGCTTTTTCAGTCTGCGCAAGCCTTGAAATCCCCACACGAAAAGAACTTTTTACGCGGTTGTGGTGGGTGATTTCGGCGTTAAGTTCCTTTTGGTTGCTTCGCCATAGCATAGTGTGTAAACACCCTCTGCTTATGGCTTAATCGCAACCTTACACTTGCCTGAAAAATGCTCACATACGCCTTATAACAACGGATTTATCTACTTGAATGTTGTAAAGCATTTGTCATTCCGAAGGAGCGCAAGCGACTGTGGGAATCTCCTTTCTTAAAGATATGTAGAAGATTGCCACGTCGGACAAAAGTCCTCCTCGCAATGACACAACACTAAACTATATATTTCCGTATAACAATAAAAGGGTTGCTTTGGCAATCCTTTTTTTGTGATATAGCCTTGAATTTGGTGGAAAAATGCCTAACTTTGTGTAAAAGACATCTGCGAAAGTAAAAAACATATGAAATATAAAGTAAAATTGCTCCCTGTCGGGAAAACATATGTCGTCGATGGCGGCACATCGCTACACGAAGTATTAAGGGAGAGTGGGGTGGAGTTTCCGTGTGGAGGTAAGGGCACGTGCGGAAAATGCCGTGTCAAACTCATTGAAGGCGACATCGTCTTAGACGAAAGACACAAAAGGACGCTCGGCAGGCTCGGTCTTGCCGGGGGTTGGCGATTGGCCTGTTACAGTCGGGTGGACTCGGACCTCGTTATTGAGGTGGAGGAGGGCAAGATGCGTATTCAGTCGGATGACTCCTCGTTCAAGTTTCGGCCCGAGCAGGGCTACGGCATAGCTGTCGATTTGGGCTCAACGACAATAGTAGTGCAGCTTGTCGACCGCTCCAATGGCGAGATAATAGCCACACGAAGTGCTATAAACCCACAAGCGCACTACGGCGCAGACATTATTTCCAGAATATCATATGCTATGGAGTCCGAGCAAAATGCGCAGAGGCTGATGTGGGTCGTGAGAGAGCATATAGGTGCCGAGATATCGGCTCTTGTCGCCGACAACGGCATCAAGGATATAAGGCGTGTAGTTATGGCGGGCAATACCGTTATGCACCACCTCTTTGCAGGAATAGACGTATCGCCCCTGGCCGTAGCTCCTTATCAGGGACTTGACAACACGGCGCAGAGCTTTACGGCTGACGCCCTGAAATGGAATCTGCCCGCCGACTGCAAGATAGAGTTTCTGCCTAACCTGAGCCATTTTGTGGGCAGTGATATACTGTGTGGCATAGAGTCGTGCAATATGCTTAATGAGGGTTGGTCGCTGCTGGTCGATCTGGGAACAAATGGCGAGATAGCCTTGGCGAAAAAAGGCAGGGTGATATGTACCTCCACGGCGGCAGGCCCCGCATTTGAGGGTCTAAATATATCGTGCGGAATGAGGGCCACATCGGGGGCTGTGTATGCGGTTGATTACGCCGATGAAAGGTTTGAGGTAAAGACAGTAGATGGCTTGCAGGCTAAGGGTTTATGCGGCAGCGGACTTGTAGAGGCAGTGCACGCTCTGTTTGAAAGCGGAAAGATTGACTCTACGGGCGCTATCGCAGATGATGCCGAATATGTAGATATAACCGATGACGTCAGGCTTACCATAGCCGATATAAGGGAGTTTCAGCTTGCCAAGGCGGCTCTGGCTGCAGGTGTGGCTTTGATTATGAAGAATAATGGCGTCAGCGCTGCCGAAGTGGAGAGTGTGTATATCACGGGCGGATTGGGTAATTACCCCAATGTTGAAAAAATTAGAGAACTGGGCTTGTTTACGGAGTTTGACTCCGAGAAGATTCATAAGGTAAGCAATGCCGCCCTGGCAGGGTGCAGGGAACTGCTGTTTGAGTCAAACAGAGAGAATATTGCGAAGATTGTGGATAGCTGCTCATTCTGTGCGTTGGAGAGTTGTTTGGATTTCCAGGATGTATATTGCGAAAACCTGTATTTTAGTTGAAAATTTGCTTTTTTAGAAAAATAAGCTTAATTTTGCAAAAGAATTATTAACCACCTTTATAATATTATTATTTTATGGAAAAGCGAGAAGTCGTAAAAATGGTACTTGACGGCAAGAAGCCGCCTTATGTGCCATGGTCATTCAAGTTTACTGTTGAGCCCAAAGAGCTGTTGCAGAAACACTACGGAGTGGAGGATTTGGATGTGGTTTTGGGTAACCATATCTTGCAGTTGGGAAGCGATATCGGCTTTTTTGAGTATTTAGGTGACAATCTGTATCGTGATGTATTTAAGGTTGTGTGGGACAGAAGCATCGATAAGGATATTGGCGATGTGAAGGGTGCTGTATTGTCGGAGCCAACGCTCGAAGGCTACACCTTCCCTGACCCATTGGACCCACGATTCTTTGCCAACATTGAGTCGGAGATTAAGGCCAAGCCCGATATGTTCCGTTGCTTCCAGATAGGTTTCTCACTGTATGAAAGAGCGTGGACACTCCGAGGCATGGAGAATCTGTTGATGGACTTCTACATTAACCCAGAGTTCGTACATCAACTCTTTGATGCTATTTGCGATTACAACATCGCCCAGATAGACAAGGCTTTGGAGTATGATATAGACGCAGTGTATTTCGGCGATGACTGGGGTCAGCAGCAGGGTCTTATTATGGGATACGACCTGTGGAAGGAGTTTATATATCCACGCTTGAAGCGTATGTATGGCCACGTGCGCAAGGCCGGTAAGTATGTGATGATTCATAGCTGTGGCGATGTGGATGAGCTCTTTGACGACCTGGTTGATATAGGTCTTAACTGCTTCAACCCATTCCAGCCTGAGGTTATGAATATATATGAGATTCTGCCTAAGTACCGAGGCCGTTTGGCATTCCACGGCGGTCTGTCTATGCAGAAGATTCTTCCTTTCGGAACCAAGGAGGAGGTTATAGCCGAGTCGGAGCGCCTGCTCGAATTGGGTAAGGATGGTGGATACATCTTCTCGCCATCACACTCTGTTGAGGGTGATACTCCTTTTGAGAATTTGTTGGCATTTATAGAAGTAGCGCAGAAGCAATTAAAATAATCATTAAATATAAAACTTACAATTATGGCAGAGAGTGTAAAACTTATAGATTTTATAGCAACAGGAAAGCTTGACGATGCAAAGACTCTTATGAACGAGACTCTGGCTGAGGGCGTAGCTCCACAGACTATCATCGACGACTACCTTATTAAGGGTATGGAGACCGTGGGCCAGCGTTTTGAGGAGGGTAAGGCATTTGTGCCTAACCTGTTGATGGCGGCTCGTGCAATGAAGGGATGTATGGATATCCTTAAACCACTTATGAAGGGCGAGAACCAGAAGACCCTCGGCACAATCATCATAGGCACAGTTAAGGGTGACCTGCACGATATTGGCAAGAACCTCGTTGCATCGATGCTCGAAGGCTGCGGCTTCAATGTCATTAACCTGGGTGTTGATGTCTCTGGCGAGAAGTTCGCAAGCGCAGCTAAGGAGCATAATGCACAGATTGTATGCTTGTCGGCGTTGCTTACAACCACAATGAACTATATGGCCGAGATTGTTAAAATTCTCGAACAGGAGGGACTGAAAGACCAGGTTAAGGTTATGGTTGGCGGTGCTCCCGTAAATCAGGAGTTTGCTGACAAGATTGGTGCAAACGGATATAGCTCGAATGCTAACGAGGCCGTTGCTCTGGCGAAAAAGTTGCTTAACGTATGCTAATTGAGCGTTCTGTTAGGGTTGAGAGCCTGAATATCACACACAAAGATATATATATCGCAATGGGGTATCGTAATGATACCCCAGATGCTGATACCGTGCACCTTATTGACGAGGTTTTAAGTGATATCACTAAGATTGGGGTCGTAAGGTACATCTATTTTGTGTCAGAGGCTCAGATTCTATCAGACGCAGAGGTAAAGATAGGGGATACCGCCTTTTCGCTTGGCGGAAATATCGGTCAGTATCTGCAAGGTGTGCAGAAGGCCTGCCTTTATGTCTCTACGGCGGGCAGGGAGTATGATGACTATCTGCAAGAGCAGAAACATTCGGGTGATATATTAAGGGAATTCATAGCCGATGCCATCGGAACGGTGCTGGCGGAGTTGAGTTCCTCACTCATTGCCGAGGAGTTGGAGAGGGAGTATAATCTTAAAGTCAGCGCACCATATAGTCCCGGATATTGCGGCTGGGATATCAGCGAGCAGGAGAAGCTGTTTGCACTGTTTCCCGCCACACCGTGCGGAGTAACCCTGTCGGAAAGCTTTTTAATGTCGCCCGTAAAGTCTGTAAGCGGGTTCTTCGGTTTGGGGGATGACTCACTTAAACGCCCCAAGCATTGCGATTTGTGTAATAACCTCAACTGCTTTAAGCGCAGGGCGACAATATAATCACAAAACTTATAGTTATACCTAATCTAATATGAGTGCTATTAACCTTAAAGAGTGGGCGGAGAGTATCAAGAACAATCCTCGCCGCATAGCCATTCCCATTATGACGCACCCCGGTATAGAGTTAATCGAGGGGTGTACGGTCAAGCAAGCCGTTACAAGTGGCGATGTTCACGCCGAGGCTATTATAAAACTCAACGAGGCCTATCCTGCGGCAGCCTGCACGGCAATAATGGACCTTACTGTTGAGGCGGAGGCTTTTGGTTCAGATGTTGTTTTCGAGGAGAATGAAATACCCAATGTTGTGGGCAGGGTGGTGTCGGATTATGAGTCGGTGGAGAAGCTCGAAGTGCCCGACCTTAATCGTGGTCGTGTACAGGAGTTTTTGAAGGCGAACCGCATCACAGCAGAGAAAATTACCGACAAGCCCATCTTCGGAGGCTGTATAGGTCCCTTCTCGCTTGCCGGCAGATTGTTTGATATGTCGGAGATGATGATGGCTATGTATATGGAGCCTGAGACTATTCACCTGCTGCTTGAAAAGTGTTCGACATTTATTACCAACTACCTGCTTGCGATGAAGCAGACGGGCGTCAATGGCGTTATTATGGCAGAGCCCGCAGCGGGACTTATCTCCAACGAGGACTGCCTTGCATTCTCGACCAAGTATGTGAAGCAGATTGTGGAGCAGGTGCAGACGGAAGATTTTATGGTTGTGCTGCACAACTGCGGTAACCTGGGTCACTGCACTCAGGCAATGGTTGAGAGTGGGGCCGATGCACTGCACTTCGGAAATAGCTGCGATATGGTAGCTGCATTGAAGGAGTGCCCCGCAACAACCCTTGTGATGGGTAATATCGACCCTGTGGGAATTATGAAGCAGGCAAGTGCCGAGAAGGTTAAGGCCGAGACGCTCAGCCTGCTGCGCAATACTGCCGAGTTCGGTAACTACGTCCTCTCGACGGGCTGCGACGTCCCACCCGAGATTCCTATGGAGAATATCAAGGCCTTCTATGAGGCGTTGCAAGAGTATAATAACAATTAACTTGCGGACTATGAGTAATAAGAAATTTCTTTTCCCTATGATAGTGATGTCAATCCTGTTCTTTATGGTGGGATTCATTACTACGATGAATAATTCGTTAATCAACTTCCTGGCGTCGAGCAAGTGGATGCTCTCTTTCACCGAGAAGCAGCTCATTAACACAGCCTTCTTTGGAGCATACCTCTTCTCTATTCCGTTGTCTTACCTGCTGAATAAGCTGGGTTATAAGGCCTCGGCAATACTCTCGCTCTTTGTCGTGACGCTGGGCTTTGTGTCGGTCTATCCGGCTGTGTCGTTGGGCTATTGGGCATTCCTTGCCTCTATGTTTATGGTGGCCATAGGTATTGCCTTGTTGCAGATTGTCCTCAACCCCTATGTCTTGGCTTTGGGCGATGCCAAGAGTGCGTCGAGCCGACTCAACCTCACGGGCTTCTTTAACTCGGTTGCTACCGTCATTGCGCCTATCTTTGTTACGGTGCTTATCTCGGTAAATAATGTGACTGAGAATACACCTCTCGCCGAGCGCCCCGACCCCGAGAATGTGAGAATACCATTCCTGTGCATTGCTGCCATTGCTCTGCTGCTGGGTCTTATTCTGTATAAGCTTAAACTGCCCGAAATCAAGGAGCAGGAGAGTGCCGATGCACCTTCCACAAAGCGCTCGCCATATAAATATCCACACCTTATGCTGGGTGCTGTGGCTATATTTATGTATATGGGTGTAGAGGTGGGTATCCCAAGCTTCCTCAGCGACAGAATGAGGGCTCTGGGACTGGACTACATCTCGCTCTTTGGTTATGAGCTCAACGCTACGGCTATGCTCTCGCTCTATTGGGGTGGCTTGATGGTTGGCCGACTGATAGGCTCTATCCTGTTGCAGAAGATTAGTGCCCGCACAGCTACTGTATTCTGTTCTGCTATGGCTATTTTGAGTTTGGCAGTGTCATTGTTTATAGAGGGTCAGATGGCAATTATCCTGATGACTCTTTGCGGCTTGTTTAACTCTGTTATGTGGGGTAATATCTTTAACCTCGCTTCGGAAGATCTGGGTGAGCATACCAAGCGTGCATCGGGCATTATATGCACCTTCGCCATAGGTGGAGCGTTGCTTCCTCCTCTGATGGGTATGCTGCAACAGAGCTTTGGTGCGGAGGCTATTGCCGTAGGCACAAAGGCTGCGCTGAGCTGTCTGTTTGTATATTATCTGTATATCATTCTGTTTGCAGCTAAGTTCTCTAAGATAAGGGTAAAATAAATTGCTGCAAATCCTAAAAAAAATGAATCTGCCTAACAAGTCTCTTTTGTCATCTGCCTTGTCAGAAAAATGCTCATTTACGCCGAGTAATTAACCCACACAAGGGTGGCTTTTCCTCCTCGCGGCTCGGCAAAGTAAACAAGTTTATTCTGCTCTCGCTCCGCAGCGTCGGTTGCGGTTTTTCAGCCTGCGAGCAGCTTCAAAACAGCTCTTGTTATACAACTTCAAGAAAAAGAGGTTGTCCTTCAAAAACTTGTTGGACAACCTCTTTGCTTGTTGGAGCCAACAAGAATTTACTTTTTCTCGTAGGCTTGCGAGATGTTGATGATAAAGTCACCCATACGCTCAATTTCGTATATAACGTCAATGTAGTACACGCTGCTGAGATAGGTCGTGCCATCCTGTTCGATGATCTTTATCTCCTCCTCGCGCAGGCGGTTGCGCAGGTCGTTAATCTTTATCTCGCACTCGATGGCGGTCTGCAAGCCCTCAGCGCTGAACTCGCCACGTTGCAGGTTGTCAATCATAATGCCGTACGCCTCATCCAGCGCGTTGAGCATGGTATCTATATTTCGTATGTTGCTCTCGTTGAATGACTTGCCGTGGGCGTTGCGTCGCGATATGATGCGTGCAATAGCCTCGCCTGAGTCGCCCAGACTCTCCAATTCGGTGATTATCTTAAACATAATGTTTATCTGCTCGCGCGTAGTCTCGCTGATGCTCTCCTGTGGCATTGCGTGCAGGAACGAGGCAATCTCGTACTCTATGCGGTCGGCTATCTCCTCGTACTTAACCAGCTTCTTGTGGTAGATGTCAAACTCCGCATCATCCTTGGTGTGCACAGCCGAGCGAATATATCCCAGACCATTGCGGCATATCTGGGCGAAGTGCTCTATCTCCTTCTGAGCCTGACTTATTGAGAGCTCGGCTGTTGAGGTGTGGCCCGCCGAGATAAACTTCAAGCGGAAAGGCTCCTCCTCGGTGTTTGGCTTGCTCTTGATGACTCTCTTGACGATAGACTCCATTTGAGGTATGAACCAAATCAGTATGCCTGTGTTGAATGTATTAAATAAGGTGTGGAACGTCGAGAGTCCGTAGAGCATAGCCGTAGCCTCTGGCGATGAGGGGTCGATGGTAGAAGTGGTTACTATGTCGACTGGGTTTGGCAATCCCATAGCGGCAATGATTACACCTATAAGGCTCACGAAAGGCTTGAAGAGAAGCAGTGCCCACACGACGCCAAACAGGTTAAAGAGTGTATGCGCAAAAGCTGCACGCTTGGCGTTGGTGTTGGCAACGGCGGCGGCTATGTTGGCTGTGATGGTTGTGCCTATGTTCTCGCCCAGCACCATCGCAGCACCCATGTGGAATGGTATCCAGCCCATACTCATCATAATAAGTGTGAGGGCCATCGTGGCGCTCGATGATTGCAGTACAAGGGTCAGCACCGTACCAAACAGCAGGAAGATGAGAACAGAGCCAAATCCGAGTGACGACCAGTCCTTGATGAATGACAAAATCTCAGGTGTCTTTCTCAGATCGGGTACCGACTCCTTCATAAGCGACAGACCCAGGAACAGCAATGCAAAGCCAATGATAAACTCACTCAGGTTTTTGTTGCGCTCCTTCTTTGAGATACTCATAATAAAGCCTATGGCCATCAGCGGCACGGCCAGAATCGAGATGTCGGCCTTGAAGCCCAGCAGTGATATGAGCCACGCCGTAACCGTAGTACCTATGTTGGCGCCCATAATAACGCCTATGGCCTGGTTAAGTGCCAGCAGTCCCGCATTAACAAAGCCCACGACCATAACCGTTGTGGCACTCGACGACTGTATTATGGATGTGATGGTGAGGCCCGTAAGGACACTCTTAAAACGGTTTGAGGTCATAGCCTCCAAGAAACGACGCAGTCGGTCACCGGCAACCTTTTGCAGTCCCTCGCTCATAAGGTTCATTCCGTAGAGGAACATACCCAGAGCTCCCAATAGTGTGAAAAATTGTAAAATCATAATGTTCTTGGTTTAGTGTCTATTGCAATTGTTTAGTTTTCGTTGCAATGGCAAAAGTATATGGTGAATGTTAAGAGAATATAAATTAGTAGTTAAATAATTATTAACTTATGATTGCATAAATATTACAACATTCTCTTTGTGAAGACACTCTTTTTGTGCAAAACGATGAACATTATATATTCTGCGCATAGATAAGATATGCAGTATATGTCACAAAGCACAGGAGCATAATGCCGCCCGAAAGACGTGATATCTTACCTCGCATACCCAATGCCAGCGGCAGCCCGGCGGCAGCAATCATCACAACATAGTCCACCAGGGTAATGCCACCGCCGGTCAGGGGTGATATCTGTGAGCTGATACCCAGGATGAATGTTATGTTGAATATGTTGGAGCCCACGACATTACCCAGCGCCAGCTGCGTGTTCTTCTTAAATGCCGCAGCAAGCGACGCTGCCAACTCGGGAAGTGATGTGCCACAGGCAATGAGTGTAATAGATATAAATGCCTCGTTCACGCCCCACATGGTGGCAATCACCACAGCCTCCTCGACAAAGAAGTGACAGCCCGTAACCAGAACGCCCAGACCGATGACAACCTTTGCGATGGATACAACGAGCTTCTCACTAACGGTATCGACAACCTCTGCCGAGGCTTTGTTGTTGCGTTTGTCGCGCAGGAACGAGATGTAGATAAAGGCTACGAATAGCAGGAGCAGCAGTGCACCGTCAATTCTGCCTATCGATATGGCATTGCCGTTGAAGAAGTTGAATGCCAAAAGAGTTACGAGCACCGACACAAATATACATACGGGTAACTCGAAGCGTCGATTCTCGCGGCTGACACTCACGGGGTAGAGCAGGGCGGTAAGACCCAGTATGCCCAGTATGTTGAATATGTTGGAGCCCACGACATTGCCTATGGCAACATCTACATTGCCCTGATATGCTCCATAGGCACTCACCACCAATTCGGGGCACGATGTTCCTATGCCGACTATTACGGCACCAATTACGAAGTCCGAGATTTTGTATCGGCGTGCTATTGCTACCGACCCATTAACCAGGTTGTCGGCACCCCAGACAATGGCCAACAACGATATGATCAAGATTAAGTATTCCATTTTTCCTTTAATTTAATATCCATATTGTAGCGCACATCCTTTGATGGTATGCACATAGCGTTCCAACCCACTCGTGGGCGAGTTCTTTGATACTAAATTATAGGCTAAATTCGGAATTTGCGTAGCCTGACAAGCAGTGCGCTGCTGCTCTTTACGGCAAGGGGTAGCAGCGATGTCGTCAGAAGGTGAAATGCGTGGTTATGACTCTCGTCGCTATTTGATAGTCTGTTGATGGTGTGCCCGAAAGTCTTTTGTATAGAACTGCGACGCAGTGTGTGGCGCGATGTTGTGCTACGCTGAGCCACGATGCCGTTTCTGTCATTTGGTGAGTTGAAACTCAGGTCTGCATACACCGCTACACAACTCTCTTCGATGTGTGCAGGCTCTGCCGATGGCCTGCCGAAAGAGGACGCCTCACACGACTCGCAACCAATTAACTTGGTCGCCACCATCATGCTGAGGAGTATATTTACCAGCGATATGTATATAAACCTGTTCATCTTCCATTACAAAGTTAGGTATAAATACCCAATAACTACCCCAATCAATATTATGATAATGTTAAGAAATAGATGTTAGCAACGCATGCAACACAAACAGAATCTGTCTAACAAGGCTCTTTCGTTATCTGCTTTGTCTTAAAAAAGCTCATTTACGTCAAGTATACTGTGCTTTTTTAACCTGCGAGCAACTTCAAAACGATATGCGATATACAAATTATAAAAAAAACGAGGCTGCCCAAAAACTTGTTGGACAACCCCTGCTATTTGTTGGCTTTGTGAAACTATGCCATAGCCTCCTGAACGGCAACGGCAACAGCAACTGTTGCGCCTACCATTGGGTTGTTACCCATACCCAGGAAGCCCATCATCTCAACGTGTGCTGGCACTGATGAAGAGCCTGCGAACTGAGCGTCAGAGTGCATACGACCCAAAGTATCGGTCATACCGTAAGATGCAGGACCTGCGCCCATGTTATCTGGGTGCAAAGTACGACCTGTACCACCACCTGATGCTACCGAGAAGTACTTCTTGCCGGCCAACACGCGCTCCTTCTTGTATGTACCTGCCACAGGGTGCTGGAAACGTGTTGGGTTTGTTGAGTTACCTGTGATAGATACGTCAACGTCCTCCTTCCACATCACAGCAACGCCCTCGCGAACATCGTCCACGCCGTAGCAACGTACCTTGGCGCGCAAGCCGTCTGAATATGGAGTCTCCTCCACAACTGCAACCTCACCCGAGTAGTAGTCGAACTTGGTCTGAACATAAGTAAAGCCGTTGATACGAGAGATAATCTTCGCAGCGTCCTTACCCAAACCGTTCAGGATAACGCGCAATGGGTTCTTACGAACCTTGTTAGCCATCTCTGCAATCTTGATAGCACCCTCAGCCGCAGCGAATGACTCGTGACCTGCCAGGAATGCGAAGCACTGTGTCTCTTCGCGGAGCAGGCGTGCAGCCAGGTTACCGTGGCCGATACCAACCTTACGGTCGTCAGCCACCGAGCCTGCGATGCAGAATGCCTGCAAGCCCTCGCCGATTGCCTCGGCAGCGTCAGCAGCCGATGTGCAGCCCTTCTTGATTGCAATAGCAGCACCTACTACGTAAGCCCACTTTGCATTCTCGAAGCAGATTGGCTGTGTCTCCTCACACATCTTGTAAGGATCAATACCCTTAGCGTCGCAGATAGCCTTAGCCTCCTCGATGCTTGCGATTCCATACTGTGCGAGCACCTCGTTGATGTGGTCGATTCGGCGCTCGTAGCTCTCAAATAAATTTGCCATATCTAAATTCTCTTTTTTCGATTATACAATTTGGTTTACTCCTGACGAGGATCGATGTACTTAACTGCATCCTTGAAGCGGCCATAAGAACCCTTAGCCTTCTCCAATGCCTCTGCTGGCTCGATACCCTTCTTGATGAACTCCATCATCTTGCCAACGTGTACGAACTCATAGCCGATAACCTCATCGTTAGCGTCCAAAGCCATACGTGTGCAGTAACCCTCAGCCATCTCAAGATAACGAGGACCCTTTGCCAAAGTACCGAACATTGTACCAACCTGTGAACGAAGACCCTTACCCAAGTCCTCAAGACCTGCACCGATAGGAAGACCGCCCTCAGAGAATGCTGACTGTGTACGACCGTAAACAATCTGCTTGAAGAGCTCGCGCATAGCTGTATTGATAGCGTCGCAAACCAAGTCGGTGTTCAATGCCTCCAAAATGGTCTTGCCTGGAAGAATCTCCGATGCCATAGCTGCTGAGTGAGTCATACCAGAGCAACCGATAGTCTCAACCAATGCCTCCTGGATGATACCCTCCTTAACGTTGAGAGTAAGTTTGCAGGCACCCTGCTGAGGAGCACACCAGCCCACACCGTGTGTAAGACCTGAAATGTCCTTAATCTCCTTAGCTACAACCCACTTTCCCTCCTGAGGGATTGGTGCAGATGCGTGATTAGCACCCTTTTTAACGCAGCACATCTGCTGCACTTCGTGTGAATAAATCATAATTTAGAAGAGTTTATTTGTTACTATAACAGTTCGTTAATACTCTTTGCACCCGCCAATTTTAGGCCAAGCGCATCATTCCAACGCAAAGATATAAATATTTTCACTCAATAGCAATAGGGAAATTCAAAATTAAAAATGCAAAATTGCTTTTCGCGCCTGGTGGGGTTGTATCTCGTATCATTGTATCATTTGTATCACTTGTATCACCCTGATACAGATGATACGGATGATACGAGATACAACTTATTACAAATAGCCATCCCTTTATTTTGCAATTTTGAATTTCATTAGGTATTTTTGCACAAATATTTACAGAAAGTATGGATTTTATACCTTTCACATTTATCGACTTTATCGACATCCTGCTCGTGGCGTTGTTGATGCTGGGGCTTTATCGTATGACTCGCGGTACGAATGCTCCCTATATCTTTACGGGTATCATAGTGATTTATGTGGTGTGGATTGTGGTGCGAGCCTTGAATATGACGCTTTTGCAGAGCATCTTGGGACAGCTTGTGAGTGTGGGTATGATTGCCGTTATCATCCTTTTCCAGCCTGAGTTGCGACACTTCTTGCAGATGATTGGTATGCGCCGTAACTTCAAGTTTCTCAACTCGATATTCAATGCTCAGAATCAGAATGAGCCTACTTTGCAACCAATCGTGACGGCTTGTACGGATATGTCGGCCACCAAAACAGGTGCTTTGATTGTGTTGGCTCAGCAGAGCGACTTGCGCGATATAATCGATGGCGGCATTACACTCGATGCGCAGTTGTCGGTGCCCATTCTGGAAAACATATTCTTCAAGAATGCCCCTCTGCACGACGGTGCGGCCATCGTGATGAACAATAGGGTGGTGGCGGCCAAATGTATTCTTCCCGTTACCCAGTCGCCTGTGCCTAAGGCGTATGGTACTCGCCACCGCGCAGCCATAGGTATTACCGAGACCTCGGATGCGATTGTGGTTGTGGTGTCGGAGGAGACGGGAGGTATCTCGGTGGCGTACGATGGTAAGATTGAGCGCAATATCCCACCGCAACGTTTGGCAAAGGCTATTGCACAGCACTTCCCCAATGCAGAGCCAGAGAATCAGCGTCGTTCGCGTCGCAAACCATTCTCGCATAGCCGTCGCGCAGCCGACAAAGGGGCAGTTGCAGATAAGGGTGCAGAGAAAAATGTAGCAAAAAAGGTGGTAGAGGAAAAATCGGATTCTGCTCCCGTCCAGGCAGATAAAAAAGAGTAAGATTTGAATGATAGTAAATCGAGGGCGAGTTAATCGCTCCCGAAAAATAGAAAAGAGTGTTCAACGCGTTGTTGAGCACTCTTATTTTATTTATATCTGGGAGAGGGATCCTCCAGTATCCAATCTCTACATCTCAAATATATATGGTGTCAGATGGGACAATCTCTCGGCCTGCTCACGATTCTCAAAGATGCCAAATACCGTTGAGCCACTGCCCGACATTGCCGCATATAATGCTCCGCTATCGAGCAACACCTGCTTGATGTGGCCGATTGCGGGGTGGGCTGCAAAGACCGATCTCTCGAAGTCGTTTTTTACGCTCTGCTGCCACTCGGTGATGGGGGCTTTCAGGTTCTCGGTGAGCGAGACGGCCGGTACTGCGGGAATCACACCAGCATAGGCCTCGCGCGTAGATACACCCTCGTCGGGCTTCACCAGCACAATCCATCGACCTGTGAGTTGTGGAATCTCAATCGGGGTCATTACCTCGCCACGACCCTCGCACAATTGCGGTGTGTTGCGTACGAAAAATGCTGTATCGCTACCCAATTCTGCCGCTATGTCAATCAGTTCTTCCTCAGTTAATCCAAGTTTAAATAGTTCGTTTATGGCCATTATTACAGCTGTGCCGTCGGCTGAACCACCGCCCAATCCCGCGCCGAATGGGACTCGTTTGTCGAGCGTTATACGCACTCCACCTGTTGCAAAGCGGCTCTGCATAAGCTTGTGTGCCTTGACGCAGATGTTGTGTTCGTCGTCGCAGTCAATCACTAGGCCCAGCGAGTGGAACTCGCACTCTGAACCCTCGATGGGCTCCACTTCGACGACATCGAAGAGACCCTTGACGGGAATCATTACAGTCGATAGGTCGTGGTATCCGTCTGGGCGTTTGCGTAGTACGTCCAAACCGAGATTTATCTTGCAATTGGCTTTTATTTTCATCGCTATGTCGGGTTATTTTTGGTTGTGTTGGGTATTTATCTGCTCGATGGTGGCCTGCGTAGCTTCGTAAAGCGATGTTTGTAGCTGTTTGATGCGTTCGGCCCACTCTTCGAGGGTGCCATCGGCAGCGTCGCTCACAATCTTAATCATATGCACCT
>JAZUMN010000050.1:0-5928 GCA_045603645.1 Alistipes sp. | reverse complement strand
TTGGCATCTGCCTTGTCTGAAAAATGCTCATTTACGCCGAGTAAACTGCGCTTTTTCATCCTGCGAGCAGCTTCAAAATAGCTCTTGTTATACAAATTCAAGGAAAAGAGGTTGTCCTTCAAAAACTTGTTGGACAACCTCCATTTTGTTAAAAGTTGTATTGTAAAGACCGCCCGTAAGGGCTACGAACGATGTATAAACTGATAGAATTCCTGCGCCGCATATATGTCGTGCTGCTCTTCATCGCCATTGAGGCAATAGCACTGAGCCACTATGCGCACTCTTCATATTACACCCAGGCAAAGATACTCTCGCGTGCCCACAGCGTTGCGGGAGGCATCCAGAGCTCAATATTTGGCGTCAAGCATTTCTTCACTTTACGCAGCGAGAACGAGACTCTGACGCAACGTGTGGCAGAGTTGGAGAGTGAGCTTGCGCAATATCGCGGCAAGCAGGCTGATGACGCAACCGACGCCCTGACGATGGAGGGTATTGACCCTGAGATAGCAGAGTCGCTGTCGCAGTACCGCTACACCACCGCCCGCATCATCTCAAACAGCATAAGCCGCAGCCGTAACTTCATAACGCTGAATCGTGGATTTATGCACGGCGTCGTGAATAATATGGCCGTTATCTCACCTTCGGGAATGATGATTGGCTATGTTGTAGGCTGCTCGGAGCGCTACTCGGTTGTACTCTCTGTGCTCAATACCGACTTCCGCACAAGTGGCAAGGTGGCAGGTGACGAACACTTCGGTTCAATATCCTGGTCGGGCAAGAGCCCCTACAAAGTTGAGATGAACGACCTCTCGAAGCACGCAGATATCGAAGTGGGCGATGAAGTTGTTACTGCGGGACTGTCGCACTTTTTCCCCGAGGGCATAAAGATTGGCTATGTCGAGAAGTACGAGATAAACGACACGCAGACCTCCTACCACGCCACCATACGTCTTGCGGCTGATATGACTAAGTTAAACAATGTAATCCTTATCGAGAATGTCGATTATGGCGAGATAACCGATTTGGAGCAAAACCCTCAACGCGAATACTAACCTATGCAAAAGAGTCTAACATACGCCGGAGCATTCATCCTGCTTGTGGTGTTACAGATATTTCTCATCGACAACATCTCGCTGAGTGTATATTTCCACCCCCTGATATATGTGGCATTCATCACCCTGCTGCCGCTCAACACCAAACCCGTGTGGATGGTGCTGCTGTCGGCTCTGCTGGGTCTGACCATCGACATCATGACGGGCATGGGAGGTCTTAATGTTATGGCGACAACAGCCACAGGCTTCCTGCGACCCTTCCTGCTGCGAATGGTTACGGGTCACGCCATGGGTACCGATGCTGCCGACTCCTCGCTGCACCGCATAGCCGAGAAGCATTTCAGGTGGTACATCATAGCCGTTGTGGCGGTACATAGCGGCATATATTTCTTTATGGAATCACTCTCTATGCTACACATTATGCACACGCTGCTGCGCATCATCGTAAGTGACATCGCAGCCGTGCTGTTTATATACTACTTTATGAAAATATTCATTGAGAAAATTCTCTCCCGCTAAGCTATGTCAAACAACGACGCATACATACGACAAAACATATTAAGATGGATTGTCATCTCCATCTTTATTCTCTTTGCCGGTCGTACGGGCTATATGCAACTCATCGACAAGCAATATAAACGCAAGGCAGCGTCCAATGTCCTGCGCTATGAGGTGCAGTATGCGCCACGAGGTGAGGTTGTGGACCGCAACGGCAAGTACATCGTGCAGAACAGGGAGTGCTACGACCTGATGGTCGTGTGGCGCGAGATGGACAAGACAGGCTTCGACACCATGCAGCTATGCAACGTGCTCGGCATGACGAAGGCTAAGATGATTCGTGCACTGAAAAATGCCCGCATGACACCCCGCGCACCCTACCTTGTAAAGAGTTACGTCTCGCAGGAGTCCAAGCTGCGCTTCGATGAGCATAACTATATGGGCTTCTACACCATAAAACGCAACGTGCGCCAATATCCCCGCAAGATTGGCGGCAACCTGCTTGGTAACCTGAGCGAGGTGGACGAGCGCGACATCAAACGTGGCGAAGGCGAGTACAAGCGAGGCGACTACATAGGTCGCAGTGGTCTGGAGCGAGCCTACGAGAAGTACCTCAGAGGTAAGGATGGAGTAAAGATTTTGGAGCGAGACGCTCACGGAGCTATCAAAGGCTCCTATATGGAGGGTATGTACGACACCCTGCCCATACCGGGCAAGAAGCTCACATCGACCATTGACGTCAGGCTGCAAACCTTTGCCGAGGAGCTTATGCGGGGGAAGATAGGTGCTGTGGTGGCCATTGAGCCTTCTACGGGTGAGATTCTTGTTATGGCCTCTTCGCCCACCTTCGATCCCAACGATATGGTGGGCAGCGAGAGAGGAAATAACTATATGCGTATGCTGGGTGACGTGCAGAAGCCTATGTTTAACCGTGCCGTGCAGTCAAGGTATCCCCCCGGCTCAACCTTCAAACTGGTGCAGGGGCTTATAGGTATGCAGGAGGGTGTGCTGACACCTGCCGACGCCTACCCTTGTCACGAAGGTTACAGCTATGGCAAGAAGAAGATGGGCTGCCACCCTCACTCCTCGCCTTTGGACCTGAGAAATGCCGTGGCGCAGTCGTGCAACGCCTACTTCTGTTATGTCTTCCGCGATATCATCGAGAACCGCAAATACAAGGATGTGAAGGAGGGACTGGATAAGTGGGTAGAGTATGTCAAGGCCTTCGGCTACGGACGCAAACTCGACAGCGACTTCCTCGACGAGCAGCGTGGCTATGTTCCCGACACCAAGTTCTACGACAAGGTCTATCGAGGCTCGTGGAATAGCTACACCGTGCTGTCGCTCTCCATTGGTCAGGGTGAGTTGGGTTGTACCCCACTTCAAATGGCCAATATGGCGGCCATAGTGGCAAATAGAGGTTACTACTACATCCCTCATATCATCAAGGGCATAGAAGGTCAGGACTCTATCGACAGACGTTTCTACCAAAAACAATATGTAGGCATTGATGCCAAACACTTCGAGCCTATTGTCGAGGGTATGTGGAAAGGCGCCAACATTGAGGGTGCCGGCACATCGTACAGAGCCTACCTTCCCGGCTGGGATGTATGTGGCAAGACCGGTACGGCGCAGAACCCCAATGGTCGCGACCACTCAACGTTCCTGTCGTTTGCGCCCAAGAACAACCCCAAGATTGCCATCTCGGTATATGTCGAGCACGGAGGCTTCGGCGCCTCGGCAGCATTGCCTATCGCCAGCCTTATCGAGGAATTGTACCTGACAGGCAGCATCTCGCGCCCACAACTTGTTGAGCAAGTGAAGAATATGCCTTATTACCTACCAAAGAGCTATCAAAATGTCAAGAAGAAGTAATAACATATCACTTTTTGAAGGCGTGGACCGCGTAGCAGTGATTCTCTACCTGCTACTTGTGCTGTCGGGTCTTACCTGCATCACATCGGTATCGTTCGAGGATGCCGCCATAACCGACTTCTTCTCCTTCTCGCGCTTCCACATCAAGCAGGCTATATGGGCGTGCGTAGCGTTGGTGGCTGCCCTTGTCATTCTGCTCCTGGACTCGCGATATTATCATATGTACGCCTACTACGCCTATGCCGTAGGTGTGCTGCTTATATTGGGAACCGTGATTCTACCTGACAGCCTGGCACGCCCCCTGAATGGAGCAAAGGCCTGGTACACGTTCGGCAGCTTCGTCATTCAGCCCGTGGAGTTCACCAAGATTACCGTTGCGCTGGCGGTGGCTCGCCTTATGAGTAACTACAACTACTCGATAAAGAAGCTGGGCGATATGATACACGTCGGCTTTATAATTCTGCTCCCGCTGGCCATTATCATCTTGCAAAATGACACAGGCTCGGGTGTTGTGCTTTGCTCGTTTATCATCGTGCTCTATCGTGAGGGACTCAACAAGTGGCTCTGCATACCTGCCTTAATGGCTGCGGCGCTCTTTATAGTCTCGTTCCTTTTCACACCGCTATTTCTGCTGATAATACTGGTACTTATCTTCACATTCAGTAATGCCATGATGATAGGTCATTGGCGTATGCACACCATATTCCTTGCGGCAATAGCCCTGACCTCGCTGCTTCTGTATGGAGCCTCGGCGGTGCTGTGCGAAACAGCCCTGAGTGGCTATGCGTGCCTTGTCATCACGGTTATATTAGCAGTTGTAATAGCCGCCATTTACGCCTTCCGCAGAAACATATCGGCTATATTCCTCTCGGCAGGACTCTTCGTAGGCTCAATGCTGTTCGTGCCTACTGCCGACAAGATTTTCGAGTCGGTATTGCAGCCTCACCAGAAGCTGCGTATCCTGAGTTTCCTGGGTATAATGAACGACCCGTCGGGTGCTGACTACAACGTCAATCAGGCAAAGATAGCCATTGGCTCGGGCGGATTGCTGGGCAAGGGCTTTATGGAGGGTACGCAGAACAAATACTTCGTACCCGAGAAGGAGACCGACTTTATTTTTGCCACCGTGGGTGAGGAGTGGGGCTTCTTAGGTGTTACATTTGTGCTTATGCTGCTGTGTATGCTCATCCTGCGTCTGATGAAGATGGGCGAGCGTCAGGAGGAGCCCTTTGGACGTATATATTGCTATTGCGTGGCCTCAATTCTACTGTTCCACGTTCTTGTGAATATAGGTATGAATATAGGCCTGATGCCTGTGATGGGTATCCCGCTGCCATTCCTCAGTTATGGAGGCTCATCCCTTGTGGCCTTTACCATATTGGTATTCATAGCCATACGTCTTGACGCCTCTCCCCGCAACGGGCTGATGAGGGTATAGAAACAATGACCAAATAAGAATTAAAGTTATACTTATGAAACACCTGCTTATTACATTGTGCGCCCTGCTATGCACAGGGCACATTCTGGCACAGAAACCACTGACGACCTGGGGTGACCAAGGTAATGGAACATTTGTAAATCCCATCCTGAATGCCGACTATTCCGACCCCGACATAATCAGAGTTGGAGAGCGTTACTATATGGTAGCGTCCGACTTTCATTTTATCGGAATGCAGATACTTGTGTCGGAAGATATGGTGAACTGGAAGCTGGCGGGACAACTCTACGACCGCTTTGACTTCCCCGAGTGGGAGAGAAATGCCCGCTATGCAGGAGGCTCGTGGGCCCCCGCCATACGTTATCACGACGGCAAGTTCTGGGTATTCTTCTGCACACCCAACGAAGGTCTGTTTATGACCAACGCCGAGAAGCCCGAGGGGCCCTGGGCTCCGCTGACCCGTGTGGCAAGCAAGCCCGGCTGGGAGGACCCCTGCCCCTTCTGGGATGAGGATGGCAATGCCTACCTTGGCAGAAGCCGCGTAGGTGCCGGCCCCATCATACTGCATCGCATGAGCCCCGACGGCACAAAACTCCTTGACGAAGGCCGCACCGTTTATACGGGTCCTATTGCCGAGGGTACCAAGATTCACAAGCTTAATGGTTACTACTATCTCAGCATCCCCGAAGGTGGCGTGGCAGGCGGCTGGCAAACCATCCTTCGCTCCAAGAACATATATGGCCCCTACGAAAGAAAGGTGGTGCTGGAACAAGGTATGACACGCATCAACGGCCCTCATCAGGGCTCGCTGGTCGACACCCCCGATGGGGAGTGGTGGTTCTTCCACTTCCAGCAATATAACCCGCTGGGCAGAGTGGTGCATCTGCAACCCGTGCATTGGCGCGAGGGATGGCCCGTGATAGGTGTCGATATGGATATGAATGGCGTGGGAGAGCCTGTGGAGAGTTGGCGCAAGCCAGCCATAAAGAAGGATGTTGAGATAACATTGCCCGCAACCGATGACTCCTTCTCGGATGAGGAGCTGGGCTTGCAGTGGCAGTTCAA
>JAZUMN010000049.1:0-25054 GCA_045603645.1 Alistipes sp. | reverse complement strand
GCGTTTTTTGTTTGAGGGGGCGATAAATATTATATCATTGCGGGGAGCGCAGCGTCGTGGCAATATCCCTGAATCATCGACAGACACAGCAAAGGCTGCACAACACGGGGTTGCACAGCCTTGGTTATGCGCTGAACTTTGAGGGAATTACAACTCCTCAAAAGAGTCCTTATCCGCTCCGCAGATGGGACATGCCCAATCATCGGGGAGCTCCTCAAAAGGTGTGCCTGGGGCTATTCCGTTCTCGGGGTCACCCTTCGCAGGGTCATATATCCAACCGCAAGGTATGCATCTGTGCTTTTTCATAGTCGTAAAGTTTTAATGTTAATTTTTTGTTTTCTGTTTTCCTACTGCAAAAATAATACACTTTTCGCAGAAAAAACCATAAATGCAATCAAAAAAAATTTACCGCGCTATAAGCTAAGACTATAAAAAAGGCTGACTGATAGAAATCAATCAACCCTTACTACTCAATCTCAAAAGTGACTAAAAAGGATGAATTTCAAGGCTTGCGAAGTTTGGTGAAAGCGGAGTTTACCAAAGTGTAAATGAGCATTTCACAAACAAGCGTAACGCAGAAATTCGCCTTTTTTGTCGCCTTTTTCTTATACCAGACCAGAGAATCCCATAAAAGCCATTGCCAGAATGGCTGCAACGATAAGCGAGATAGGAATACCCTTCATTGCCTTTGGCATATCGTCAAGTTCCAGACGCTCGCGGATGCCGGCAAAGATAACCAATGCCAGAGCAAAGCCCAGCGCCGTAGATACCGAGTAGGCGAAGCTCTGCAAGAGGTTAAACTCCTTCTGAATCATAAGGATTGCAACACCCAGCACGGCACAGTTGGTGGTAATCAAAGGAAGAAAGATGCCAAGTGCCTGATAAAGCGATGGCGACACCTTCTTCAACACAATCTCAACCATCTGCACCAAAGCAGCGATGACCAGAATAAAGACAATGGTCTGCATATACTCGATGTGCAGAGGCACAAGGATATAGGTCTGGATAGACCACGCCACGATAGCCGTGAGGCCCATAACAAAGGTTACGGCAGCACCCATACCAAGCGACGTCTCAACCTTCGACGATACACCCAGGAATGGGCATATACCGAGGAACTGTGCCAACACAACGTTATTAACGAAGATAGCACCAATAATGATTGCGAAATATGAAAGCTCCATAACTATTTCTTTGCAAATTTATTAAACAACACCATTAGATAGCCCAGCACGAAGAATCCGCCGGGGGCAAGGACAAACACCAGAGGCATATAGTCGGTAATACCCAATCCGTAGCCGAAGATAGAGCCACTGCCCAACACTTCACGCACAGCACCTATGGTTGTAAGCGACAATGTGAAGCCGATACCAATGCCCACACCATCAAGGATTGAGTCCAAAGCTCCATTCTTAGATGCAAACGCCTCGGCACGACCCAGGATGATACAGTTCACAACAATAAGCGGAATAAACACGCCCAGGCTCGCATAGAGCGAAGGAACGTAGGCCTGCATCAACATCTGGATAATGGTCACAAACGATGCTATGACCACGATAAAAGCGGGAATACGCACCTTGTCGGGGATAAGGTTCTTAATCAGGGAGATTACAAGGTTTGACATTATGAGCACCGCCATAGTTGCCACACCCATACCCATACCATTGATAGCCGAGGTGGTTGTACCCAGCGTAGGACACATACCAAGCACCAACACAAAGGTTGGGTTATTCTTGATAATACCACTCAACATAATCTGTAACTTATTCATCTTTGCCTCCTTCCTGGGCTGCCTCGCCCTCATTATTACAGTTTGCAGCCGTAGCGCTTGTAACGCCATCGGCCTCAGACTTGGCACCACTTGCAACAAGGAAAGCCTGATGAGCGCGTGCCACAGCATCGTAGTATGCACGCGAAGAGATTGTCGCAGCAGTCAGAGCATCCAGCTCGCCACCATCCTTCTTCACCTTGAACTCAACATCGTCGGCATCCTTATCCTTGATGCTTGACAGCAAAGCATTACCTTCGTCGCACATCTTAGTACCAAGACCTGGGGTCTCAGCCTGCTCTAACACATTGACATTATAAATCCTGCCGTCGGGTAAAAAGCCTACCATCATACGGATAGCACCGCCAAAGCCCTTCTTGGTCATAGTCTCAACGGCATAGCCCACAACGCCCTCGGCAGAGGTTGCCGTATATACCTTGATAGTCATTCCGTCAATATCCTGCTCCGACACCTCGTTCCGGTTAAACTCCGGCAACACATTTGCCACAGCCACGGTAGTCGCCTGAGCCTTAGCCGCAGCGATAGGCTCCTCGGTAATCATATTCACAGCACCCACACCTGCCGAAGCGATGAGCGTGATTGTGAACAGAACGGCAACCATATTAAAAAGTGTACTCTTCATACTCTGCCCTCCTACTTCTTTGACGCCATACCGAAACGGCGAGGTTTAACATACTTGTTTATCAGAGGTGCCACGCCATTCATAATAAGAATTGCGAACGACATACCCTCAGGATAAGCACCCCACTGGCGGATAATCATTGTGATAACGCCGATGCCGATACCATATATTATCATACCCTTGGGAGTCATTGGCGAGGTCACATAGTCCGTAGCCATAAAGATAGCACCCAACATTGCACCACCCGCCAACAGATGGAAGGCTGGCAACTCATACATAAGCGACGACACACCGCCCTGGGCAAATGCCACAATGCAGGCAAACACCGCCATAGAGCCGAGCACCGCAACAGGAATATGCCAGGTGATGACTCTGCGCCACAACATATACAAACCACCTGCAAGCAGTGCCGCTGCGGCAATCTCACCCATAGAGCCAGGCATAACACCTGCCAGCATATTCATCAGATTAACATCGCCCATCTGCACTGCCTGAGCTTTAAGTGCCGCCAAAGGCGTCGCACCCGCAAAGGCATCTACATACGCGTCCGCAGCAGGCTGTGGGAACGACGTCATCTGCGCAGGGTAGGCAATAAGCAAAAACACACGACCTACCAATGCAGGGTTGAATGGGTTGCGACCCAAACCTCCGAAGGTCATCTTCGCAATACCGATAGCCACCACCGAGCCTACAACAACAATCCACCACGCTATATTTGCGGGGAGGTTGAAGGCAAGCAGCACACCTGTAACCACTGCCGAGAGGTTACCTACTGTCGAGGCACCCTTAAACAGAAACTTCTGAATAAGGTACTCGACCAAAACACAGCTCACAACAGCAATAGCTGTCACACGCAATGCATCCAGGCCATAGACCCAAGCCGACACTGCCAAAGCAGGCATCAGGGCAATCAACACGTCACGCATAAGTGACTTTGTCGATTCGGGGCTGTGCATATGCGGAGCCGTAGCAACAACAAATTTATTTGCCATAATATTCTCGTTTTTTCAATTACTTTTTAGGTGCCGAAGCCGCAGCACGCGCACGAATAATTCCCATCACCGTCTGCTTGCCCAGACGCACATAGTCGAGCAAGGCTATGCCCGCAGGACAGGTGTACTGGCAGCAGCCACACTCGATACAGTCGGTGATATGCTCCTGCTCCAATCTATCCCACATCTGCTTCTTAGCCAGCTTAGAGATAAGGTATGGCTCCAACGCCATAGGGCACGCAGCAACACACTTGGCACACTTGATACAAGCGCCTGGCTCAACTCTGTGTGCCTCCTTGCCGCTATATACCGATACGCCCGAGCAACCCTTCGTCACGGGAGAGTCGATATTTACCATAGCACGACCCATCATAGGTCCACCATTTACAACCTTAACATCACCCTCGGGCAGACCACCAGCCATCTCCACGAGCGTAGAGATTGGTGTACCCATACGGGTCAGGAGGTTACGAGGCTCCTTCAACTCTTTACCTGTGATTGTAACCACACGCTCGATGAGTGGCTTATTCTTCTGCACAGCCTCATACACCGCCACAGTAGTTGATGCGTTGCACACAACAGCGCCAACGTGAATTGGCAGGGCTGGTGGAGGTGGTACCTCACGACCTGTGACAGCAGCAATCAACTGCTTCTCGCCACCCTGAGGGTACTGCACCTTCAAAGGCTCAATAGTCACATCAAAGCCCTTCTCCTTAACGAGCTTGCGGAGTGAGGCTATGGCATCGGGCTTGTTGTTCTCAACGCCCACGATAGCCTTCTCTACGTTCAACGCCTTCTTCAATATCTCAACGCCGATGAGCAACTCCTCGCCACGCTCCAACATTGTGCGGTGGTCAGAGGTAAGGTATGGCTCACACTCCACGCCGTTGATAATCAGATACTCAGCCTTGCAGCCATCGGGGATTGAGAGCTTGACGTGTGTTGGGAATGTAGCACCACCCATACCTACAACGCCCGCCTCCTTAATCTTTGCGATGATTGCCGCAGAGTCCAGGTTGCACGCACGCTTAATCTCGGGCGTACGGTCTATCTCGGGCATCCACTCATCGCCCTCACGCTTGATGGTAATCATCATCTGACGCAAACCCTGCGCATTTGGCTGCATATCGACAGCCGTAACCGTTCCCGATATTGGAGAGTGAATATTTGCCGACATAAAGCCCGTAGCCTCGGCTATAAGCTGACCAGTCAATACCTTATCGCCCTTTGCAACCTTTGCCGTAGCGGGGGCTCCGATGTGTTGCGCAAGCGGAATATTGACTACTTCGGGGAGTGCCAAGACCTCGATGCTCTTGGTGCAGCTCCACTTTTTATTATCCGACGGATGTACTCCGCCTACTGGAAATGTCTTCATAATCAATCAATTTCTGCTCTTTAACACTATTCATTATTTACCGACTGCTCAACCTTCTTTGGCTCTGCTGGCTTCTCCGCTGGCTTCACAGCAGGAGTCTTAGGCTCCTTTGGCAGTGGATCCATACCCTTCAAAACGATGGCTCCCGTTGGGCACTCGTTCACACACTTGCGGCACAGCTTACACTTCTGCGAGTCGATATAGGCAACGCCATTCTCAACCGTGATAGCATCGAAGGCACATACCTTCGCGCACTTACCGCAGCCGATACATCCCGCCTTGCAAGCCTTCATCGTCACAGCACCCTTGTCCTTCGATACACAGCTTACATACACAGCACGGTTCTTAGGCCACTTCTTACGAAGCTCAATGATGTGCTTTGGACACGCCTTAACGCAAGCGCCACAAGCCGTACACTTATCGGCATCAACCTCGGCAATGCCCGTCTCGGGGTTTACCTTGATTGCATCGAAGGCACACGCCTCAACACAGTCGCCATAACCCAGGCAGCCATAAGCACACGCCGTCTCTCCCACATAGAACGAAGCAGCAACAGCACAACTCTTTGAGCCATTGTACTCATTTGTGCGAGGACGCTTACTACATACTCCTCCACAGCGAACAGTCGCCACGGCAGGTTCCTTTTCGGGGGCTACCTTACCCAGATAAGATGCCACACCCTTCATCACCTCGGCACCTCCTACGGGGCAATAGAGCGCAGAGATGTCATCCTGACAAACCAATGCATCGGCCATACCACGACATCCGGCAAATCCACAACCACCACAGTTTGCACCGGGCAACATCTTCTCAACCTCATCAATGCGGGGGTCCTCCTCCACCTTGAACTTCTGTGCCACAAAGTACAGAATTACAGCAGAGAGCACACCCAGCAACGACAGGGTTAAAATTGTAGATAATAATACTGTCATTTTGTTTGTTTTATTATTATGAATTTTATAGTATTCTTTATCTTGTGTCGCAACACATACAAAAGCAGGTAATACACCGCCACACCGCTTAGTGCCACCAACACCGCCGAGCCCTCACCCAAGCCACACATCACAGCCCCGACAAGCATTGCCGCCATCACAAAAAAAGGCACTACATAGGTCAATACAACCGCCTTAGCACCCATAGAGCCGCTCTGCAAAGCGACCTCAACACTCTCTCCTACATAGTAATCGGAAGCATCAACATTCTCAACCTCCACCACCTTATCCTTGCTCTCATCCACACCACACACAGCCTTAGCGTGACAGCCACTACATGCACTGTTTACGGTCATCCTGACATAGACCCTGCCTTGCTCGATGCGTACGACCTCGCCGCTATGCTTTATGTGTGACATAACAAGACTCCCCGCCTGATTAGTATCCGTATTTATTAACCAATGGGAAGAGACACTCGTGACGGAACGAGCAGGTAGAAAGACGCAACACGGGTGGGTATTGGTAACGCTTCTTCACATTCTGCATAACCATCGTGTGAATCTTCTCAACCACATCGACATCAAAGCCGGCATTAACAATCTCCTCACGGTGCTGACCCTCCTCAATCATACGGTAGAGGATGGCATCCACAACCTCATATGGAGGCAGGATGTCGCTATCCTTCTGATCAGGACGCAACTCCGATGTAGGCTCCTTGCGAAGCACCACCTCAGGGATGACATTGTCAAATCGTGAATTTATATAACGAGCCAAGTCGTAAATCTCGCTCTTATAGAGGTCACCCGTAGGGCTGAATGCACCCGCCGTATCGCCGTAGAGAGTACACCAGCCAATGGCATTCTCGCTCTTGTTTGAGGAGTTGAGCAGTATGTAACCATCCTTATTCTGCAAAGCCATAAGCAGCACGGTGCGGATACGCGACTGGATATTCTCCTCCGTAGCATCAAACTCGGTACCTCCCGTAACGGGCTTCAAGGTATTCATTATAGCTGTGTAAGCGTCCGTAATCGGCAACACGCTGTACTCAATACCCAGATTATCAGCCAGCAACTTGGCATCCTCGACAGACTCATCCGACGAGAACTGCGAGGGCAGCATCAAACCCTTGACATTCTCAGCACCCAGCGCGCCAACGGCCAGACAGGCCACCACCGAAGAGTCTATACCGCCCGACAAACCTACGCAAGCCTTCTGATAGCCGTTCTTGTGGAAATAGTCCCTCAGGCCCAGACACGCAGCCTTGTATATCATACGGGTACGGTCGTTGTAGGTGGTATATGGCACCTGGATAGGCTCATGCTCCGCCTCGGTGTCGAAGACCTGAAAATCCTCCTCAAAACTCTTCATCAAAAGTTCCGTCTTGCCCGTTCTGTTCATCACGCCCGACGTGCCGTCAAAGACAATATCGCCCGAACCTCCAACCTGATTTACAAAGACCACATTGCGACCCTCGGTGTAGGTCAGACGGCGCAACATCTCCTGACGGTACGAGAGCAAGCCCTTACCGTAGCGACGTGCGTTGATGCTGACCACAAAGTCGGCCTCAGACTCCAACTCACTCAGGTGCGAGAGGTCATCGCCCACCATAACTGCGAAGTTCACGCCGTTGATATCAATAACCTGATAGCCGTCGCCACCAACGATGAAGCCCATCTCACGGCGTGCCGTGATGTATTGTTTCTCAACAACCTGAGCAATCTTTCCCTTGCGCAAAACAACGGCTGCACTCACTGCGCCCTTGTCGGTAAGCATTGGAGAGCCCACAATGGCAGTAACTCGCTTACACTCCTTGGCAATCTGCTCCAAGGCCTCCTCGCACAGCGTCAGGAATGTAGTCTTTCGTAATAAATCGTAGGCGGGAGTTCCACTCACTGCATACTCCGCGAACAGCACCAAATCGACCTCCTGAGCCTCAGCCTTGCGGACAGCATCCATGATGCGCGCAACATTTCCTTTTATATCTCCAATTGTATAGTTTAATTGGGCAAGCGCTATCTTCATTTCAGATGTAGTAATTTGTAAAATAGATTCTATTAACGTGCGGCAAAGTTAATCATTATTTTACAAACAAGGAAGATTATTACCTTTTATTTATAATAAAAATGAGGTTGTCCAACAAGTTTTTGAAGGACAACCTCTTTTCATTGAATTTGTATAACAAGAGCTATTTTGAAGCTGCTCGCAGGCTGAAAAAGTGGAGTTTACGCGGCGTAAATGAGCATTTTTCAGACAAGGCAGATGCCAAAAGAGCCTTGTTGGACAGATTCATTTTGTATGGGATTAAAAATTGCAACCTTACTCTTCGTTGTCGGCAACAAGGATACGACCGCAATACTCGCAGACAATCAACTTCTTACCCTGGCGGACATCCACCTGACGCTGTGGAGGGATACGGTTGTAGCAGCCACCACAAGCATCACGCTTTACCGATACCACAGCCAAGCCATTGCGTACGCTGCGACGGATACGGTTGTAAGCCACAAGCAAACGCTCGTCAATCTTAACCTTGGCAACCTCGCCCTTGGCTGTAAGCTCTGCAACCTGATCAGCTGTCTCTGCCTCGATGCTTTCAAGCTCGCTCTTCTTGGCCGCAAGGTCTATATTGCGCTCTGCCACAACAGCCTCAGCATCTTCAAGCTGAACCTTCTTATTCTTCAACGCTGCGGCATACTCCTTCAAGCGCTTCTCGGCAAGCTCAATCTCCAACTCCTGATACTCAATCTCCTTGGTGATAGCGTCATACTCACGGTTGTTGCGCACGTTGTTCTGCTGCTCCTTGTAGTGAGTAATCTGAATCTTGGCCTGGTCAATCTCACGCTTACGCTGCTTTGTGAGAGTATTGAGCTCCTCAATCTCATTGTTAATGTTCTCAATGCGGGTTGTCAGTCCCTCAATCTCATCCTCCAAGTCCTGTACCTCCAAAGGAAGTTCACCCTTAACCTTGTTGATTTCGTCGATTTGAGAATCAATCTTCTGCAACTCATAGAGAGCCATAATCTTCTCCTGCATCGAATAATCCACCTCAGATGTTTTCTTCTGTGCCATATATTTTAAGTTTATTTTAGACCTCCTAACATCGGCTATTTACCCCTGCCGACCATATAGTTTATCGGGTTACGAGAACTTTCGCTCTTGCAAGCTGCAAATATAGGAATTTTTTTTGATAAAATATCAAATAAAATCTGAATTGCGCAATATTCGCTTTCAAAATGTCCCATATCTGCCAAAATCATCCTATTTTCGTGACGCATAAAGTCGTTATACTTCAAATCGGCAGTCAAAAACAGGTCGGCGCCCGCCCTGTGAGCATCATCAATAAGCGACGCTCCGGCACCCGTACATATAGCAACCCTACGCACCTTTGACACCACCATATCACTATGGCGCAAAGTCTGCACCCCAAAGGTCTGCATAATGCGCCGCATAAACTCCTCGGTATCCTCCACCTCGGGCAACTCTCCCACAACGCCAAAGCCTGCTCCGCAGTCGTTTGAAGGCTGCAAAACCGCCACACCACCAAGCCCTAACATTTGTGCTATGCGCCAACTCATACCCTCAAGAGTGCTGTCGAGGTTTGTATGCGCAGCATAGAGCACTATGCCTCGGCGTATAGCCTCCTCGACACATCGCTCGACGTAGGTTGCCGAGTTAAAACGCTTCATTGCGTGGAAGATGATTGGGTGATGCGTGATAATCATATCGCAACCCTTCTGCACAGCCTCTTGCAGCACATCCTCGGTAACATCCACCGCCAGCAGCGCCTTGTTCACCTCATCGTCGGGACGACCAACCACCAAGCCCGAATTATCATACGACTCCTGCAACGCCAAGGGAGCAAACTCCTCAATGGCAGCCGCTATATCTCTGACCTTCATACGCTAAAACAACGATTGTTCGTAGAATGGGAACAACTCCTTTTCCTCCTCCTCAGAACGCTTCTTACGGCGTACAGCACGCTTCTTGGGCAACTCAGCACCCTCCAACGCCTCAATCTCTATACCCTTAGCCGCAACGGTTGTGGCTGCCGACTGCGACTGCTGCGCAAGTGACTCCGAGACACTATCCTGCGAGAATACCTCACCACCGACATTGCCCTTCAACTCCTCGCGCACCTCAACGAGTGAGGCACGAATCCTATACAGACGCTCCAAGAGTTCCATCTGCTGGGCGACATCATCCTTCTTGCCTCGTTTAAGCACCTGATTGGCACCTTTGAGCGTCATTCCGCGTTCCTTGACAAGGTGGTAGATGTGCTTTAACTTATCAACATCGTCCTGCGTAAAGAGACGATTACCCTTCTTATTCCTGTGAGGCTTTATGCAGTCAAACTGCGACTCCCAATGTCGAATCAGGGCGGGGGTAACGTCGAACATCTCCGCCACTTCACCCATTGAATAATAGAGTTTCTTCGCTGTCATATCGTATAATGTTTTTATTTATTTCAATATCCTTAACGAGTTGGGATACAAGTTATTAACCCTTACACCTATGCGCTTGACAAAACCCAACGCCAAGCCCTCGTGCTCAACCAGGTTAAGACCCTCGGCAAAAAGCGATGCACTCACCTCCTGCTTACGCAAAAATTGCAGTACCTGCTCACAATCCAACTCGCGACACTCCACCGCATCACGCCTCAGACCCACATACATTGCAAGTGCGCCATAGGGTTTAAGCCTGCCCTTAAAAATCTGCCCCATAGCGACGCCAGAATATATCACAGACAAACAGCCCGACAAAGCCTCAATATCGGCAAAATGCTCCTTGCGGCAGCCGTATATCGTCTCACCCGCCAGAAAGAACTGCATCTGCTCGGGTTTCTCGACCCAGCGGCTAAGCTCCGCCACATCGCGCTTCTCTGCTTTCGATATAATCTGTCGGCGCGACTTGGGCGTATGCCTTTTCACTACGCCATCACCTGCCTTACGCGCCACAGCCATAAACATACCCTCACCCGAGACCTTATGCGGGAAGAATCGATAGGTATGAAAGACTCCTTCCTCTCCCTCGACGATGCCCCACTCCTTCTCCACGGCAATGCCGTCCACAGCCTCCAACTCTTCGCCCCACTGCTGCATTGCTCGTCGCAGGATATCCTCATCCTCCGAGCGGTTAAACGTACAGGTGCTATATATCAACACCCCTCCGGGGCGCAACGCCTCGTAAGCATTTTGCAAAATCTCCCACTGCCTTTCGGCGCACATCGCCACATTGGCTTCACTCCACTGCTCCTGCGCTTCATCTATCTTGCGAAACATACCCTCGCCTGAGCACGGAGCATCGACAGCAACAGCATCAAACCACTCGCCAAGTTGCGTCAGGCGTGACGAATCGTTGCACGACACCACCATATTACCCAGGCCCCACTTGCGGACATTATCGGCCAGCACGGCGGCACGGCTGCGGTTTATCTCGTTAGCCACGACCAACCCATCAACGCCAACTATTGAGGCGTAGTGAGTACTCTTTCCGCCCGGGGCGGCACACATATCAAGCACACGGCAACCCTGAGCCTTGGCCTTGCCACCCAACGCCTCACGCAGAATATATCCTGCAAACTGAGAGCTTGCCTCCTGCACATAGTATGCTCCGGCGTGGAATGCTGCATCCAGCGTAAAACTTGGGCGCTGCGAGAGTCTGTATCCGCTCTCACTCCAAGGCACAGCCTCGGCATCAGCCCATTTGGGAGCCGTCATCTTGCAGGGGTTAAGCCTCACTGAGGTCGAGGGCTCCGTAAGAAGAGCATCACACAGTGCCTGTGCCTCCTCCCCGCCCAGCTCGCGCTGCATACGATGGATAAACTTCTCGGGTAATTGCATAACTACTGTTTACTTGCCGCAATACTCTCCAAACGCTCACAGATGCTATCCACGATGCCTGGCTCCAAGATAAAGTCCTCGGTATCCATATCGATAGTGAGTACCTTACCCTTATAGACGTTATTTATCCAATACTCATACTTCTCGTTAAGACGCGACAGATAAGCCTCATCGATATTCATCTCATACTCCCTGCCTCGACGCTTGATTTGCGTAACCAGCGTAGGTATGCTTGCACGCAGATATATTAACACATCGGGCTTAGGAATGAGGTTTGTCGTGAGCTCAAAGATACGCATATAGGTAGCATAGTCGCGGTGTGTCATCAGCCCCATCTCTTTCAGGTTGGTGGCAAAGATGTAGGCATCCTCATAAATCGTACGGTCCTGAATGGCGTGCTCCTCCGAAGCAGAGAGCATCTCAACCGTCTGGTTTATACGGCTGCCGAGGAACGACACCTGCAAATGAAATGCCCAGCGACTCATATCGTTATAAAAGTCGCCGATATAGGGGTTGTCGGTCTCCTCGTAATAAGCCTTAGCGCCATAACGCCTGGTGAGTATCTCGGTGAGCGTAGTCTTGCCGCTACCGATATTACCTGCAATTGCTACATACATATCTCTACTCTCTTTGATTTTCTTAGTTAAAGAACTCTCCTACATTGGGGATAGACTCGGGCATAGAAAATACCACAACCCTGTCATAAGCCATAATCTTCGTGTCACCCACGGCGATAAAGGCCTTATCACCTCGTACCACACCGCCAATAATCACATCCTGCGGCAGACGCATATCCTTTACAAGATTCTTCGTAGCGGGAGAGTTTGGCTTAACGATAAACTCCAACACCTCGGCCTCGCTACCCGTAAGACAGCGAATTGCCTGCACGTCGGTTGACATTGTGAAGCGGAAAATGTTGGATGCCGTGACGCGTTTCTTGTTTATTATGGTGTCTATACCCACACTCTCGGCCATTGAGACATAGTTCAGGTTCTCAACCTCGGCAATAACACGCTTCACGCCCAGACGCTTAGCCTGCATAGCAGCAAGGATATTGGTCTCACTGCGCCCCGTAACCGCCAGGAAGGCATCCATCTGTGGCAGGCCCTCCTCAATCATTGCGTCGAGATTACGGCCATCCTCGTGTATGATGAGCGTCTTATCCAGCTCCTCGGCCAGGCGGAAAGCCTTGTCGCCATCGTAATCGACCATCTTGATATCCATATCCTCCTGCAACTCGTGCGCAACCCTTACACCTATGCGTGAACCTCCCAGAATCATCAGGCTCTTGACCTCAACGCTCTTCTGACCCGACAGTTCCATAACACCTCGCGCTGCATCCTTACGCGATATTGCATAGACCATATCCCCCTCGAAGAACTCGTCCTGACCTCGCGGTATGATTGTCTGCGAGCCACGCGTAATGGCCACAACGCGGAACTCCGAAATAGAGCCGTCGGCAGCCAGCTCGGTCAGCTTGCGTCCTATGAGCGGAGATGTAGGCTCCAACTTAAAGACCACCAGCGAGAGCAGTCCATTCGAGAAATCAACATAGTCGGTTGTGGAGGTGTGACCGAGCAGGTTGGCAACCTCGCGAGCCGCCACCCTCTCGGGATAGAACAGGTAGTCGATACCCATATCAATAAACATCTCCTTGTTGTTGGGTTCCAGATACTCGGTATTATCGATGCGGGCAATAGACTTCTTGGCGCCCAGCTGCTTCGCCATCATCGCCGCAAGGATATTCTGGTTCTCCTCGTGATTCACGGCAATAAACAAATCGCATCGTCTTACACCCGCCTTGCGCAGCACAGCAAAGGTTGTCGTGTCGCCCTCGACAGTAATCAAGTCCGCCAAGCTGCTGAGCTCGCTCAAAGCCTTTGCATCCTGGTCTATAACCGTTATGTCGTGGCCATTGCCACTGAGCATACGCGCCAGGTGGCTACCCATCTCACCTATTCCCGAAATTACAATCTTCATACGATATCCCTATTTTACAGGCATGTTTTTTGCTCCGACCAAATTTATTTTGGCTCCTTGCCGAGCCACACAAAGCTCACTTAACGGCAACAAAAGCACATACTCTTGCAAATTTAACTACAAATATATAACTTTGTTGTCACTTTTTCAACGTTAGTAGCACTTTTTTAACACATAAACGTAATGATGTCAGCATTTTCCACAATATTAGTTGTAGTCGGAGTATCGATTTTGTGTGTCGGACTCTTCTTTTTGGGTATGTCTCTCACGCAAATATTTAAGGGTCACGACATCGACTCCGAGATTGCCACCAACAAGAATATGCAGAAGCTCGGCATAAAATGTGCCGTGCAGGAGTCTCGCGAAGATACCGGCACCGACTGCGCCGACATAGGTTGCCACGGCAACTGCTCATCGTGTGACATCGACCACAGCAAGGAGGCATAAAAAACCAATCTCACAGACAAAAAAAAAGAACCTGTCTAACAAGGCTCTTTCGGCATCTGCCTTGTCTGAAAAATGCTCATTTACGTTAAGTAAACTCCGCTTTTTCTGCCTTCGCGCAGCTTCAAAATAGCTCTTGTTATACAAATTCTAAAAGTAGAGGGGTTGCCCAACAAGGCTCTTTTGTCATCTGCCTTGTCTGAAAAATGCTCATTTACGCCAAGTAAACTGCGGTTGCTCAGGCTTCGAAAGCCTTAAAAACCCTCTTGTTATACAAATTCTAAAAAAGCGAGGCTGTCCAAAAACTTGTTGGACAACCTCTTTCCTCTTAACAACAACGGCTGCCCTTTCGGGACAGCCGTTTGTCGTTAATTATGTTGACTTACTTCTTCTTCCACAGATTGGACATATCCTCCAAGGTCTTGCCCTTGGTCTCGGGAACGAGTCGCCATACGAAGATTGCAGCCACTACGCAGATGATGCCGTAGAGACCATAAGCAAACATATGACCGAAGCTCTCGCCCATATCGCCCAGACGCATATTGTACATAGGCAAGAATGTCGATGAGACGATGAAGTTGAATATCCACTGGAACGCAACGGCGATAGCCACCGCAGCACCACGAATGGTGTTGGGGAAGATCTCAGAGATGAACACCCAGCAGATTGGGCCCCAGCTGAACATAAACGATGCACTGTAAATCATAATGCTCAGCACAGCAACGATGGCAGGGATGCCCGCAACGACGTTGCACAGAGCTACGCCGAAGGCACCGATGGCCATACCGATAGAGCCTGAGATAAGCAATGGCTTACGGCCCCACTTCTCCACGGTGAAGATAGCCAGCAGCGTGAAGAGGATGTTTACGATACCCATCATCACGGTCTGCATCATAGGATTACCCAAGCCCATACTCTCGAAGATGCGAGGTGCGAAGTAGAGCACGGCGTTGATACCCACAGCCTGCTGGAACACACTCAGCATAATACCGATAAAGATTACCATCCAGCCATAGGTGAGCAGCGGCTCGGTCTTCTCCTGCGCCGTAGCCTTAATCTCTGCGAGAATCTCCTTAGCACGCTCCAAGCCGTTGATGCGGCTCAGTACGTCGAGGGCCTTCTCGTTGTTGCCACTCATAGCCAGGTAACGAGGAGTCTCGGGAACGAGCATAATGAGCAATGTAAAGAGTCCGGCAGGGATAGCCTCACTACCAAACATCAGGCGCCAGCCTGTGGTGATGCTCCAATTGGCATCGCCGGCGAGCAGAGCACCATTGGTGATTTCGTTGATACCCTCGGCACTCTTTGCAATCATTGGAGCGATGTGGTCGCCCAAAATAACGAAGTTCACAAAGTAAACCACCAACTGACCGAAGATAATTGCAAATTGGTTCCACGATACCAACTTTCCTCGCATATTGCTTGGTGCAACCTCGGCGATGTACATTGGGCAGATAGCCGAAGCCAGACCTACGCCCACACCACCAAGTATGCGGTAGATGTTAAACGCCATGAGCAGGCTGTATGAAGGCTTGCCATACTCGAAGAAGAGGAACTCAGGATAGTACGAGCCCAACGCCGAGAGGAAGAAACATACACCCGCAAAGATCAACGACTTTTTACGGCCGAAGTTCGAGGCGAAGAAGCCCGAGATGGCTGCGCCGATGATACATCCGATAAGTGCGCTCGACGAGGTGAAGCCGTGAAGCGCATCGGTGTATTCAAAGTCCGTAGCACCCATAAAGAATGCCTGCAAACCCTTCTCGGCACCCGAAATCACCGCTGTATCGTAACCGAACAGCAGACCTCCGATGACTGCCACCAGGACAATCGAGAAGAGGTAGAGCATACTGCCTTTTTGATTTGTAGCCATACGATTTAGGTTTATTCGTTAAGACCCTGCATCAATTAGATATACATATTTACGATAGCCTCGTAGAGCTCCTGCTTGCCGCTCTTCTGCTCAGGGTAGTTGTTGTGAGCATACTCAACAACCTGCTCCAAGGTAAGCTTGCCATCCTCGAAGTCCTTACCCATACCGCTGTCGTATGATGAGTAGCGCTCTTTGAGCATCTGCTCGTAAGGTGAGTTCTCGATGATGTCGGCAGCGATAAGCAATGCGCGAGCCATAACATCCATACCTGCGATGTGAGCGATGAACAAATCCTCAGGGTCGGTAGAGTTACGACGTACCTTAGCGTCGAAGTTTGTACCGCCGCCCTGCAAGCCGCCGCCACGAACGATAACCAACATTGCCTGTACGAGCTCGTAGAGGTCGATTGGGAACTGGTCTGTATCCCAGCCGTTCTGGTAGTCACCGCGGTTAGCGTCGATAGAGCCCAGCATACCTGCATCCACAGCGCACTGCAACTCGTGCTCGAATGTGTGACCTGCCAATGTGGCGTGGTTTACCTCGATGTTAATCTTGAAGTCCTTGTCCAGGCCGTTAGCGCGCAGGAAGCCGATAACAGTCTCGGTATCAACATCGTACTGGTGCTTCATAGGCTCCATAGGCTTAGGCTCGATGAGGAATGTACCCTTGAAGCCCTGCTTGCGGGCGTAGTCGCGAGCCATCTTCAACATTGTAGCCATATGGCTCTTCTCACGCTTCATATCGGTGTTGAGCAGTGACATATAACCCTCGCGGCCACCCCAGAACACGTAGTTCTCACCACCCAGGGCGATAGTTGAGTCGATGGCGTTCTTAATCTGCAACATTGCACGTGCCGCAGCGTTGAAGTCTGGGTTAGTAGATGCACCGTTCATATAACGCTTGTTGCCGAATACGTTTGCTGTACCCCACAACAGCTTGATGCCTGTCTCCTCCTGCTTCTGCTTGGCATAGGCTACGATAGCCTTCAAGTTCTCCTCGTACTTCTTTGCATCCTCGTCCTCGTCGATGAGGTCCACGTCGTGGAAGCAGTAGTACTCGATACCCATCTTCTGCATAAACTCGAAGCCGGCATCCATCTTAGCCTTTGCACGCTCCAAAGCGCACGCTGACTCATTCCAGGGGAATGACTTTGTGCCGCCACCAAACTGGTCAGCACCCTCAGCGCAGAGTGTGTGCCACCAAGCCATTGAAAAACGCAACCAATCCTTCATCTTGCGACCTGCTACCACCTGCTCGGGGTTGTAGTAGTGGAATGCCATAGGGTTCTTTGAATCCTTGCCCTCGAACTGAATCTTACCAATCTCGGGGAAATACTGTTTTGCCATAGTTCTAAATTTTTTAGTTGATTATTGTTTTTATTATCCGTCTTAACCTTTGGTTAATAGTTGTGTGATTATTTGAGTCTTTGTTCCAACTCGCGCTTCCACGCCTGATAGCTCCTCTCGGTAGCCTCCACATCCTCGGCCTTGGGCTCTATCACTTCCAGGCATTTGAGCGAGCGGAATGCCTCCTCGCGGTTTGCATAGAAGCCGGCACCCAGCGCTGCGCCGCGTGCTGCACCCAGAGCTCCGTCGGTGTTGAAAAGTTCTATGCGTGCCCCCGTGAGTGTCGAGAGTGTCTGACTGAACAGAGGCGAGAGGAAGAGGTTGGCCTTGCCTGCGCGGATGACGTCGGGCTTCAAGCCCAGCTCGCGCATAATGTCAATGCCATAGCGGAACGAGAAGGCTATGCCCTCCTGCGTAGCGCGCAGTATGTGAGCCGTAGAGTGACGGTTGAGGTCCACGCCTACGATTGTCGCTCCTGTTGAGCGGTTTTCCAGCACACGCTCGGCACCATTGCCAAAGGGCAGTACAAGCACTCCGTCAGAGCCTACGGGAGCCTGTGCCGCTAAGTCGTTCATCTCGGCGTAGCCGATGCTCTGCTGCAATACGTTGCGGCGCATCCACGAGTTGAGGATGCCCGTGCCGTTTATGCAGAGCAGTATGCCGTAGCGGGGTGTGGCAGGAGAGTGGTTGACGTGTACAAAGGTGTTCACGCGTGAGAGCATATCGGCCTTGGGGGTATCCACAACGCCATACACCACGCCACTCGTGCCCGCTGTGGTGGCAATCTCGCCGGCATCCATCACGTTGAGCGAGAAGGCGTTGTTGGGCTGGTCGCCGGCACGGTACGAGATAGGTGTGCCCTCGGGTATGCCCAGTAGCTCCTCGGTAGCCTTGTCGGTGTAGGCCTCAATGCCTATCGATACGCCTGCCTCGGGGATGATGTCGTGAGGTATGCCGTAGTGGTCGGCCACGAAGTCGGCACGCTTCTCCTCCTTGAAGTCCCACAAAATCTGCTCCGACAGTCCACTCACCGAGGTTGAAACCTTGCCCGAGAGGCGGTAGGCGATGTAGTCGCCCGGCAGGATGAATTTATCTATCTGGCTGAATAATTCTGGCTCGTTGCGCTTCACCCACGCAAGCTTTGAGGCCGTGAAGTTGCCCGGAGAGTTCAGCGCGTGCTCCAAGCAGAAGTCACGACCCAGTGCCTCCAACGCCTCGGCACCAATCTCCACAGCGCGCGAGTCGCACCAGATGATAGCCTTACGCAGAGGCTTCTGCTCTTTGTCCAGGACAACCAGACCGTGCATCTGGTAGGTGATACCTATCGATGCCACATCGCTCATAGGGTGCTTCTGGGCAATCTTGCGAATACCCTCTACGGCATAGCCCCACCACATATCTGGGTCCTGCTCCGCCCAGCCGCTCTGCACGGCATCTATGGGCATCTCCTGAGAGGGGTTTGTCGAAGAGGCTACGCACTCGCCTGTGACAATATCCATCAATGACACCTTTACCGATGACGAGCCAACGTCAATACCTAAACTCTTTTTGCTCATTGCTGTATTGTTTTTATTTCGGTTATACACAAATTTAGTCGTGTAAAGGTAATAAAAAAATATTTTCCAACAAACATATTGACCCTTTAAGTCGTTGCAAATAATAAATTTGTTATATTTGCGGGGATTAAATTGATAAAATTCGCCATGGGACAACTTATAAAGCCGCAGAGTTACAAGCCCTTGCTTAGTCTGCAACAGACCGAGATAGCCATTAAAAAGATTAAGGATTTTTTCCTGAGCAACCTCTCTACCGAGCTGCGTCTGAGACGTGTTACGGCCCCGCTCTTTGTGTTGAAGGGTTTGGGTATGAACGACGACCTGGGCGGTGTGGAGCGCCCCGTAACATTTCCCATAAAGGATATGGCCGAGGCCGAGGCCGAGGTTGTGCACTCGCTGGCCAAGTGGAAGCGTGTGACCCTTGCCGAGTACGGGGTGGGCAGCGGCTACGGCATTGTGACCGATATGAACGCCATACGAGCTGACGAGGAGCTGGACAACCTCCACTCCCTGTATGTCGACCAGTGGGATTGGGAGCGTGTGATGCTGCCCGAGGAGCGCACGGTGGAGTATCTGAAAAGCATCGTGGAGCGCATCTACGGAGCCATCCTGCGTACCGAGTACCACATCTGCGAGACCTTCCCCCAGATAGAGCCTTTCCTGCCCGAGAAGATAACCTTCATCCACGCCGAGGAGCTGCTGCAACGCTATCCCTCACTCACAGCCAAGGAGCGTGAGGATGCCATCTGCAAGGAGTGTGGTGCGGTATTTATCATAGGTATAGGCGGCGCGCTGAGCAATGGCGAGCGTCACGACAACCGTGCTCCCGACTATGACGACTACACAACCCTCTCGCCCCAAACGGGCTTGGCGGGCTTGAATGGTGACCTGCTTATATGGTACCCCATCCTTAACAGGGCTATCGAGCTGTCGTCTATGGGCATCCGTGTCGATGCCGAGGCGTTGGAGCGTCAGCTAAGACTCAGTGGTAAGGAGGAGCGCAGGTCGCTCTACTTCCACCGCCGTCTGTTGGAGGGCTCGCTGCCACAATCCATAGGTGGAGGTATAGGTCAGAGCCGTCTGTGTATGGTTCTGCTGCATAAGGCGCACGTTGGTGAGGTGCAGTCGAGCATCTGGCCCGAGCCTATGCGACAGGAGTGCCGCGAGGCGGGTATGGCACTTATATAAGACGCCGCTACTTTCAAATTGTAATTATTCCGTAAAAATTTTTTACTCTTTTATTGATAAAGTAAGCCTTTTTCTTTATCTTTGCGTTACACGACTGCTGCGCTGTGGGGTGTGGCGGCGTAATGTGAAGGTTGAAGATTACAACTGAAAACAATAAAAGATATAACCATGTACGGAAAAATCAAGCAACATCTTCAAAAGGAGCTGGCAGAGATTCAGGCTGCCGGACTCTACAAGACCGAGCGCGTCATTGAGTCGCCTCAGCGTGCCGAGATTCAGGTTGCAGGCAAGCCTGTGCTTAACTTCTGCGCCAACAACTACCTCGGTCTTTCGGACAATCAACGTCTTATCGATGCAGCCAAGAAGGCTATGGACGAGCGAGGCTTCGGTATGTCGTCTGTGCGCTTTATCTGCGGCTGTCAGGATTTGCATAAGGAGTTGGAGAAGGCCATAGCCGACTACTTCGGCACCGAGGACACCATCCTCTACGCTGCCTGCTTCGACGCCAACGGAGGTGTCTTTGAGCCTCTTCTCTCCGAGCAGGATGCCATCATCTCTGACGCTCTGAATCACGCCTCAATCATCGATGGCGTGCGTCTGTGCAAGGCTGTGCGCTACCGCTATGCCAATGCCGATATGGAGGAGCTGGAAGATTGCTTGAAGCGTGCTCAGGCGCAGCGTTTCCGCATCATCGTCACCGACGGTGTATTCTCTATGGACGGCAATGCTGCTCCGCTGGATAAGATTTGCGCTCTGGCACAGAAGTACGATGCTCTTGTTATGGTCGATGAGTGTCACTCGGCAGGTGTGCTGGGTGCTACGGGTCGCGGTATCACCGAGCTCTACAACCTGCGTGGCGAGGTGGATATCCTCACAGGCACCTTAGGCAAGGCCTTCGGAGGTGCTGTGGGTGGCTTCACCACAGGTCGCAAGGAGATTATCGATATGCTGCGTCAGCGCTCACGTCCCTACCTCTTCTCAAACTCGCTGCCTCCCGCAGTCGTAGGTGCCGGCATAGAGCTCTTCAAGATGCTCGCCGAGAGCGATGAGATTCACGACCGTCTGGTAGCCAATGTTGAGCACTTCCGTACTAAGATGCTCGCCGCAGGCTTCGACATCAAGCCTACGCAGTCGGCTATCTGCGCCGTTATGCTCTACGATGCGAAGCTGTCGCAGGACTTCGCCGCCAGGTTGCAGCAGGAGGGCGTCTTTGTCACAGGCTTCTACTACCCTGTGGTGCCAAAAGGTCAGGCTCGCATACGCGTTCAGGTGTCGGCAGGCCACACTACCGAGCAGCTTGACCGCTGCGTAGAGGCATTCGTTAAGGTGGGTAAAGAATTGGGTGTGTTGAAATAAAAACGAATAATTATGGCAAAGACAAATTTAGACTCTACCGACAGAAAAATATTGCGTTTCCTTATTAAAAATGCCCGCACGCCCTTCCTTGAAATAGCACGCGAGTGCGGCATTTCGGGCGCTGCTATCCATCAGCGTATCAAGAAGTTGGAGGATATGGGTGTCATCCAGGGCAGCCGTATGGTTGTCGAGCCCAAGTCGCTGGGCTTCGATGTGTGTGCCTTTATCTCTATCCGTGTATCCGACCTTACGCGTCAGCACGACATTGTCGAGCAGTTGAAGGGTATCCCCGAGATTGTGGAGTGTCACTACATCACAGGCTCCTACAACCTTATGGTAAAGCTCTACTGTCTTGACAACGAGCACCTTATGCGTACCATCTTCGACAAGATACTTGTTGTTCAGGGTGTGTCAAGCACTCAAACCTACATGTCTCTCAACGAGCCTTTTTGCAGGGAGATACATGTGGACTGTATAGAAGAGTAAAAAAACTCAAAAAACCGCATAACAAGGTGATTTTGGTGTCACGCTGCGGTGGGAATATGCTCACATACGTCAGGTATGCTCCGCTATTCCCACCTTTGCGTTCCTAAAAATCCCTCTTGTTATGCGGTTTTTTTTGGTGGTGGGTGGGATAGGGAGCTTAAAGAATTTAGGGAATTTAGAGATGACGCAACAAAGCATTTCCCTAAACTCCTTAAACTCCCTAAACTCCCTAATTCCTCTCAGCCTCTAATCGCTCTAATCGCTTTAATCTTTCGCCTGCAATCAGGGAAGAGGTTAGTTCTCATTCGCCGCAGGGCGATGTTATTTCTCGCTCTTGATGCGTGTCCAGTACAGGGTGACGCCCACGCCGAGAATCGTGCCGCGCAGTTTGAGCTTGTCGGCGGTCTCGAACTCTGCCGAGGCATTCACCTTGATACCCTTCGAGGGGTCGTAAATCTTCGTGCCGCCCCAGCTCTTATCCTCGGGGTCGTACTTCAAGCCCTTGACGATTACCACCTGGTCGATATCTACCTCGCGCAACGCCTTGTCGGGGTTCTTCACATCCTTACGCTTCTTGCCATCCTCGCCATAAGGCTTCTCAACCCAAAATACCTGAGCGTCGTATGTGCCGTCGGCATTCTTCGTAACGCGCACCTTGCTCTTGCTGCCGCCACGGTCGGTGAGGTACTCGCCGATGATGTTGTCGCCGTTGTCGTTTATGCCCTGGGCAAGTGATGGCAGTGCAAAGATGGCAATGCCGAGGAGTGTTGTGATAAGCTTTTTCATTCTCTTAATTTTTGGTTTTTACAATAGTCTGTCGCAGACAAAAGTAACCCAAAACAGAGTGCGCACCAAATTTCCCCGCCGCCAAGTGATAATCGGGGCTCAGGTGTGGTGCAGGGTGTGCGTGTGGGATGAAATGTTGTTGTTTATGTGGCGAAAATTCCCTGATGGGAGTATGCTTAGGCTACAACCACCACAGCAGGATGAGGTTTACAGCTGCCGTAAGCAGCATAATGCGGTAGAGCATCTCGGTAAACCCAAAGCCCATACGCACAAACATCAGCGGCACAAGCATAGCCACGGGGAGTGATATCAGCACGAAGGCTGTTGACGTAGCACTCGGCATAAAGATGATGGCGAGGGTTGTTGCAAGCAGAAGTGCATCGAAACGCATAATGGTACGCGAATTTACTTTTAGCGAGTAGCGGTCCGAGAGTATCAGTGTCACCGTGCAGAAGACCATCACAAGCACTACGCCTATCAAGATTATGCTCACGGGGTTGAGCACCGAAAAGAAGTGAAACTCACTCTCGGCAAGTGCCGAGGAGTAGATGAGCTCTGCCGAGTCGAGGAATTCATTCCCTGCGCACCAATCCCAATAGCTTACCGCCAGCAGCGGGAAGAGCAGGCTGCTCACCGTCACAACCCAATGCCGCCACGAGTTGTAGAGCAACAATGTCAGCACAGGCATAGCTATGTAGAATACCGCCGCAGGGGCAAAGAGCAGAGGCAAAGCTCCATAGAAGAGCATCGCCAGCGAGAGGTCGCCGAAGCTCTTCGTACGCATCACGCAGCGGTGGGTGTATTTTATGGCGTAGAGCATAAGGATAAGCACCGCGCTGCTTACAAGGAAGTCGCCACTTATCGTGATGGCCGCAGCCATGATGCCCAAGATGGGTATTGCCATAAGCGTATAGGCGGGATATATCGAGTACTTGGCGGCATAGCGACCCACGCTGAGCCCCGCCACAATAACGCACAGACACCACACCACAGCCGAGAGCGAGGGTATGCTGCTTTGCAGGTTCTGCAACACTATGCCTGCGGGTGTAGGTGTGTTGGCTATGGCCTCATCACCCACGGGGTGGAGCGCCGCACGCAGAGTAGATGCCACGGCTATAACCAGCAGGGTTACAGCCAGGTCGAGGAGTCTATGTTGTGTAATCTGTTTCTTTGCCATCGTTGTTGGTTTTGCAGCCTTAATTTCTCACCTGCACCCACAAAGTTATTAAAAAACGCGATATGAGAAAAAATATTTGTAACTTTGTTGTGTTATGCTTGAAAATTTCTATCAACCTACGCTCATCGAGGCGGGCTGTGACGAGGCGGGACGCGGATGTCTTGCCGGCAGTGTCTTTGCGGCGGCGGTAATCCTCCCGCCCGACTTCCACCACCCCCTGCTCAACGACTCCAAGCAGATGACAGAGCGCCAGCGCGACCTGCTGCGTGAGGTTATCGAGCGTGAGGCTGTGGCGTGGGCTGTCGCCGAGGTCACGGCAGAGCGCATAGACCAGATAAACATCCTGAAAGCCTCGTTTGAGGGTATGAACAACGCTGTGGCGCAGTTGAAGGTAAGGCCCGAGTTTCTGGCCATTGACGGCAACAGATTCTATCCTGCTACCGACATCCCCTTTGCCTGCATCGTCAAGGGTGACGGCAGGTATGCCGACATCGCCGCGGCGTCGGTGCTCGCCAAGACCCACCGTGATGAGTATATGATGCGTCTGCACGAGCAGTATCCGCAGTATGGCTGGGACCGTAACAAAGGCTACCCGACCAGGCAGCATCGCCTCGCCGTGAGGGAGTATGGACTCTCGCCCTATCATCGCAAGACATTTAATTGCAGCCCCTCGCAGTTGGAGTTGTTTTAATTTATATCAGGGAACTTAGGGAGTTTAAGGAATTTAGGGAATTTAGGGAAAACGCCTGTCGTGTCGTCGCTAAGTTCCCTAAATTCTCTAAACTCCCAAATAATTCTCAATTCTCCCCACTTGTGTGTGGTTTTTATCAAGATATTTCACTATATTTGTAAATTGGAATAGTAGTTATGTCTCACACCACACAACATATCACCTTAAAGCAGTTGCAGCAGCAGATAAAGCTCGCTGTCGAGCAGTCGTTGCCCCTGCCCGTATGGGTTGTGGCGGAGGTGGCCGAGATGAAGGTAAACTATTCGGGACACTGCTATCTGGAACTTGTGGAGAAGAACGAGTCGCAACACTCGAAGTCGGCAGTGCCCACGGCACAGGCGCGGGCAGTCATCTGGCGCAGTCAGTGGGCTATGATAGAGACTTACTTCCGTCAGCAGACGGGGTCGAGGTTGGAGGCGGGAATGAAGATTCTTGCCAAGGTGCTGGTGTCGTACCACGAGCTCTACGGTCTGTCGTTGCAGATTTCCGACATCGACCCAAGCTACACGGTTGGCGAGGTGGAGCGTCAGAAGCAGCTCACCATAGCGCAGCTCAAAGCCGATGGCGTGTGGGATATGAACCGCG
>JAZUMN010000048.1:0-33912 GCA_045603645.1 Alistipes sp. | reverse complement strand
CTGCACCACCAATCAAACCGCCATCAACATCCTCCTTTGCGAAGATCTCGGCTGCGTTTGAAGGCTTGCAAGAACCACCATAGAGGATAGGGCACTCGGCAGCGGCTGCGCCGAACTTAGATGCCAGCACCTCACGGATGTAGGCGTGAATCTCCTGTGCCTGCTCTGCTGTGGCTGTTTCGCCTGTGCCGATAGCCCAAACAGGCTCGTAAGCGATTACCAAATCCTTGAACTGCTCCTCTGAAAGGTTGAACACAACCTCCTCAATCTGCTGCTTGCAAACGTCGAAGTGCTTGCATGCCTTACGCTCGTCGAGGCTCTCACCCACGCAGTAGATAGGCTTCAAACCGTTGGCGTATGCCTGTGCCATCTTCTTGTTCAGGCTTGCAGATGTCTCGCCGTAGTACTGACGACGCTCAGAGTGACCCAGGATAACGTACTCGCAGCCGAGCGCCTTAATCATCGAAGCTGCAACCTCACCTGTGTAAGCACCCTTAGCCTCTGTTGCGCAATCCTGTGCACCAACAGCGATGTCTGTACCCTTCAAGGTCTCAATAACCTGTGAGAGGTGTGTGAATGGAGGACATACGATGAAGTTTACGCACTCGCAAACCTCCTTACGGCCGGCAGCTACGCCCTTTGCCAACTCAACGCCCTCGGCAGGAAGAGTATTCATCTTCCAGTTACCTGCTACAATCTTTTTTCTCATTTTCTGTAAATTTTTTATTTGTTATAATTGTCAAATCTCGTTACTCCGCCTTCTGCGCATCAATCCACGCCTTCACCTGGGCTGTCGCAAGGCCTAACTTGTTCTTCTTGTTGAATCCGCAGAGGTCGTTGAAGAGCTTGCCACCGCCATTGGCCGCCGTGTTCTGGAACGACTCAACGGTGATGTAACCCATCTTCTGAATAGGTGCAACCCACTCGGCGGGGATGCCCGCCTCGACATACTTGGCCTCGTCGTCGGCCACAACCTTCTTCTCGGGACGCATCGTAGGGAAGAACAGCACATCCTGAATAGATGGCTGGTTGAGCATAAACATCGTAAGACGGTCGATGCCGATACCCATACCCGAGCAGGATGGCATACCGTACTCCAACGCACGCACGAAGTCCATATCGATGAACATAGCCTCGTCGTCGCCCTTCTCCGAGAGCTGCAACTGCTCCTGGAAACGCTCGTACTGGTCGATAGGGTCGTTAAGCTCTGAGTAGGCATTACACAACTCCTTGCCATTTACGAACAACTCGAAGCGCTCGGTGAGCTCCTGATTGTCGCGGTGACGCTTACACAGAGGCGACATCTCGCGTGGATAGTCGCAGATGAACGTAGGCTGTATGAGGTCGCCCTCGCAGTACTGACCAAATATGGCGTCAATGAGCTTACCCTTGCCCATCGTCTCGTCAGTCTCCACATTCAGACGCTGGCACGCCTCACGCAGTTGCTCTTCCGTCTGTCCCGTGATGTCGTAGCCTGTCTTTTCCAGAATGGCGTCGGTCATTGTCAGGCGGCGGAAAGGAGCCTTGAACGATATCTGCTTGCCGTCAATGGTGAGCTCTGTTGTGCCATTTGTTGCCATCGCCACACGCTCCAACATCTGTTCGGTGAATGACATCATCCACTTGTAGTCCTTGTAGGCAACGTAAATCTCCATACAGGTAAACTCGGGATTGTGTGTGCGGTCCATACCCTCGTTGCGGAAGTTCTTGCCGAACTCATATACACCGTCGAAGCCACCCACGATAAGGCGCTTCAAGTATAGCTCCGTAGCAATTCGCATATAGAAATCGGTGTCGAGAGCGTTGTGGTGGGTGATGAACGGACGAGCCGACGCACCTCCCGGAATAGGCTGCAAGATAGGGGTCTCAACCTCGATGTAGCCGTGCTCGCCAAAGAACTCGCGCATGGTGGCCATAATCTTGGCGCGCTTGACGAATACATCCTTTACGTGTGGGTTCACCACCAGGTCGAGATAACGCTGGCGGTAACGCACCTCAGGGTCGGTCAGGGCGTCAAACTGCTTGCCATCCTTCTCCTTGACGATTGGCAGCGGACGTATCGACTTCGAGATTACGGTAAACTGTTGGCAGTGCACCGACTTTTCGCCCGTGTTGGTGACGAATGCAAAGCCCTCAACGCCTATGAAGTCACCGATATCGAGTAACTTCTTGAATACGGTGTTGTATAGTGTGGGGTCATCCTCGGGGCAGATGTCGTCACGACGGATATATACCTGAATGCGACCTGTGTGGTCCTGCAATTCGAAGAACGAAGCACTGCCCATAATGCGGCGGCTCATAATTCGTCCCGCGATGCGCACCTTGCTGTACTGCTCCTTGTTCTCCTCCGTCAGGGAGTTTGCTATTTCTGCGGCGGGAGCCGTTACATCGTACATCTCGGCAGGGTAGGGCTCGATGCCCAGCTCACGCAGAGCCGAGAGTGACTTACGACGCAAAAGTTCTTGTTCAGAGAGTTCTATGCTCATAATTGTCATTTTGTATATTTAGGCTACAAAGTTACAATATATAAATGAAAATGCCAAAATTACTCGCCCCTATTCGATATTTTGACGGCGAATGGTCACCTTGCAGGTGAAAATACGGGCTTTGCTTTTTATTGTCGTTTTTAAGTGCTACCTTTGTCATAGGGTTTCGGCCCTGCAAAAACCAAGTAAAAAAGACCACACGATATGCCTCGTTATGCCGACATAGTGCTACCTTTGGCGCAGCCCGCCTACTGCTTCTCCATCCCCGAGGGAGTCGAGGTGCAGCAGGGCGATGCTGTTGCCGTGCAGTTTGGTGCGCGTAACATCTACACAGGCATAGTGTGGCGTCTGCACGATAATCCGCCTCAGGTAAAACGCATCAAAAGCATAGGGCGCAGGCTCTACGATGTGCCGCTGCTGGGGCAGGCGCAGATGCGCTATTGGGAGTGGCTGGCAGAGTACTATATGTGCTCGCTGGGTGAGGTTATGCGTGTGGCTCTGCCCTCGCTCATAAAGCCCAAGGGTAGTGATGAGGAGGATTTTCGTCAGGAGGAGTTCCAGCCCCGCACTGAGCCATATATAGCCCTTGCCGAGCCGTGGAGCCGCGAGGCGTTGCAACAGGAGGGTGAGCGTATAGGTCGCCGTGCGCCACGCCGCAAGCAGGCGTTGGATGAAATTGTGACTTTCGACAGTAGCAGGTTAAATACTCTGGGCGAGATTCCACGTCGCCTGCTGAGTTGCGATTCGGCACAGATTGCGGCTCTGCGTAAGGCGGGGTATATTGTTGTAAATGAACGCGAAAGAGCCGTCGAGCGACCTGAAAGCGTAGCCTTCAATCTGCCCGCACTGTCGGCTGCGCAGCAGCGTGTTGTGCAGGAGATTACCGCCTCGCAAAATGAGGGGCGTGCGGTGCATCTGCTGCACGGCATCACGGGGTCGGGCAAGACCGAGATATATATGCACTTTATGGCTAAGGCCCTTGCCTCGGGGCGTGATGTGTTATTGCTTGTGCCCGAGATAGCCCTTACCAGCCAGCTTATAGACCGTCTGCAAGCGGTCCTTGGCAGTCGTGTGTCGGCGTTTCACTCTAAACTTACACCTCTGCGCCGCACCGAGAGTTATCTGCGCCTGATGCATAGTCGGGGCGGAGAGTTAATCGTAGGTGCACGCTCGGCATTGTTTCTGCCACTGAATCACTTAGGGTTGATAGTCGTGGACGAGGAGCACGACCAGAGTTATAAGCAGAGCGACACTGCTCCGCGCTACCAGGGTCGCGACTGTGCCGTTGTGCTTGCCTCGCTGTGTGGTGCCAAGGTGCTGCTGGGCAGTGCTACGCCCTCGCTCGAAAGTTATGCCAATGCCCAATGGGGCAAGTATGGGTATTCGCGTTTGCAGGAGCGTTATGGCGACTCCAAGCCTCCGCGCATTATCCTCTCCGATACTATGCGCTCGGTGAAGCGTGGCGAGCGCAAGAGTCACTTCAACATCCAACTTGTGCAGGCTATGCAGGAGGCTTTGGGCAAGGGCGAGCAGGTTATGCTGTTCCAGAATCGCCGCGGCTTCACGCCTTATGTGCAGTGTGGCGGCTGTGGTTGGACGATGCGTTGTCCGCATTGCAATGTGACGCTTACGATGCACCGTGCAAGCAGTCGTATGGAGTGTCACTACTGCGGCTATGTGGCCGATGTGCCACACCACTGCCCGCAGTGTGAGACCGCCGACCTGAAACCTATGGGTTTTGGCACGGAGCGTGTCGAGGAGGCTGTGGCGGAGCTCTTCCCCGAGGCACGCATAGCGCGTCTTGACCGCGATACATCTACCTCCGAGAGCGCTTTTCGCCGCATTGTGCGGGGTGTAGAGAGTGGCGAAACAGATATTCTTGTCGGTACGCAGATGATTACCAAGGGCTTCGACTTTTCGCGTGCCACGGTGGTTGGAATACTCAATGCCGACAACCTGCTTTGCAACCCCGATTTCCGCTCTACGGAGCGAGCCTTTCAGCTTATGACACAGGTGGCAGGTCGTGCCGGAAGACGCGATAATGAAGGTGTTGTCGTTATTCAAACCTCCGAGGTTGAAAATCCCGTTTTGCGTTGGGTTGTCGAGGGTGACTATGAGTCTATGGCGCGCAGTGAACTTGCTGAACGCCATACCTTTAACTATCCTCCATATTCTCATCTTATGCAGTTCACGCTGCGTAGCGAGCAGGCTCTCTCCCTGCGTCAGGGCGCGGCCTGGTTTGCAGCCTCGCTGCGTGAGAAGTTCGGCGGCAGGGTCTTTGGTCCCGTAGCACCTCTGGTGGACCGTGTCAAGGGGGTATATATTATGCAGGTTATGCTCAAAATCGAGAATGGTCGCTCCTTGTCTCGTGCCCGTGAGCTGGTGCGTGAGGCCTTGGAGCGGGCACGGGCTCATCAGCAGTACAAACATATAACCATATCGGTCGATGTCGATGCTCAGTGATATGCTCCGCGATGTGTTGTCGCTTGTGGTACCTCGTGTATGCCCTGTGTGTGGGGAGCAGATGCACGGGAGCCGGGCTGTGGTGTGTCCGTCGTGCGAGATAGCGGCACCTCTTACCCTCTTGTGGCTGGAACAGCACAATGTTATGTGTGAACGCTTTTGGGGTCTGCTGCCCATTGAGCGTGCGTCGGCATTCTTCTGGTATGTCGAGAGCAGTCCGTGGCGCAAGGTAATCCACAACTTCAAATACAATGGACGGTGGCGTATGGCCTATGATATGGGTCGCTGGTATGGTGCCTGCTTAAAGGAGGGAGGTATGTTCGCCGAGGTGGATGTGGTTGTCCCCGTGCCGCTTCATTGGCGTCGCCACCTGAGCCGAGGGTATAACCAGTCGGAGTATTTGGCTCGGGGTATAGCCTACGAGCTGGGAGTGGAGTGTGATGTGAGTTGCGTGCGCCGATGTCGTTATAATACAAGTCAGGTCTCCCGCAGTGCCACCGAGCGCTGGGATAATGTTGAGGGCATCTTCAAGGTGCGCCACGCCGAGTCTTTGCGCGGCAAGCATATCCTATTGGTTGATGATGTCTTTACCACGGGCGCAACCATTATGTCGCTGGGCGGTGAGATACTCTCTGCGGTCGAGGATGTGAAGCTCAGTGTGGCTGTTCTGGCCACGTCGCGCCACAGTCTGCACGTTGCGCCGTAGAATTATTAACAACGGTTGTTTATAATTTTCTATAAATTCATCGCTTTTCTCTCTTGTCGTTTGGTTAAAAATACCTAATTTTGGAATTTGAAAATTATACCCCAATTTTATGGCAAGAGAATTTACCCCATCGGCATCAAATCGTGCCGCGTATGATAAGTTGAGTGAGGCCCCTGTGGTGGGGAGTGTGCCACCTCAGGCAGTTGAGTTGGAGGAGGCTGTGTTGGGTGCGTTGATGTTGGAGCGCGACAGTATTATTGCCGTGCAGGAGTACATTACCGCCGACGCCTTCTATACTGAGGAGCATCGTATCATCTACCGTGCTATCGAGTCGCTCTCTACGGAGCTTAAACCTATCGACCTCTACACCGTCACCGAGTGTTTGAAGGTGCGCAAGGAGCTCAAAAAGGTGGGAGGTGCAACCTACTTGGCGCAGCTGACGCAGAAGGTGGGTTCGGCAGCGAATGTGGAGTTTCACGCCAAGATTATTGCGCAGAAGTATGTGCAGCGCGAGCTTATCCGCTCGGCTACCGAGATTCAGCGCCGCTCCTACGACGAGGATCAGGATGTCACCGACCTTATAGGCTTTGCCGAGGGTGAAATCTTCAAGGTTGCCGAGGGTCACGTTAAACGTTCGGTGCAGAATGCCAAGGATATCCTCCGCAAGGCGTTGTTGCAGATTGAGGAGGCGAGCAAGAACGAGTCCGCCTTCAATGGAGTGCCCTCGGGCTTTATGGCTCTCGACAGGGTTACGATGGGATGGCAGCCCAGCGACCTTATCATCATCGCAGCACGTCCGTCAATGGGTAAGACGGCTTTCGTACTCTCTATGGCGCGTAATATGGCTGTCGACCATCAGTCTCCCGTAGCATTCTTCTCACTTGAAATGTCCGCCGTGCAGCTTATGATGCGTCTTATCGTAGCCGAGACGGGCCTTTACAGTAATGATATCAAGTCGGGTAGGCTTACTCCCGAGCAGTGGCGACACCTTGAAAGTGCTACCCGTCCTTTGGGTGATGCTCCTCTCTATATAGACGACACACCAGCGTTGTCGGTCTTTGAGTTCCGCTCAAAGGCACGCCGCTTGAAGATACACAACGACATTAAGATTATCGTCATCGACTACTTGCAGCTTATGACCGGCGGTCAGGATACCAAGGGCAATGGTAACCGCGAGCAGGAGGTGGCCTTCATCTCGCGTACGCTCAAAGCCATCGCCAAGGAGCTTAACGTGCCTATGATAGCCCTCTCGCAGCTCAGTCGTGCCACCGAGCAGCGTGGCGGCTCGAAGCGCCCTCAGCTCAGCGACCTGCGTGAGTCGGGAGCCATCGAGCAGGATGCCGATATCGTAGCATTCATCCACCGCCCCGAGTACTACGGAATGAATACCGACGAGAACGGTATGCCTACGGCAGGCTTGGCGGAGATTATCCTGGCGAAGCACCGTAACGGAGCTGTGTGCGATGTTAAGCTGCGCTTCTTGAAGGATCAGGCACGTTTCGCCGATATGGAGGCGGATGAGAACTCTACGGCTGCCGACCCAATGAGCTCTGCCCCCGTATATAACGCCGTTATGGGCGGTGCGTCGGTGGGTGATATTGTCGATGGCACGGTCGGAGGAGCTTTCTCGGGCGGTCTGGGTTCGGCTATGGGCAGCAACGAGTTCGACCTGGGTCAGGGCCCGACCAACTTGGATATGGTCGCACCTGTCAGTGAGGATGTCCCATTCTAAACTCTGCAATGGTAATTAGAGCACATACGGGCGCCGTGTCGGGCATAGGGGCTGTGATGGTGACTGTCGAGGTCAGCATCACGGGCGGAGGCTTGGGTCTGTATATGGTCGGTCTGCCCGATAATGCCGTCAAGGAGAGTGAGCAGCGTGTGCGCTCGGCATTCGATAACTCGGGCTACAAGATGACAGCCCGCAAGTGTGTTGTGAATCTTGCCCCTGCCGACCTGAGGAAGGAGGGTTCGGGCTTCGACCTGCCTATCGCTGTGGCTATCCTGGCTGCTACCGAGCAGTTGGATGCGGCCTCGTTGGAGGGTGCTGTCTTTGTCGGTGAGTTGTCGCTCGATGGCTCTATCAGGGGCGTTAAGGGTGTGTTGCCTGTTGTTGCCGAGGCGCGTGCGCAGGGCTTTGCAAAGATATATGTTCCGCGGGAGAATATTATGGAGGCTGCGGTTGTTGAGGGCATTGATGCCTATGCCGTGGGGTCACTCAAAGAGCTGGCGTCGGTGCTGTGTGGCGAGGTGCAGGCCGAGCCCGTGCATAGCGATATACTGCAAGCCGCCGAGGAACACGAATATGTAGATGATTTTGCCGATGTGAAGGGTCAGGCTCACGTCAAGCGGGCATTGGAGATTGCTGCGGCGGGAGGTCACAATGTCATTATGATAGGCCCTCCGGGCTCGGGTAAGACTATGCTGGCAAAGCGTATGCCATCCATTCTGCCGCCTATGAGCCGTGAGGAGGCGTTGGAGACCACCAAGATACACTCTGTGGCGGGTAAGCTGGGTGCAAGCCGAGGACTTATGTCCCACCGCCCATTCCGTGCTCCGCACCACCTGGCATCGCCCGTGGCACTTATCGGAGGCGGCCAGAGCCCCCAGCCCGGCGAGGTGTCGCTGGCGCATAACGGAGTACTGTTTCTGGACGAGCTGCCCGAGTTCGGCCACGGTGTGTTGGAGGTGCTGCGTCAGCCTTTGGAGGATAAGCATATATCCATAGCCAGAGCGCGCTATGCTGTGGACTACCCCTCGAACTTTACCCTTGTGGCGTCGATGAACCCCTGCCCCTGTGGCTACTATAATCACCCCACGAAGGAGTGCAGCTGCTCGCCTGCGGCGGTGCATCGCTACTTGGGGCGTGTGTCGGGGCCTTTGATGGACCGCATTGACCTGCACGTTGAGGTTACGCCCGTCTCGCGCGAGGAGCTGTCCACCGAGCAGCTCTCCGAATCAAGCAGCGAGGTGAGGGCCCGTGTGGTGAGGGCGAGGGAGATTCAGGCACGACGCTTTCAGGGTCTGGGCATACACACCAATACGATGATGTCGTCGGCTATGCTGCGTAAGTTCTGTCCCTTGTCGCCTGCGGCGCGCAGGCTGCTGGATGCCGCTATGGAGCGTCTGCAACTGTCGGCACGAGCCTATGACCGTATAGTGAAGGTTGCCCGCACGATAGCCGACCTGGCAGGTGTCGAGGATATCGAGCCGCAACATATCTCCGAGGCAATAGGCTACCGCTCGCTGGACAGAGAAAGCTGGGGCAGATAAGAGAAATTCAAAATTCATAATTCAAAATTCAAAATTATAGGCTGACGCACGGTGATAGGCTGCATAAATTGAGAATGAAAAGATTGGAAATAGGGAGTGAGGATACTCCACAAACTATAATAAGCGTATGAAACGAGTAATACTTTCCGGAGGTGGTACCGGAGGACATATATACCCTGCTGTGGCTGTGGCCGAGGAGTTGAAGCGCCGTCATGCAGGCAAGGTGGAGATTCTCTTCGTGGGTGCCGAGGGCAAGATGGAGATGGAGAAGATTCCTGCCCTGGGTTACGACATCGTGGGACTACCCATTGCGGGTGTGCAGCGCCGTCTGGACCTGAATAACCTTCTTGTGCCCTTTAAGGTTGTGCGCAGTGTGCGCCGTGCCAGGCAAATCATTCGTGACTTCTCGGCAGATGTGGTCGTGGGCTTTGGCGGCTATGCAAGTGCCCCTGTGCTGTGGGCGGCGCAACGTATGGGAGTGCCTACTGTTATTCAGGAGCAGAACTCCTACGCAGGTGTCACCAACAAGATTCTCTCGCGTAAGGCTCGCCGTATATGTGTTGCGTATGACGATATGGAGCGATTCTTCCGTGCCGACCGCATAGTGATGACGGGCAACCCGCTGCGCGGCAGCTTTGCCGCCAGGAGCCAGAAGAGCGAGGAGGCGCTGGCCTGCTACGGCTTTAATGCCGATATGCCTACGCTGCTTGTTGTGGGAGGCTCGCTCGGCACGCGTACCCTTAACGAGATGATGAAGCGATGGATACTCTCGTTGGAGGGCGAGGCTCCGGTGCAGGTCATCTGGCAGACGGGCAAGTACTATGAGAAGGAGATGCAGGCCTTCTTGCAGGAGCACCCCACAAAAAACATCTGGCAGGGCGCCTTCATCGAACGTATGGACTATGCCTACGAGGTTGCCGACCTGGTTGTCTCGCGCAGTGGCGCTTGCACCGTGTCGGAGTTGTGTCTGGTGGGTAAACCTACGCTGTTTGTGCCCTCACCCAATGTCGCCGAGGACCATCAGACGAAGAATGCTATGGCCCTTGTCGAGAAGGATGCAGCAGAGGTTGTGCGTGATGCCGAGGCTGTCGCAAAGGGTATGGAACGTGCGCTGGCTCTGCTCACCGACAAGGAGCGCTTGCAGCAACTATCGAAGAATATAACCAGGTTGGGCGTGGCAGATGCTGCCGAGCGTGTGGCACGTCAGATTGAAAAGGAGTGGTAGAGATGAAACATTTTAACAACATATATTTTCTGGGTATTGGCGGCATAGGTATGAGCGCCCTGGCGCGTTACTTCCTGCACGAGGGTAAGATGGTGGCGGGCTACGACCGCACCGAGACGCCTCTGACGCGTGAGTTGGAGGCCGAGGGTGCTACTATCTGTTACGAGGATGGCGTGGAGCACATTCCCTCGTCGTATCGTTTTGTAAACTCCACGCTTGTGGTCTATACCCCTGCGGTGCCCGAGGAGCATCCTCAGATGCAGTATTTCCGCCGCGGAGGCTTCAAGATGGAGAAACGCTCGCAGATGCTCGGTCATCTTTCTGAGGGTAAGTATGTTATGGCTGTGGCGGGCACGCACGGCAAGACCACCACTTCGACCCTTATAGCGTGGCTCAACCACTCGTGCAAGGTGGGTGGCAACGCCTTCCTGGGTGGCATATCAAAGAATTTCAACAGCAACCTCGTGCTGGGTGAGGGCAGCCGCCTGGCAGTGGAGGCCGATGAGTTCGACCGCTCGTTCCTCAGGCTCACTCCCGATGTGGCGGTCATCACGTCGGTAGCACCCGACCACCTCGACATATACGGCACGTTTGAGGCTGTCGTTGAGGCCTTTGGTGAGTTCGCGGCTCTTATCAAGCAGGGTGGAGCCCTTGTGTTGAAGCAGGGTGTCGATATTCCGCTGCCCGAGGGCATAGATATATGGAGATATAGTTACGATGGCGAGGAGAGTGACTTCCACGCAACAAATATAAGGCTCTGCGAGGGCGGCTACTACGACTTCGATGTGGTTACGCCCGACTCGGTCATTGAGGGTTGCCACCTGGGTATCCCCGGCTGGGTGAATGTCGAGAATGCTGTGGCAGCTGTGGCGTCTATGTGGTGTGCCGCGAAGCACCGTGGTGAGGCTCTCGATGAGGCATTGCTAAGGCAGGGTCTGGCTGAGTTTCAGAGTGTTAAGCGCAGGTTTGAGTTCTATGTGAACACCCCTCGTCAGGTCTATATGGATGACTACGCCCACCACCCCGAGGAGTTGGAGGCGACGATTACCTCGGTCAGGAAGATGTTCCCCGGGCGCAGACTTACGGCGGTGTTCCAACCCCATCTCTACACCCGCACTCGCGACCTCTACCGAGAGTTTGCTCAGGCGTTGTCGCACGCTGACGAGGTTGTGCTGGTACCCATATATCCTGCGCGTGAGGAGCCTATCGAGGGTGTGGGGTCGGAGATGATAGCCGAGCTGGTCACCGTGCCCGTGTCAATATGCGAGCGCGAGAAGCTGGCCGAGAGCTTGGGTGCCGCTGCGACAGATGTTGTGGTGAGCTTTGGAGCAGGAAATATTGACGCCTACTGCTCGGCAATAGCGAGTGAGTTGGCAAAGAAAGCGTAAGGAGAGGGTAAAGAGTAGGATGCAGCGAGTGTGGAAAATATTGGGTGCCGTTTTGCTGTGGTGCGCTGTGGCGGGTTTTGTGCTTGTGTTTCACAAACGCTCGCAGCAGCACGACATCACTACACTTGTGCAGAGTCTGGATGTGGTAATTCTTGACAGCCTGCCCGACGAGACGCTCGTTTCGCACAGCCTTGTGACGCAGTGGGTCAAGCAGAGCAAGATTCCGACCCTCGGCGAGCCCATAGCGACGGTCGATTTGGTGGGTGTTGAGAATGTGATACGCAGCAACGGCTTTATCGAGCGCGCCAATGCTTACACTACACACGATGGTGTGCTGCACCTGGTTGTGAGCCAGCGCAAGCCTCTGCTCAGGCTGCTCGTCGATGGCTATGACTGCTACCTCACGAGCGAAGGGTTTGTGTTTCCCGCGCCACGCCGCTCGTCGGTTTATGCTCCCGTAGTTACGGGTGAGTATCGTCCGCCGTTGGAGCGAGGCTATGTGGGCTATGTGGGTGACTACATCGAGGGGCTGGTTAAGGCCTCGAATGAGCGTATAGTGGCCTTGCAGCACGAAAAGAGGCCTCTGTTTGATAGAGAGAAGGAGATAAAAGACTCTGTAAGGGCGGTGCGCCGTATGAAGGTTGCCAAGAAGGGCTGGATACGCTATCAGGGGTGGTTTGAGAGTGATGCAGACTTCGACAAACGTGTCAGGGCGAAGAAAATCGAGAAGGCGGCGTTGTATAAAAGATATAACTTTTGGCGCCGAGAGAACAATAAAAAGATAGACGCCGTCACGGCCAAGCAAAATCTTGAACGCACAAAGCAAAAAAAGTTGCTTAAAAGATATGAAGATTTCTTGAAACTTATTAACTTTGTGAAATACATTGAGGAGGACTCGTTTTGGAGTGCCGAGATTGTTCAGATTGTGGCCTCTACGATGAGCAACGGAGGCCTCGAATTGGAGCTTATACCCCGTACGGGCACCCACCGAGTGCTCTTTGGCGAGGTGGGCTCAACGGAACTTGTCGAAGATAAACTTGACAGGTTACTGTTGTTTTATCAGAACGGACTCAAAACCCTGGGGTGGGATAGATTCAGCACTATCTCGGTCAAGTATAAGGGTCAGGTGGTCTGTGCAGAAAAAAATAAATAAAATAAAATATTATAGTCGTGGATAAAAAGAAGTATGTTGTTGCCATAGATGTTGGTACGTCGGAGGTGGTTATTGCCGTAGGCTCAATAGCAGACTCCGGGTCAATCAACATCGAGACGGTGGTTGCCGAGCCTTGTGAGGGTATGAAGGCAGGCTTGGTCGATAATAGCCAGATGGTTACCGACTCGTTGCGTCGCGCCCGCACTCGTGCCGAGCAGCAGGCGGGTATTGCCATTACTGATGCCGATGTCACCATCTCGGGAAAGTTTGTGCGTTGCGCCGGTTATACCGACCACGTTTTCGTTGAGGATAAGGAGGCTTGCATTTCGCAGCGTGATGTGAATGCCCTGCGTGAGAGAATGCGCAGCGTGAAGTCGGCCGACGGTGAGATTATTATGGACTACTACCCAATCTCGTACAAGGGCACATCGGGCGTTGAGATGAAGAACCCCGTAGGCTGTTACAGTCCACAGCTCTCCTCGACCTATAACTTCATCCTCTGCGAGCATATGGCCAAGGAGCGTCTGCAAAGAGTATTCCTGGGTGCCGGCATCAAGATTCGTAACCTCTATGCGGGTGCTGCCGTTGCGGGCGAGTCGGTGGTAAACAGCGACGAGCGCGAGGATGGCGTGGCAGTAGTCGATATAGGTAGCGGCGTTACCGATGTAGCCGTCTATCACGGAGGTATACTGCGATACATCGCCACGATACCTATGGGAGGTGCTGTTGTCAATGCCGACATCAGGGCTTATGCGGGCACCATACCTCCAAAGATTGTCGAGAGCTTGAAGTGTCGCTACGGCTCGGCCATGGTAGAACTCACTCCCGACGAGAAGATTGAGATTCCAAGCAGCAGCAGAGCCATAAAGCCTATCCTGCGTCTGAACCTCGCCACGGTCATCGAGGCCCGTATGTCGGAGATTGCCGAGTATGTGTGGTCGGAGATTCGCGAGTCGGGCTATGCCAAGCAGTTGGCTGCGGGTATTGTCCTTACGGGAGGTGGCGCAGCACTTGACCACGTAGCCGACCTCTTCCAGAAGATAACCTCGCTGGATGTGCGTGTGTCGTGCGCCGAGGTGGGTATCTCGACCGAGTCTTTCGAGCAGGTGTCATCGCCCAACCTTACGATGGCTGTGTCGTTGCTGTTGCGTGGTGCCAGGGAAGGTGCTTGTCCCGTGCGCGAGTTGCAGGTGGCAGGCCCTGTGAAGGGTGCTATGGGGGCGACGGTGCAAAGCGAGCCTCAGCCTGCACATCAGGAGCTGCCCGTGGCAGAGCCTAAGCAGGAGGTCGCAACACCTTCGGCTGGTCGTGTAAAGCCCCTTGATGATAGCGACAGCTGGAATGAAGATGAGAATGACGGCGGAGATATCGAAGATGATGACGACGATGCTCAGCCAAAGAAGAAAGGCTTGCTCGGTTGGGTTATGCGTAAGTTCAATGGAGCATTCAAGCCTGAGGGAGAAGATATCGATATTGATGAAGAAGATTATTAACGAGAACCGAAGATGGAAGAATTAGTAAACGAGTTGTCGATGCCTAAGGTTGAGGGCTCATCTATAATAACAGTTATTGGCGTTGGTGGCGCAGGAGGCAATGCGCTCAACTATATGTGGAATATCGGCATTACGGGCGTGAATTTCCTGGCTTGTAACACCGATAAGGGTGCGCTGGATAATCTCGACATTCCCAACGAGAATAAGATAGTTATGGGACCAGGCTTGGGTGCGGGCAACAATCCCGAGAAGGGTGCGCAGCTGGCTATGGAGTCGCTTGATGATATTAAGCGCTACCTCGAATCGCACGGTACCAAGATGGTCTTTATCGCAGCAGGTATGGGTGGAGGCACAGGTACGGGAGCCTCGCCTGTCATTGCCAAGCTGGCGCACGATATGGGCTTGCTCACCATTGCCAACGTAACGTCGCCTTTCCAGAATGAGGGACCGGCGCGTGTCGAGCAGGCAGAGCAGGGTATTGAGGAGTTGCGCAAGTATGTCGATTCGTTGCTCGTTATTCAGAACGACAGCATACGCGAGATGTACGGCAAGCTCCCTATCAAAAAGGCATTTGGCAAGGCCGACGATATATTGGCTTCGGCAACAAAGGGTATAGCAGAGATTATCACCGTTAAGGAGGCATATATACGCGTCGATTTCGCCGATTTGGAGCGTGTTATGCGTGGCAGTGGCCGTGCGCATATGGGTGTAGCCTCTGCTGAGGGTGACAATCGTGCTACGGAGGCAGCGCGTCGCTCGCTGTGCTCACCACTGCTTAACCGCAGCCTTATCTCGGGTGCCAAGAAGATATTGCTCAACATAGCAGCGTCGAGCATTGACGACATTAGCTACGACGAGGCTATGGAGGTCATCAACTACATTCAGGAGTATGCAAGCTATACCGACGAGGAGGGCCACACACACATCGCCGACCTCATCTGGGGTATCAGTGCCAAGCCGCTGCCCGACGGGGTTTTGGAGGTTGTGATTGTGGCTACGGGTTTCTCGGATGACCACGAGCAGCCCGAGTTCGCAGATGTAAAGCCTGTACCTCCTGTCTCTATCGATAAGGATATTGTTGTGGAGAAGCCTGTGGCGCCAAAGTCGGTGGTTAACCCCGATATTGTGCTGCCCCCAACACCCAAGACGGCGGTGTTGGAGCGCAGGCCTTCGAAGTATGATAATATGGAGAAGGAGTTCCGTGTGCCAACCTACTGTCGTCGTGGTGCGCAGATGATTGCCGAAAACACCCGAAGCCGTCGTGAGGTGTTAAAGGATGAGCAGAGCGCAGAAGTCAGCGCAAACGAAAATTCGTTGTTTTAATTTAATATAGATTGGAAGGTAGTATCATATATTTAGGCTTCACGCTCGAAGCTGGCATTATGCTGGCTGTGAGTGTGTTGTTGCTTTGTATTTCAGCCCTTGTGTCGGGCTCTGAGGTAGCATTCTTTTCTCTCACCCATCATCAGAAGAGCAACATGGAGGAGAGTGGAGATTCGCGTGATAGGACTATATTGGGGTTGTTGGAGGATGTCGATGAGTTGTTGGCGACTATCTTGGTTACCAACAATATGGTAAATATCGGCATTGTAATCCTTACGTCGAATGTCATTGACTCGATGTTTGAGTTTAAGAGTAGCACACTCGAATTTGTCATTAAGTCGGTGCTTGTCACCTTCCTGTTGCTGCTCTTTGGTGAGATATTGCCCAAGGTGTTGTCGCAAAGCAATCCTCGCAGTTTTGCACGTTTTGTGGTCTATCCCATTAAGTTTTTCCGTTTTATTACTTACCCTCTCTCCTATGTGTTAGTGCGCACGGGAGGCAGGCTGAGCCGTATGGCGGCACGTCAGGACGATATCTCTATGGAGCAGCTGGCGGATGCCGTTGATTTGGCTCGTGGTGCGTCGCGCGAGGAGCAGAAGATGCTCTCGGGCATCATCAACTTCGTGAATACCGAGGTTGAGGAGATTATGCGCCCCCGTGTCGATATCACGGCGTTGGATATCACCGCAAGTTTCGAGGAGGTGAAGGCTACTATTATCGACTCGGGTTACTCGCGTATTCCGGTTTATGACGAGGATTTGGATAATATAAAGGGTGCGCTCTATGTAAAGGATTTGTTGCCCTATATCAACTGCGGTAACGAGTACGGCTGGCAGCAGTTGCTGCGCAAGATATACTTCATACCCAAGCATAAGAAGATTGACGACCTGTTGCGCGACTTCCAGGAGAATAAGATTCACATAGCCATCGTTGTCGATGAGTATGGCGCTACGCAGGGCTTGGTGTCGTTGGAGGATGTCTTGGAGGAGGTCGTGGGTGAGATTTCTGACGAGAGCGATGTCGATGAGTCGTTCTACGAGCGCGTGAATGCCAACACCTACCTCTTCGATGGCAAGACCCACATAGGCGACTTCGAGCGTGTGCTGGAACTTGACGAGGATTATATGCAGGATGTGCAGGGACGTGCCGAGACCCTCGCAGGACTTATGCTGGAACTCAAACGAGACCTTTTGAAGAAGGGTGATAGCGTTGAGGCCCACAATATCCGCTTTACCGTGCACTCAATGGATGCTCACCGTGTGGAGAAGATTAAGGTCGTTGTAGGCAAGGGTGCAGTCGAGTAATACATATCGTATTGCTACGCCGCGTGGCGTTGTTGTGGTTGCTCCTATGGGCGATGGGCAGGTGTTGGAGTCCGAGGCGAGAGAGGAGGATATGCTCTCGGTTGAGAGTTTCAGCTCTTTGTCGCGGCGCCGCGAGCGGCTGTCGTGGCGGGCTCTGCTCAGGGCCGAGGAGCCTGCGGCACGCATAGAGTATCTTGCGGGTGGCAAGCCCGCGATTCTAAATTCCAGGTATAAACATATCTCTGTGTCGCATTGCGCCGATATGGTCGCCGTTATGCTCTCCGACGAGCCTTGCGGAGTCGATGTGGAGCGTTGTGACCGTTGCTTTACGAAGTTGCAGGGGCGTTATATGACATCTCAGGAGCTGTCGCTCTCGGCTTGTGAGTCGCTTGCGGGTGTGGTGTGGTGCGCCAAGGAGGCTCTGTATAAAATGGCGGGACGTGAGGGTGTTGATTTTAAGCGTGACATAATCATAAAATCTATTCATCCCACAGAGTCGTCGTGGCACCTTGTGGCTGAGGCATTTGACGCTGAGGTGTCGCTACAAGCCGAGTCACCTGATGACGAGCATATCCTTGTTTTCACGTTGTAGCCCTGCATCGTATCATTATTTTTTGTAACTTTGCGCCGTTATGAGCGTTCAAGATTCACCCCTATCACTTGGTACCGACAGCCTTGGCAAGTTGCTGTTTCGCTATGCTATGCCTGCCATCATTGCGCAGGTGGCGGCGTCGCTCTATAACATTGTCGATAGCATCTTCGTAGGTCAGGGCGTAGGCCCTATGGCCATCACAGGCTTGGCGCTTACGATGCCTATGATGAACCTCACGGCAGCCTTCGGCGCTATGGTGGGTGCCGGCTCGGCAGCCCTCACGTCTATTCGTCTGGGGCAGGGCAATAAGGCTGCGGCGGAGAATATCCTGGGTAATGTGGTGCTGTTGAATGTGGTGCTGGGTGTGGTGCTGATGGCCTTTGGCCTGTTCTACCTCGACGAACTGCTCTACTTCTTCGGTGCCAGCGAGCAATCTATACCCTATGCGCGTGAGTATATGCGCATTATTCTCTATGGCAATGTCATAACACATATGTTCCACGGCCTGAACTGTATGCTGCGCGTGTCGGGCTATCCTAACAAGGCTATGAATATAACTATTGTGTCGGTTGTGCTTAATGCCGTGCTTGATGCAATGTTTATTCTGTGGTTGAAGTGGGGCATTGCTGGCTCGGCATGGGCTACGGTGCTCTCGCAGGCAGTATCGCTTGTGGTGCAGGTGGTACACTTCTCACGTGAGGATAGCTTCCTGCGCTTTAAGAGAGGCATATTTAAGTTCCGCTGGGATATAGTGAAGGGTATTGTCGGTGTAGGTATGGCGCCATTTATGATTCAGTCGTGTGCCTGCGTCGTAGTCATCTTGGTCAATACCAAGTTGCGGGAGTGGGGCGGCGACCTCTCTATCGGAGCCTATGGTATAGCCAACCGTGTGGCATTCCTCTTTACTATGGTCGTAATGGGGCTTACGCAGGGTATGCAACCCATTGTGGGCTACAATTACGGTGCAAAGAAGTACGACCGTGTAGTGCGTACGCTGTGGATGACTGTGGGCTGGGGCGTGGCAACTACTACGTTTGGTTTTCTGGTCTGCGAGTTGTTCCCCTATCAGGTTGTGCGGCTGTTCGTGAGCGAGGATGGCACGGGCGATGCTACGACACTCATCGAGGCGTCGGCACGCGGTCTGCGCCTGCTGGTTATGATGCTGCCTATTGTGGGCTTCAACATCGTGGCGGGTAACTTCTTCCAGCACATCGGCAAGCCCAAGCGAGCCATACTGCTCTCGGTGTCACGTCAACTGCTCTTTATCGTGCCCCTGCTCTTTGTGCTGCCCCCTGTGCTGGGTGGCGATGGCGTGTGGTACTCTATCCCCATTGCCGACCTCGCCTCTACGGTGTTGGCTGCGGTGCTTCTGTTGTTGCAACTGCGCAAACTTAAAGAGGATCCCTCGTCGGAGCGCAGTATCTAATCACAAAAAAGGCTGCCACCTGTCTTGGTAGCAGCCCTGTATCTATTGACTGACTATCTTACTTCAAGCCAATCTTCTTCATAATATGCTTTGGCACCATTGACTTGTGAACCATAATGTCCATAGTCTTGTACTCGAAGAAAGGACGTGAGAAGTAGTAGAAGCCCTTGTAAGGACCGCGGTCGCCCCACGAGTTCTGCACCTTGTAGAATGGGTTGCCCGCCTGGTCGGTGGCTGTGCCTACGATAACCATGCCGTGGTCGTCGGTTGAGAGGTAGTTGTCGAAAGCCTCCTGGCGCATCTGCTGGGTGATGCTCTTCTCCTTCATAGGACCGTCGAGGTTGTTGATTCTATCCTGCTTCTCCTTTTCTGAGAGCTTGCCCCACTTCTCGGCATCCGAGCCAATCATATTCTTCTCGGCAGCCTCGGGGATAACACCAATGGCCTTGCTGCCGCTGAAACCCTTCTCACTCACGTCTGTACCCCACGCAACAGGGTGACCGGCCTCCAACGTAGCCTCCACAATCTCGGTCATCTCGGCAAGAGGTACGTTATACATCTCGTGCCACATCCAGTTGTCGGGTACCTCCAACGCAAAGGTTGTGTAGAATGGGTGGTGAGTGAAGGATGTGAACTCGATGTAGTCCTCCATCTTCACGGGTAACGACTCGGCGAATGACTTTGGAGTGTACTCCTTGCCCTTGTATGTGAACTTCTCGGGGCGTACGCCGAAGTAGGCGTCGAGGATGGCGTTCAGGCCGTTTATCCACGCTGTGGTGAGCTTGCCGTTCTCGTTCTTGATGATGGCATTTACATAGCCCTCCAATACGGCGTCAATCTCGCCGAACTCAGGCATTGTAGTACCGTAGTTGTAACCAGGGTATGCCTCCAAGGGTACGATGCCGTACTTCTTAATCATCTCGGTAACGTCGTGTGCAGCACCGCCTACGGCGAAGTTAAGGTGTCCGTGCAGACGCACAAACTTGATGGCCTTGTCGAAGTAGGCGTGACGTACAACCCACATCTGCGACAGGGTCATCTCCTCGCCTCCAAAGGCGATGATATCCTCCTCCAGGAACGAGAGGGTAGAGAAGCACCAGCAGGTGCCGCTGCGGTATTGGTTTGTGATGGGCACAGTCTTTACGACCTTCTTGTCGGTAAACTGATAACCCTCGGTCTGCGCAAATGCAGAGGTAGTGATGCCGAAGAGAATGGCTGCTACAAGTGCAATGTTCTTCATAGTACTTTGGTTTTATAGTTATTAACTTATTCTCAATTAGTTTAAGTTGTGCGTGAGGTGGATTGCTACAACACGGCTACTTGCTCTTCTTGGGTGTGCTTACAACCTTCTGACACTCCTCGAAGGTTATGGTCTCAACCTTCTTGCCGTGTGGCAGGCGGTAGTTCTTACCCTTGTAGGCAATGTAGGCGCCGTAGCGACCACTCTTGATTACCATATCCTTGTCCTCGGCGAATGTTCTGAGCGGTGCCGCCGCCCTGGCTGCCTGAGCCTTCTGCTCGCTGAGAAGCTCTACTGCGCGCTCATACTGGATGGTGTAGGGGTCGTCGCTTTTGGCGAGCGATGCGAAGTTGTTGCCGTAACGCACATAAGGGCCAAACTTACCTATGCCGACCATCAAATCCTCACCCTCGTACTTGCCCAGGTTGCGTGGCAGAGCAAAGAGCTCCAAGGCCTCCTCCAATGTTATCGACTCTATGAGCTGTCCCTTTTTCAGCGATGCGAAACGGCTCTTGCCGCCATCGCCCGACTCAATCTCCACCATAGGGCCATAGCGACCTATGCGGGCCTTCACGGCAAGACCTGTGCTCGGCTCAACGCCCAAGAGGCGCACCTGCGAATTTTTGTCCGTCTGCGTCTCCATAGCCTTGTCCACCATAGTATGGAAAGGAGAGTAGAAGCGGTCAATCATATCGTGCCAGGTCATCTCTCCATTGGCTATGTGGTCAAACTCCTTCTCCACCGAAGCCGTGAAGTGGTAGTCCATAATCTCGGCGAACTGACCTTCCAGGTAGTCATTCACCAACATACCTATATCGGTAGGTGCCAGGCGGTTCTTCTCCTTGCCAAAGCTCTCGGTATGTGTCTTTTCGGAAATCTTGCCCGATGCCGAGAGTGTGAGTGAGGAGTACTGACGCTTCTGACCCTCTTTGTTCTGCTTCACGACATAGCCACGGTTGATAATTGTGGTAATGGTCGGCGCGTAGGTTGAAGGACGGCCAATGCCCAGCTCCTCCAAACGCTTCACGAGCAATGCCTCGTTATAACGTGCGGGAGCCATCGTGAAACGTTCGGTGGCAACAACCTGTGACGCCAGCACAGCCTCACCGACCTCCATCTTTGGAAGTATAGCTTCGGCATTCTCGGTCTGCTGGTCGTCATCCTGCGACTCCGAGTACAGGCGCAGGAAGCCATCAAAGCGAACAACCTCGCCATTGGCTACGAACTGCTCCTTGCCGCCGTTCATATCTATCACTACCGTTGTGCGGTCCACCTCGGCGGCCACCATCTGCGATGCTACGGTGCGCTTCCAGATAAGGTCGTAGAGCTTCTTCTCTGCCGCCGTGCCCTCAATCGAGGTGCGGTCAATATACCATGGGCGTATGGCCTCGTGAGCCTCCTGTGCGCCCTTGGTCTTGGTCTTGTAGTTGTGCGCCGCAGAGTACTTCTCGCCAAAGAGGTTTGAAATCTCCTTCTTGCACTGCGCAATGGCCTGCACCGAGAGGTTTACCGAGTCGGTACGCATATAGGTAATAAGACCCTGCTCGTAGAGGTGCTGTGCGACGTTCATCGTTTGCGACACGCTCATACCCAGCTTGCGGCCCGCCTCCTGTTGAAGTGTCGAGGTGGTGAAAGGTGCTGCGGGGTAACGCTTCACGGGCTTCTCCTCGGCCTTCGATACGGCGAAGGTAGCACCTACGCAGCTTTGCAGGAATGCCTCAGCCTCAGCCTTGGTGTCGAAGCGGTGCGACAGCTCGGCCTTGAAGAGCGTCTTGCCCTCATCGGCTGCGGGGTAGAACTGCGCCACAACGCGGAAGTAAGGGGTTGAGTTGAAGCCTATAATCTCGCGCTCACGCTCGACGATGAGTCTCACGGCAACGCTCTGCACTCTACCTGCCGACAGGGCGGGCTTCACCTTCTTCCACAGCACGGGCGAGAGCTCGAAGCCTACGATGCGGTCCAGCACACGACGTGCCTGCTGCGCATTCACCAGGTTCATATCTATTGTGCGGGGGTTGTCAATGGCGTTGAGTATGGCGTTCTTGGTAATCTCGTGGAAGACAATACGTTTGGTCTTGTCCACGGGCAGGTTCAGTACCTCTGCCAGGTGCCAGGCGATAGCCTCTCCCTCGCGGTCCTCATCGGATGCCAGCCACACGGTCTTGACCGATGCTGCCATCTTCGCCAAATCCTCGACAACACGCTGCTTGTCGGGCAGCACCTCATAGTCGGGGGTGAACTGCTCCTTAATCTTTATGCCGAGACCCTTCTTCGAGAGGTCGCGTATATGTCCAAAACTCGACTTTACAACGTAGTCCTTGCCTAAAAATTTCTCTATGGTCTTTGCCTTTGCGGGGGACTCTACGATGACTAAGTTTTCGTGCATGTTCTGTATCTTTTAATACGACAAAACCTAAGAGAACTTAGGTTTGCCGTGATTTCACTTCGTATTATTTTACCAATGTGTAAGTTAGGTCAAGCTGTATGGTTGCGGGCGAGGTCTCGTTGCAACCCTGCACTACCGACCTGCGGAGCGTGAAGCGGTCGTATGCTTCGGGAGCAAGGTACAAGGTGCGAGGCACCGAGAGCTCCCCGAAATCGACATTGCCATTCTCATCCTCTTCCAGTTTAAGCACCGCATTTGCCAGAGCCTGCATATACGATGATATGTTCATATCGTAGCACGCAAGGCTGCGGTTCATATAACCGTTGTAGTACAGCACACCCGAACTCTCCTGCATATAGAGGTAGTCGGGTATGGCTGTCAGGGTCTTGTAGTCGGAGTATATGCCCAGACGACCAATGGCAGCATTTAACTTGTGCGACATCGTTATCGGGTCCATCTGAGTATAGTCATACTCTGCACCCTCGATGTATATCTTCAACGCCGCCTGGTTGATTGCCACCGACACATAGTCGGTATTGCCACCGTGTATGTTGCGCAGCGAGTGCAGGAACTCGTCGGTAAGGTGCAACTCGGTATAGACGCCTGCGCAGCCGTCAATATAACCTATCTCCACCTCGCTGCGGTTCTCAGCCTCCTCGTCGATGACATGGTTTGCAAGCTCTGAGCCTGAGAAATCGTACGTCACGTTTTGTGCACTGAGGTTGCCAAACTTTGTAGCGTTGCTATCCTTGAACTTATACGTCATATCGATAGTGTCGGCAATGATGTCGGCGTCAGCTCCCGCATTACGTGAGCGGCCCATAACGCGTATTCCTGTGCCCGTAGAGGTGAATGCATAAACAGCTCCATCCTCCTCAGGTTGCTCGGCAAACTCAATGTGCAGGCCGTAGAAGTTGTGTACAAAGGCCGAGTCCGAAGCATACGCCCTGACGTTGTCGGTCGCCATACCATCCTTGTCAAGCGTAGTTCGGCATAACAGCTTGTCAATAAATGCCTTGCCTGCCTCGGTCTCTTTCAGACGCAGGCTCTTTGAGGTTGTGTAGATACCGTTGTCCTGGTCGGGGAAGGTGAAGGTAAAGATGGGCTCGGCACCACTCTCCAACGCACCCTCGCGGCGAGGGTCGTAGTTGGCGTAGTACATAGTGTCCTTGGTACCCTCCTTAACGATGTTGCTCGTAAGGGCATAGATGTTATACTTGGCAGGCTTTGTGGTGTCGCCGGCAAAGGTATCCACCGCAAAGACCAGCATCGTAGAGTCGTGCATAGGGCGGAAGCCGAAGCCCTTTACGCTGTCCACACTCTTCATATGCAGAATCTGACCCGTGAAGCTGAATGTGCGGTCGCCAAAGCGTGCATCCCTCTGATGTCCCAGATATACTTTCCCCAGCGACCTTGTGCTCACCGAGTCGGTGCGGAACAGGCGTGTCTGGAATATCTTGCAGGGTGTGCTCTCCTTCTCGTTTGGAGTGAGGTTATCGCCCGAGATGGTTAACTTACCATCCTTATACACCCTGTGGCGCAGCAGCATCTGCTGATGGCCCGGAGCGAACTCCTCGCCCAGTGTATAATCGGCAACGGTGGTGCAGCCGCTAAATGTTGCAACAGCAGTCACCACAACGATAGCAACTGCCGTAAGCCAACTATTTATCTTGTTACAAATTTTCATAAAAACGGTTATAATTATCGAAACACTCCGCCGACTCGGGATTCTGCCACTCCAACAGAGGCTTGCCGCTTTGACGAGCATACTCTACAAGCGCAGGCTCGGCCTTCTGCGAGGCGATGATAATGCCGTCGGCATAATCCATAACGTAGCGATACAGATTTTCGTATGTGGGGAGTGATAATTCGCTTAACTTCTCGTCCTCGACACCCTCCTTTGCAATGCGCTCCATAAGGTTTTCGTTCAGAGGCTGTGAGAACTTATCGTCACAGAGCGACACCACAACCTTGACATCGCGGAACAGCGGGTCGTCGTGGAACACTCTCTTCAAATAGATGGGCACGATGGCAGACATCCAACCCGAGCAGTGCACAATCGAAGGTGACCAGTTGAGCTTACGCACAGTCTCCAACACACCGCGGGCGAAGAATATGGCACGCTCGTCGTTGTCGGCAAACTCCGCACCCTCGGCGTCACACAGAACAGCCTTGCGGGCAAAGTAGTCGTCGTTATCGATAAAATATATCTGAATGCGGGCAGAAGGTATTGACGCAACTTTGATGATGAGCTGATGGTCGTTGTTGTCAATTATCAGGTTCATACCCGACAGGCGGATTACTTCATGCAACTGGTGGCGGCGCCCATTGATGCAACCATAGCGAGGCATAAACGTGCGGATTTCATTGCCCCTCTCCTGCATCGCCTGCGCCAGCTGACGACACAGCGCCGAGAGCTCGGTCTCGGGCAGGTAGGGCATAATCTCCTGACAAACGTAAAGGATTTTGCGTGAAGCCATAGTTATTTATTGTTTTATAGTATGCAAAGATAATAAATTTTTTCCATAGTAAGTGTTGCTGAAAGTTCTGTGAGAGTAAAAAATCTTACAGAATCAGCATTGCATCACCATAAGTACCAAAGCGATAGCCCTCCTGACGTGCTATCTCGTAGGCATTCATTATGCGGTCGTAACCTCCGAAGGCTGCCACCATCATCAGCTGAGTGGATTCGGGCAGGTGGAAGTTCGACACCATAGCATTTGCCACCGTGAAGTCGTAAGGGTTGAAGATGAACTTATTTGTCCAGCCCGACATAGCCTTAATCATACCGCCTGTCGATACGGCTGTCTCGATGGTACGCATAACGGTTGTGCCTATGGCTACCACCTTGTGACCCTCACGCTTTGTGGAGTTCACCAGCTCGGCAGCCTCCTCCGTCACGACAAACTGCTCGGAGTCCATCTTGTGCTTCGACAAATCCTCTACATCCACGGTGCGGAAGTTACCCAAGCCTGCGTGCAGGGTGACAAAGCCGCGCTCGATACCCTTAATCTCCATACGTTTGAGCAGGTGCTTCGAGAAGTGCATACCCGCCGTAGGTGCTGCCACGGCGCCTTCGTGCTTGGCAAATATGGTCTGGTAGCGCTCGGCATCCTCGGGATCCACCTTCTCCCTAACCCAGCGTGGCAGAGGGGTCTCGCCCAAGCGGTAGAGAGCCTCCTTGAACTCCTCGTACGAGCCGTCGAAGAGGAAGCGCAGCGTGCGGCCGCGTGAGGTGGTGTTGTCGATTACCTCAGCACCCATCATGTCGTCATCACCGAAGTATAGTTTGTTGCCTATACGAATCTTTCTTGCCGGGTCCACGATGACATCCCACAGGCGCAGTTCGCTGTTGAGCTCACGCAGCAGGAATATCTCAATCTCGGCGCCTGTCTTCTCCTTGTTGCCATAAAGGCGTGCGGGGAATACCTTGGTGTCGTTGAAGAGGAAGAGATCCTTCTCGTCAAAATATTCGATTATATCCTTAAAGACGCGGTGTTCGATGGTGCCCGTAGCACGGTTGATGACCATAAGACGTGACTCGTCACGATTTTCGGTTGGATACTTGGCGAGCATCTCGGGAGAGAACTCATATCCGTACTGAGATAACTTCATAATTTTCTTCTCGCTTAGTTGTGAAAGACACAAATATCAATTTATATACGAAAAAAATGCTATTTTGTTTCAGTGACCCTCAATTTTTCGAGAAAATCCTGCAAATTCCACGCATTTTCCGCCGTGAAGCCGCCACTGCGGGTGCGACGCAATGACCTGAGGTATGCTCCGCTGCCCACAGCCTCGCCTATCTCGTGAGCCAGCGAGCGTATGTAGGTGCCCTTGCTGCAACGTACCCTGATTTTCATCAGAGGCATCTGCAAATCGAGAATCTCCATCTCGTAGATATTTATCAGGGCCTTCTTCAACTCCACCTCCTCGCCTGCACGTGCAAACTCGTATGCTCTGACGCCCTCGACCTTCTTTGCCGAGTAGATGGGTGGTGCCTGCAACCTCTCGCCCGAGAGTGCTGTGAGAGCCTGCTCCAACCCTTCGCGAGTGATGTGTTCGGTGGGGTAGCGCTTGTCTATGGGGTGCTCCATATCGTAACTTGGCGTTGAGGCTCCAAGTTCCAGTTCGGCGATGTACTCCTTCTCCTCGGCTTGCAGGGCATTGACCATCTTTGTAGCCTTGCCTATGCAGACCAGCAGAACGCCTGTGGCCAGGGGGTCGAGTGTGCCGGCGTGGCCTATCTTGATCTTCTTGTAACCTAAGTGTTGCAGGGCGAACTTTATCTTCCTCACCACATCGGTCGATGTCCACTCCAAAGGCTTGTCGATGACGGCGATGTAGCCCTCCTTGAAATCGATGTCGCTGAGCGACTCTGTTTGGGTCATAGTCAAATATTATAAGATATTACTTGCGATGGCAACCACACCCGCAATGGCGCAATATACTGCAAACCAGATGAGCTTGCCTCGTGTAACGATGTTAATCATAAATCGGCACGCCAGGCATCCCACCACAAATGCCGAGAGGAAGCCGCACGCCAAAGGCAGCACCCCAATGGAGTTGAATGTCATCTCGCCGCTAACTACTTCCAGCAGCATCTCGCCCAGAATTGGGGCCAGCACCATCAGGAACGAGAACTGTGCTACGGCAGCCTTCTTGTTGCCGAGCAGTATGCCCGTAGCTATGGTTGTGCCCGAGCGCGACAGACCCGGCATAGCCGCCACAGCCTGCGACAGGCCTATGATGAAGGCGTCACGGTAGGAGATTGTCTCCTTGGTGCGGGGGCGTGCATAGTAGGCAAACGAGAGAAGTGCCGCTGTGAGGAGCAACATAGCACCCACAATGGCGAGGATGTGCTGCGAGTCGAGCATGGCGTTTATCTCATCCTTGAATGCAAAGCCCACGATGCCTATGGGAATCATCGAGAGGAGGAGTTTCAGAACGTAGGCCTGCTCCTGATTGAACTTACGCGAGAAGATGCCCACTATCAGATGTTTAACCTCGCTCCACAGTATGACAATGGTGCTGAGTACCGTGGCGGCGTGCAGCGTCACATCGAAGAGGAGGTTTTCTTGAATTTCCACGCCAAGCAACACCTTGGCTATTTGCAGGTGCCCGCTGCTGCTGACGGGCAGAAACTCGGTCAGACCCTGCACGGCACCGAGGATGATTGATTCAATAACGGTCATTTGCGTGCACTAAAATTTCTTCATTATGGCATATATCTCAAAGGCAAAGCCGCCCACGATAAGGATGGGGGCGAGGGTTATGCGTCGCCACGAGAACATATCGTAGTTAAATTCGTCGGGGCTCTGGCTGCCTCCGCCACACATCAGCACCATACCCAGGATGATTACAAGGAGTCCTATGCCTATCAGGATGTAGTTCTTCAAAGCGAGAGGCATCTGGCCGTCGTGCTTATCCTGCGTGGAGTTGAATTTTTCTATAAGTCGTTTGAACATAATCAGTTGTGGTTAATAAAGATATATTTTGTTAGACTTCATATTGACAAACTTGCCCACTGCAAAGTTCGTAAAGAGTAACGAGATTACCAAACCCGATACAATCATCGCCCCCACGACAATGCCCGCCTTTATCAGCTCTGCCGTGGAGATAAGCTCGGGCATAGCCTCGCTGAGTCCTGCCAGCGAAGCCGCGAAGAGCAGGCTTGCAATGATGCCTGCCCACAGGCCCTGCTTGGCTGCCGTTGCAAGGAATGGGCGTTTTATGTAGCCCTTGGTCGCCCCGACAAGTTTCAGGGTGTTTATAAGGTAGCGACGTGAGAATATAGCAAGGCGTATGGTGTTGTTGAGCAGTATTATGGATATCAGCAGCAGCGCCCCGCCAAAGGCTATGAGTATGATTGTAATCTTGCGCAGTGAGGAGTGCAGCTGCTCTATTGTCGAGGCGGGGTAGGCAACATACTCCACTCCCTTGATGCTGCCGAGCCTCTCGACAATGACATCTGCCGCAGCCCTGTCGAAGGTGGCTATGCTCACCTCAAAACTATTGCGCAGGGGGTTTTCTTCCAGTATGCTCTCAATCTCGGCGGCGAACATACGTCTGAACTCCGCATCCTCAATCTTTGACTCCTTGGCCAGGAAAGTTATGCTCTCCACGCCCTCTATCCGCTCAATCTCGGCCTTCACAGCCTCACGTTGCTGCTCGCCAAGGTTGTCGCCGAGCTCCACCGACAGGGTTATGCTGCTGCGCAGTGTGTGGGCTGTGGTGAGGGCTGCTGTAAGCATATAACCTACCGAGCCCAGCAGAAAGAGCACCATCGAGATGCTGATGGTCGATACTATGTACGAGCGGCGTACCTTACGCCTGAGTCTTTTGTCGTCGCGCATTGATAAAGGGTATTATTACGATTAAAACAGTAGCCACTAACACAATCAGTGAGAAGGCAAGGGTTATGCCCTCAATAAGAGCCCAATGTGGTGCGCGGTAACGCCACTCTACGGTGTGCTTGCCTGCGGGGAGTTCCAATGCTCGCAGCAGGTAGTCGGCACGCAGTGGCTTCACCTCCTCGCCATCGATAAAGGCGCGCCACCCCTGGGCGGTGTAAATCTCCGAGAATACGGCGAAGCTATCGCCCTGCGCCTGAGTCTCGTAACGCAGGTAGTTGGGACGATACTCTTTCAGCGTTATGCTACCCTGCGAGAGGTTGAAGTTCTCGGGCAGGAACTCCTCACTCACCACCGCCTCGTGGCGGGTGTCAATCCTGCCCAGGAGTTCTATCTCCTGTCGGGGTGAGTCTGCACGCACGATATTCTCTACCGTCCACGCCGCACCGTTGGCTGTGGGGCGCACGATGACATCCTCCTCCGTCTTGCCATTTATTATATAACGCACGTTGAGCATATCGAGCACGCCCTCGTTGAGTTTCGAGAGGTGGTTGTCTATAAGGTCTTGATAACGTGCAAGCTTCGCTCCGTGATAGCCGCCTACCGAGCGGTGGAAGTACGACGTTGTGGCGTCGTTGAAGGGCGACACCGCAAGGTTCAGCACCCTGTATGCAGGGTCTTTGTCTTGCAGGATGTGTTTATCTGCCTCGGTGGGCTTTATCTTTACAGAGCGAGACTCCACAAAGTTCTCGTAGCCCAGGTAGCGGAAATCGACATCTATAAGGTCTGTCGCCACCACCACCGCCAGCACGGCGCACAGCATCGCGGGCCTGGTTATGAGTCGTCGCTCGACGAATGCCCATAGAGCACCTGCGGCAAGCAACACAAACAAAAGTGAGCGCCACGCATCGGCACGCATAACCTCGGCACGCTCGTCGGCCATAGCCGAGGCGGTGTCCCATGCCAGCTGCTCGTGCAGCCCCTGCTTGATATACTCCTCGGCGTTGCTCTGCTGCAACATCTGGTAGAACTGCCCTCGCAGCATCTCGCCACTCTCCTGCATACCAAAGTCACCCAAGGACCTGCCTCCGATAATCATCACCACCAACACTCCGCCCGTAAGGCCCGCAGCCCACGCTATGGCACGGCGCAGGCGACGTGTGTCAGCGTGATTCTTAAACAGATGCGCCAGACCGAGCGCAGCGAGCAGCGGCGCGCTCCACTGCACCACAACGAGAGCCATCGAGAGTGTTCGGAATTTGTTATATCCGGGCAGAAAGTTAAACAGCAGCTCAGTAAACCACATAAAGTTGTTGCCCCACGACATCAAAAGTGCCAATACGGAGGCCCCCGCAATCCACCACTTCATCCTGTCGGGCAACACGAAAAGTGCGAACAAGGCAAGGAATACAACCGCCGCACCTAAGTATGTGGGACCTGCCGTGTAGGGTTGTGTGCCACGGTAGCGGGGCAGATATTGTGCAAAGTCCTCAATGCCATACTCTCTGAGCGATGAGGCAACGGCACCATCCTCGGCGAAGGTATCGGCCGAGGAGCCGCCCATAAAGTCGGGTACAAACATATTGAGACTCTCGCCCTTGCCGTAACTCCACGCCGTAGCATACTCCAAGTCAAGTCCATCCTTGCCGCTTGTGGCATCTGCTGCCGTGAGTTCCGAGCCGCCACGCGTAGTCTCCTTGGTGTGCTGCATGGTGTACCACAGCGGAGCGAAGTTCGAGCCTACGCCCACAATGCCCGCCGCCAGCAGTATCAGGGTGCGCCTGGCAAAGTCTTTCGTTGCCTTCTCCTTGAAGGAGTATATGCATTCACTGAGCCACATCGCAGCCATAACCAGTAGGAAGTAGTAGGTTATCTGCGGATGGTTGGCACCCACTTCGAGCGAGGTGAAGAGTGCTGTCAGTGTGGCTCCTACCCACACGTTACGCCTGAGCGTGCACCAGGCTCCTGCCACCATAGGCGGAGCATAGACCATCGCCCACACCTTGGTTATGTGCCCTGCGCCGATGATGAGTATCGAGTATGTCGAGAAGCCGTAGGCTATGGCCGCCACAAGTGCTATCCAGGGGCTTATGCCCATCATCAGCAGTGCCACCCACATAGCCACCATCGAGAAGAAGAGCAGCGAGATGGGTATATCAATGATATTCGTCAGCTTGCCTATCGTGCCCTTGACGGCCTGTGCCGGATATTTCACATTGATAAGGTAGGCGGGCATACCTCCAAACATACGGCCTGTCCACTGGGCATCCTCACCCGTGAGGTTGCGGTTTTCCAGGATATCCTTGCACATACCCTCATACTGCTGTACATCGTGCTGCACGAGCTTCTCACCCGATAGCTGAGGGGCAAAATATAGTGCTGCCAGAACAAAAAACAGCATCACGGTAACTACCGCAGCCAATATGTTCTTTGGTTTGATAGAGCGAAAATTCATCGTTTTTATAATTTACAGCGTCAAAGTTACGAAAAACATTCCTTTTTTTAGTGGGTAATTGCGAAAATTTACTATATTTGCAAAGCGTATATTGCGCATAAAGTCGAAATTATGGTAACACTTGATTCAATTCGTACACCAATAGCCTCAGATTTAACTGCTTTCGCGGATTTTTTACGTAGCAGGTTCTCCTCCGACGGGAAGCTGATGGCTGAAATGTTGGAGTATGTATTGACAACTCATGGTAAAAATATCCGCCCCATTATAGTTATGCTTGCTTCGGCACTCACCTCGTCGGCCAACACCCGAGAGTGGGTCGAGGGCGAGCGCATCTGCACCAAGCGCACCTATCTGGCTGCGCTTATGGTCGAGATGCTGCATACCGCCTCGCTCATTCACGACGATGTTATCGACTCTTCCGATGAGCGTCGTGGCCGTCCCTCGGTGAATGCCTTGTGGCAGTCGCGCAATGCCGTGGTGTTGGGCGACTATCTGCTGGCCCGCACGATGAGTGTCGGTATGGAGAGTGCGCAATACGATTTGGTCTCTCACATCGTAGGCTCGGTGGCTACGCTGTGCGAGGGTGAGATTTTGCAGAGTCAGCACACAAACGACAAGAGCACGACACGGGCATCATATTTGGAGATAATCTACAAAAAGACTGCCAGCCTCATTAGCGTCAGCGCCTCGGCGGGAGCACTGTCGGTTATGGCCAGCCGTGAGGATGTGGAGCAGATGCGTCGCTTCGGCGAGGCGTTGGGTATAGCGTTCCAGATTCAGGACGACATACTCGATTACAGCCGCTCCTCGAATACGGGCAAGCCTGCCAACAACGACCTGCGTGAGGGCAAGATAACCCTTCCGCTTATCGAGGTATTGGAGCAGTGCTCATCGGCTGAGCGTTTGCAGCTGCTCGATAAGTTGAACCAATGCTCGACGGATGAGTCGGCGGTGGACTTCTTGCAGGGTGTTGTCGAGGCTACGGGAGGCCTGGCTATGGCGGCGCGCACGATGCAGACCTACATAGACCGTGCTACATCCATCCTGGCAAAGTATGCCGACTCGCCATACCGCACGGCACTCGTAAACCTGTGTGCCTTTGTAGCTGAGAGAGACAGATAAAACGAGAGAGACAGAAAACAAGAGGAATAGGAGAGAAAAAGGTATTGACATTATCACTTAATTAACTAATCAAAAACTATTATGGAAAAAAAACAAAACAGTAATGTTCTCGCCATTGGCGTGATGTTTTTGCTCTTCTTCATGATTGCCTTTGTGACCAACTTCGCTGGTTCTATGGGTGTTATCGTTAAGAGTCAGTTTGGTGCATCAAACGCTATGGCACAGCTCGGTACGCTGGCAAACTTCATCGCTTATGCTTGTATGGGTATCCCAGCAGGCCTTATCTTGAAGCGTAAGGGTTACAAGTTCACCTCGTTGCTTGCGATTGTAATTGGTATCGTCGGTGTAGGCATACAGCTCGCATCGGGTTATGTAAGTCCATCTATCGCCTTCGGTGTGTACGTCCTGGGAGCCTTCATCGCCGGCTTTACAATGTGTATGCTTAACATCGTTGTAAACCCAATGCTTAACACTTTGGGTGGCGGTGGTAACCGTGGTAACCAGCTCATTCAGTTGGGCGGCTCTTGCAACTCTATCGGTGGTACAATCGCTCCTATCCTGGTAGGTTACCTTATCGGTGGTTCTGTTGAGACTGCCAAGGTTTCAGACGCCGTTCCAGGTATGCTTATCGCCCTTGCTATCTTCGTGTTGGCATTCATCATCATCGGCCTCTCGAACATCCCTGAGCCTCATATGGAGACTGCCGAGGAGAAGGCTGCCCGCAAGGCAGGTAAGGTAGCTAAGGACCCTCACGGCCCAATGTCATTCCGTCACTTTGTATTGGGTGCTGCCGCTATCTTCTTCTACATCGGTGTTGAGGTAGGTATTCCTAATATTGCGAACCTCTATATGTCTAACCTCTCGTGGGTAGGTCCAGCCATCGCAGGTACAATCGTAGGTTTCTACTGGTTCCTTATGATGTGTGGCCGTTTGATTGGTGGTGCAATCGGTGGCAAGGTATCTTCAAAGGCTATGCTTGCTGCTACTTGTATTATGGCTATCGTCTTTATCCTCGCCATTATGTACATCCCTGAGAGCGTAACAGTTACTATTCCTGTTATTGCAGCCAAGATTCCTATGAGTATGGTATTTATGTTCTTGTGCGGTCTCTGTACATCAATCATGTGGGGTGCAATCTTCAACCTTGCAGCCGAGGGCTTGGGTAAATATACTCCTCTGGCATCAGGTATCTTTATGACTATGGTGTGCGGTGGTGGTATCCTGCCATTCGTTCAGGGCTTCGTAGCCGATACCTTTGGCTTTATCAACAGCTACTGGCTCATTATCGCTTGCTTGGCATACATGCTCTTCTACGCTCTTGTAGGTTCGAAGAATGTAAATAAAGATATCCCTGTGGAGTAGTCATTGTTCTATATTGATATTGGAGCCTGTCTAACAATGAAAAGAGTTAGGCAGGCTTTTTTTTGGAGTTTATATAAGATTGAGATAAACGAGCGATAATTTTGTTGTATTTTGGTTTAAGCAGCGAAAAGATGCGTATATGCGTCTTTCATATTGCCCTTT
>JAZUMN010000047.1:0-46335 GCA_045603645.1 Alistipes sp. | reverse complement strand
AAATACAGAAAGCCCCACGGGGCGAGGATGATTTTTCCACGACACCCGCAGGGCTTGACCTTGCTTGGACGAAAAGAACACGAGTTACCTTTGCCTGTGGTTTGGTGAACTCGGCTACGAATCTGTTATGTCATTTTCTTTTGCAGGATAGTAATATTCCTGCCTATAGATGCTTCGATTTGAAAAATAATTTGTACTTTTGTAATCAGATAATAAAAGAGTTATTTGAAAAGCGTGATGAATATGGCTCAGCCAGACAATCGTATTTTTTCTTATCCATTGCCAATTCTCACGCGAGTTCTTCTTAAAGGTTTGATAATCATAAATTCTATATCAAACTTCATCAAATATAGAAAAAAATCTTGCAAATGTTCCCTTTGCCGTGCATCTTTTTTGTTAAACCCTTTGGGTTTTCTTTGTTTTGAGTATCTTTGCGACGGTTTAACTTTTTGAATATGAAAAACTCACATACAAAGACCCCTTCGGTTGCTGTGGCGCTTGTTCCGCTGGCGGTGCTGGTTGTGCTATTGGCTCTTACCATCCATATCTTCGGTGGCGATGCCATAGCGGGAGGTAGTCAGCTGTCACTGCTCTCTGCTTCGGCTGTGTGTACAGCCCTCGCCATAGGCGTTTATCGCATCAAGTGGCAGAGGTTGGAGGATGCCATAGTGGAGAATATGCGCAGTGCAACGCCTGCGCTGCTCATCCTGCTGCTCATCGGTGCCATAGCAGGGACGTGGATGGCAAGTGGAATTATACCGACGCTCATTTACTATGGCTTGAAGATTCTGCATCCCTCGGTATTTCTGCCTGCCTCGTGCATAATATGTGCTGTGGTGTCGCTGCTCACGGGCTCCTCGTGGACGACCATTGCTACCATAGGTGTCGCCCTTATGGGTATAGGCCGAGCTATGGGCTTTGACGATGGCTGGGTGGCAGGAGCCATAATCTCGGGCGCATACTTTGGCGATAAGGTGTCGCTTATGAGCGATACGACGGTCTTGGCATCCTCAACGACCGAGGTGCCGCTCTTTACGCACATAAAGTATATGCTGCTGACAACTACTCCCTCGTTCATCATTGCCATTGTGGTCTTTATCGTGGCGGGTATAAATGGGGCCTCGGCATCTCTTGCCGATTCGATAGCCATCGAGCAGAGTATTGAGCAGACATTTAACATATCGCCCTATCTGCTTATCGTGCCGTTGATTACGGGGTTGCTTATTGCCAAGAAGTTGCCCGCTATCGTTACGCTCTTTGCGTCGGCTTTTATGGCGGCAATAACTATGGTGGTGGCGCAGCCCGAGATAACCTTGCAGATAGCTCAGACGGATACCTTTTCGGCTCTCAAAGCTTTCAAGGCTGTGGTAATCTCGGTGACAACATCCACCTCCATTCAAACCGACAATGAGCTTCTGAATACGCTCATTGCCACAAACGGTATGGGAGGAATGATGGATACAATATGGCTCATAACGTGCGCCATGTGCTTTGGTGGTGTGATGTATGGCAGCGGTATGTTGTCGGCCCTGTCGCAGATATTCCTGCGTATGGCTCGCCGCACGGTGAGTGTCGTGGGCTCTACCGTGGGCTCGGGTATATTCTTTAATATGGCAACAGGAGATCAATATATCTCAATCATCCTCACGGGAAATCTGTTCCGCCAGCTCTACCGCCAGCGCAATCTTGAAAACCGCCTCCTGAGCCGCAGCGTTGAGGATTCGGCAACGGTTACGTCGGTGCTTATACCCTGGAATTCGTGCGGAATGACACAATCGACCGTGCTTGGCGTTGCAACGCTTACCTATATGCCTTATTGCATATTCAATATTGTCAGCCCCTTGATGTCAATCCTTGTTGCGGCATTGGGCTGGAAGATATATAAACACTCCGAGAGCGATGAATAACAAACTCGTTATATTTGACCTTGACGGCACGCTGCTTAACACCATAGGCGACCTGGCGGCAGGGTGTGACCATATGCTCAGCCTCAGGGGCTTGCCTACGCATAGTTACGATGACTACTGCTCGTTTGTGGGCAACGGCATTATGCGATTGGTCGAGAGGGCTCTGCCTGCCGAGTTGCGTACGGCGGAGTATGTTGCGGCAGCGCGCCGTGACTTTGTCGATTACTACATTGACCACATAGACCTCTGCACACACCCTTACGAGGGGGTTGAGGAGCTCGTTCGGGGGCTTGCTGCTGAGGGTGTCAAGCTGGCTGTTGCGTCGAATAAATTTCAGGCAGGCACAGAGAAGCTGATAAGGAAATTCTTCCCCGATATAGATTTTGTGATGATTTGCGGCAACCGCGAGGGTGTGCCGTTAAAGCCCGATACGGCTCTGGTGGATTTAATCCTCGATGCTGCGGGTGTCGAGCGCTCAAAGTGCGTTATGGTGGGTGACTCGGCTGTCGATATACAGACCGCTCAGGGTGCCGGCATTGTGTCGGTGGGTGTTAGCTGGGGCTTCCGCTCACGCAGAGAGTTGGAGGAGGCGGGAGCCGACCATATAGCCGACTCCGCAGCGCAACTCAAAACAATATTGTCAGCAATATAACTCCACGTCGCGCAGCGTGATGCTCTCGCCGCTGAGAATCATCAGCCGCTCCACTACGTTGCGCAGCTCCCTTATGTTGCCTGTCCACGGCATTTCGCTCAGCGCCTCTACGGCTGCGGCATCTACACGTTTCTGTGCGGCGTGGTGCTCCTGAGCTATCTGCTCGATGAAGTAGTTTACAAGTTCGGCAATGTCACCTGCACGTTCACGCAGGGGTGGTACCTTTATCAGTATGACACTCAAACGGTGGTAGAGGTCCTCGCGGAAGTTGCCCTTTGCTATCTCGGCGCGAATATCCTTGTTGGTGGCAGCCACGACGCGCACATCGACCGTGACATCTTTATCGCTGCCCACACGGCTTATCTTCTGCTCCTGCAATGCGCGGAGCACCTTGGCCTGCGCCGAGAGTGACATATCGCCAATCTCATCCATAAACAGCGTACCTCCGTTAGCCTGCTCGAACTTGCCTTTGCGTTGCTTTATGGCGGAGGTAAAAGCCCCTCGCTCGTGACCGAAAAGTTCACTCTCGATAAGCTCGGAGGGTATGGCGGCACAATTAACCTCGACGAAAGGAGCTGCGGCGCGTGCACTTTTCAGATGCAGCCACCTTGCAACAAGCTCCTTGCCTGTGCCGTTCTCGCCCGTGATGAGTACGCGCGCATCGGAGGGGGCAACCTTATCTATGAGCTGCCTGACGTGCTCAATCTCCAACGAGGAGCCTATGATATGTTCGGTTGAGGTGACAGTACGGCGGCGAGGTTTTACTGCCTCACACTGAGGAGCCTCCTCCCGAGTGATTATGCGACGCAGCGAGCCCAGCAGACGGTTCATATCGACGGGCATGGTGAGGTAGTCCTCGGCACCTTCGCGCACAGCCTCCACTGCCCCGTCAATCGAGCCCGAAGGGGATATTATAATAAAGGGAACTCCTAATGATGCCACGTCGTCAGCCGAGCCAGCCGCTACGATGGCGTCATAGCCGCAGCGCGAGCACATATTCTCATTTATCTCGTCACGACACGCCACCGTGGTGGCAAATCCCTCGAACTCCAACCTCTCGCGCAGAGTGTTTCGCATACTTTTTGATTGATTGATAATTAAAACCTTTGCCATATTTTGTTTTTTGATAAATTTGCACTTACTTTGCACTACCAAAGGTAATTGCTTTATTTGGTGATTCCAATCTTGATGCACCAAGCCACCTTTTAAGCAGCGATACCTTTTTTAATCCTAAACGGTTTATGTCTTGCGACTGAACTTTTCCTTGCGTGGGCTTCCTGTTGCAGCCTTAACACGCGGCGAGATTACAAACCGAACCAATTTTTATGAAAAAGAATTATAACAACACACGTCGAAAACTCTATCTTCCGGAGTATGGTCGTCACATCCACGAGATGGTGGACCACCTTATGACAATCACCGACCGCGAGCAGCGTAACTCCCAGGCACGAGCGGTCATAGCCGTAATGGGTAACTTGCAGCCGCTGTTGCGAGATACTGCCGACTTTACCCACAAGTTGTGGGATCACCTCTTTATTATGTCTGATTTTCAGTTAGATGTAGATTCTCCATATCCTCGTCCTACGCGTGAGGAGTTGCAGATGATACCCAACAGACTACACTACTCACAGGAGCGCATACCCTTTAAGCACTATGGTAAGTATGTGTCGCATATGCTTGGTGAGTTGCGCACCGAGACCAATCGCGAGGCGCAGGGTGTGGCGGTGGAGCAGATAGCGCGATATATGCGAGCCAAGAGCTTTGAATATAACCAGGAGCATCCTAATAACGAAACCATCATAAAAGATATAAAGATTATGTCCAAAGGGGATATTGAGGTTGATGAAACGGCTATCAATAACCTCCGAAATGACTATAAACAGCACCTTTCGCCCCGTAACTCAAAGAGCACAAATCGTGCCCAACAGAAGGGTGGTGCAAGTAAATCGGGTGCAAAGGCACAGCACAGCAACTCGAAAAACCGTCAGGCATCGTCAGGCAGGAAGAAATAGCGTGCGGCAGCGACTCCGGTGCTTTTTATGTGTCGGGGTGCAATTATTGGACGCAATTTGCGTTATTTTCAAAAAGTTGTTATATTTGTCTTTTACAAGAAATAATAAATTCAGACGAATGAAGAATATAAATCTCGTAATAGTGGCTCTCGCCCTGGCGTTTGCTTCGTGCAATAACTCAAAGGTTACGATTGCCGGTCGTTTTGTTGGCAGTGAGGCCAATATGGTATATTTGGAGCAGACCACAACCCTCGAACAGACGCTTATCGACTCGGTCAGGCTGGCCGATGATGGCAGTTTTGCATTGCAGGTGGAGGATGTTGCCAAGACCCCTACGCTCTACAACATCATCTTCAATGGTGACCGTGTGCCTTTGCTGCTCGCTGCCGGTGATGATGTTACAATCAGCGCCGCAGGTAATATCCTGCGTAACTATACCATTGAGGGCTCTGCGGAGTCGGAGTTGCTGCACGCCTTTAACAAGGAGTATGTCGATGGGGTCATAAAACTGAATAATATCCTGTCGAGATATGCAGCAGGTGAAGCCGATGGGCAGCAGTTGGAACTTGCCAAGGAGTACACCCAGCTGCGCAATGCCATCAAACGCTCGCAGTTGCGTTTCATTGTTGAGAACAAGGGTAACATCGCAGCAGTATATGCGCTATATCAGCGTCTGCCAAACGACCAGCACCTCTTCAATGGCGATACCGATGTGATTTACTACCGCACCGTGGCGGAGGGTATCAAGGAGACATATCCTGAGAGCCCCTATCTGCCAATCTTGCAGAGTCAGATAGCGCGTATGGATGCGCAGCTGAATCTTATCTCACAGATGAAGGTTGTAAACTTCCCCGAGATATCTATGCCCGATATGTATGGCAACAAGCATAACCTCTCGTCGCTGAGTGGTAAGGTTGTGCTGCTGCACTTCTGGTCGGTGGTGGCGGGCAATGCCAATGCTATGAATGCCGACTTGAAGGAGATTTACAACGAGTACAAAGAGCAGGGCTTTGAGATTTATCAGGTGGCAATCGACACGTCGAAGGCTCTGTGGATTAACGCCGTGCAGGAGCAGAAGCTGCCCTGGATATCGGTTTGTGACTTGCTGGGCGAGTCATCACCCGCACTTGGCGCATACAATGTAACTGGGCTGCCTGCCAATTTCCTTATCGACCGTAAAGGCAATATCGTAGGCAAGAATATGGTGGGTGAGGAGCTTGCGGCTCAAATCAAAAAACATATTTAGAGATGTATTACTTCGCCTCAGATGTTCATCTTGGTGCGGGTGACGAGCAGATGCGTCGTCGCACCGAGCAACGCTTTGTTGCGTGGCTCGATATGGTGCAGGCCGATGCCGAGGGTATATTCCTTGTAGGCGATATTTTTGATTTCTGGTTCGAGTATAACCGCGTTATCCCCAAGGGCTTCGTGCGTACGCTCGGCAAGCTGGCCGAGATAACAGACAAGGGCATAAAGGTTGTGCTTATCACGGGTAATCACGATATGTGGATGTCGGACTATCTGCAAAAGGAGTGCGGTGTGGAGGTCAGCCTTGTGGCGCAGGAGGTGGAGTTGTACGGCAAGCGTATGCTTGTGGCGCACGGCGATAATACCAACATCAAGGGACAGCCGCTGCTTAGGCTGATGAATGCCACCTTCCGCTCACGTCTTGCCCGCAGGCTCTTTTCGTGGCTGGTGCACCCCGACCTAGCGTTGAAGTTTGGTTTGTGGTGGAGTGGCAAGTCGCGTAAGTCGCACACAAAAGAGGGTGTGTCGGCGGAGTCGCTGCAATTCCTTATAGATTATGCCGAGGAGTATAACAAAGAGAACAGAGTAGATTACATCATATTTGGCCATATGCACTATCCTTACCGCTATCAAACTCCTTCCCTTCGAGTGCTGTTTCTGAGTGCGTGGGAGGGCGATGTGGAGTATGCTGCGTTGGATAGAGATGGCAACATAGAACTTAAAACTTTCCTCTTATGAAACAATATCTCGACCTGCTAAGAAGAATTAAGACCGAGGGTGTGGTCAAGAGCGACCGCACGGGCACAGGTACCCGTAGCGTCTTCGGGCATCAGATGCGTTTCGACCTAAGTGAGGGCTTCCCCCTGCTTACTACAAAACGTGTCTTTTTGAAGGGTGTTATACACGAGTTGTTATGGTTCCTGGCGGGCGACACGAATATAAAATATCTGGTTGATAACGGTGTGCATATCTGGGATAACGATGCCTACCGCTTTTATAAGGAGCTATGTGCCAAGAGTGGTGTGGAGCCAATAGCGATGGAGGAGTTTCTTGTCGCCGTGCAGCAGCAGACACCCTCTCCGATTGAAGGCTATGCCTATGGTAACCTTAATCACGTCTATGGCTATCAGTGGCGCAGCTGGGGACGCCCCAATGGCGAGGCGATTGACCAGGTGAAGCAGGTCATAGAGACCATAAAGCATAACCCCGACTCGCGCCGAATGATTGTCTCGGCGTGGAATGTGGCCGATGTTGAGGATATGGCTCTGCCTCCCTGTCATGTGCTGTTCCAGTTCTACGTGGCTAACGGGAAGCTCTCGTGCCAGCTTTATCAGCGTAGCGCCGACACCTTCCTGGGTGTGCCTTTCAATATCGCCTCTTATGCACTTCTTACGATGATGATTGCCCGAGAATGTGGCTTGGAGGCTGGTGAGTTTGTTCATACGCTGGGCGATACACACCTCTACCTCAATCATATGGAGCAGGTCGATGAGCAACTCTCGCGTGAGCCTCGCAGCCTGCCCAAGATGCATCTTAACCCCGATGTCAAGTCGGTGTTTGACTTCCGTTACGAGGACTTTACGTTGGAGGGCTACGACCCACACCCAACCATCAAAGCCCCTATGTCATTCTAAACTTATAGGATATGGTAAGCATAATCGTTGCCGTGGCACAGAACGGCGTCATAGGAGATAAGAATGCACTGCTGTGGCATATCTCGGAGGATATGCGCTTCTTCAAGCGTACCACATCGGGTCATCCCGTTATTATGGGTCGCAAGACCTACGAGTCGCTGGGTCGCCCGCTGCCCAACCGTACCAATGTCGTCATCAGCCGTACGGCCGACCATATTGAGGGTTGCACGGTGGCCCGCTCGTTGGAGGAGGCTGTGGCGATGTTCCCTGCCCAGGAGGAGATATTCATCATTGGTGGAGCGCAGATTTACGCCCTGGCGCTGGATGTCGCCGACAGGATTTACTTAACGCGCGTAGAGCACGACTATGAGGGTGACACCTCATTCCCTGCGTGGAGTGAGAGCGGGTGGCAGCTGGTGAGCCGTGAGGCTTATCCCTGCGGCGAGAAGTATCCCTATCCATTTGCGTTTGAGTGCTACGACAGGAAATAAGCGATAAAATAGGTATTTATACTACCTTCCAAGTGAGGGCTTTATAGTAACTTTGCACTGAGCAAAGTTACTTTTTTTATTATGGGAAAATACTTCGATATGCTGATGGAGGATGTACGCCTCCTGGAGGGGCTTACGGCATGTATGAACTGCGGTGTTTGTACGGCTGTATGTCCTGCTGCGGGGGTATATAACTACGACCCTCGTCAGATAGTGAGCATCGTGCAGACGCAGGATGATGAAGCGATAGAGGAGCTGCTCAAAGGCGAGACAATATGGTATTGCGGCGAGTGTATGTCCTGCCGTCCCCGTTGTCCGCGAGGCAACACCCCGGGCTATGTCATTCAGGCTCTGCGCACCTTGTCGCAAAAGCTGGGCTTCTTCGTCGAGAGCGAGAAGGGTCGTCAGCAGCTGGCCCTGAAACGTGCCATTGGCGATAATATTCTGCGTACGGGCTACTGCCTTACACCTCGCAACATACGCCCCGAACTGCACCCTGAGCAGGGTACGGTCTGGCGCTGGATTTTAGATAACGACGAGCAGGTATATGGTCGCTACACCGATGTCTATGGCAAGGAGGGTGCGGGGGCGCTGCGTAAGTGCTCCGATGAGACGATGCAGGAGATACACAAAATCTTCGAGGTAACGGGAGGCAAGGCCTTCTTCGACAATATTGAGCAGCACTCCGACCGCAAGGCACGCGAGATGGGTTTTGATGGTGCCGATGAGAGATATTTTATGGAGGTATATACCCGAAATTCTAACGAACACTATTAGACGATGAAACGTTCAAGCTGGACAGAGTACCAAAAAGATATTGCTGACGATAACTACTACTACGCACGCTCGTGCATACGTCAGAATTTTTTCCCCGGCAGTGAGAAGGTCTTTCTCGATATTTTGGGTAAGGACCTGGGTAAGGATATATTTGATGACCCGTTGCATACTTCGTGTACGGGCATTGGCTACCACTCCGATGTGGTGCCGCTGGATACCATTATGGCCGTTGTGGCGCGTCAGTTCTCGCTGATGAATGATGCGGGATATGAGAATTTTATCTCGTCGTGCATCACCTCGTTTGGTATCTACACCGAGTTGCTGGCTACGTGGGAGGAGTTTCCCGAAACGGAGGAGCGTACGCGCGAAAACCTCTTCAAGGCTACGGGGCGTGAGTTCAAGAAGCCCAAGAACCTGGCGCATACGTCAGATGTTATCTTCCACCACCGTGAGGCCATAGCGCAGCGCGCAAAGCGTAAGTTGATAAATGTCTATACGGGCGAGCCGTTGAAGGTCGTAGAGCATATAGGCTGCCACTACGCCAAGATATTTCCAAAGAAGGGTGTCGGGGGCTCGGAGTTCCCCTATGTCCTGGCAGGTATGATTGAGAGCTGGGGTGGTGAGGTTGTCGATTACCCCGAGCGTCGTCACTGTTGCGGCTTTGGTTTCAGAAATTACCTGGTGCAGGCAAACCGTGGCTACTCGGTGGCTAACTCGCACAAGAAGTTGGAGAGTATGGCCCCTTATAAGCCCGACTTTATCGTCTGCAACTGCCCCGGCTGCTCGATGTTCCTGGATAAGTGGCAGTATACCATCGCCGAGATGGAGGGCACAACCTATGGTCAGAATGGTGCGGGTATCCCCGTGCTTACCTACGAGGAGATGGCGGGCTTGGTGCTTGGCTACGACCCCTGGGAGTTGGGTATGCAGATGCATCAGGTGGATGTGGAGCCGCTGCTCGACAAGATGGGTGTGGAGTATGACCCCGCAGCGAAGTATCTGGGCAAGAATGGTAAGTATCTGGGTCGTCCCGAGAGGGCATTGGTAAATAGTTGTTCACAAGAGGCACTTTATAAGATAAAAAGATAGGATGAAACACGTTATTATCATAGGTGGCGGCATAGCCGGTATGCAGTGCGCAAGCGAGTTGTTGCGTCAGGGTGTGGCCGTTACCATCATCGAGAAGGAGCAGGATTTAGGTGGTAAGATTCGTAATTGGCATAAGTTATTCCCCACATTCACCCCAGCCGATGAGGTGCTTACCGCTATGCGTCACAGGCTTAAAACATCCTCAAACCTAACCGTCAAGACAGGTTGCGAGGCGACCCTTATAACCCCAAAAAAGGTTACTCTTTCAACGGGCGAGGAGTTAAAGTGTGATGCCGCGGTTGTGGCTACGGGCTTTACGCTGTTCGATGCCAAGGTCAAGGAGGAGTATGGCTACGGCATTTACGACAATGTCATCACCTCGGCTGACTTGGAGCAGATGTTCAACGAGGGGAACGTACGTCTTGCTCAGGGTGGCAAGCCTCGACGTATAGCCATTCTGCACTGCGTGGGGTCGCGCGATGAGAAGGTGTGCCAGCGCCACTGCTCAAAGGTGTGCTGCGTGACGGGTGTGAAGCAGGCCATAGAGCTTAAACGCCTGTTCCCTGCGGCAGATGTCTTTAACTTCTATATGGATATCCGTATGTTTGGCCCCGGCTACGAGGAGATGTATCGTGAGGCGCAGACAGCCTACAACGTACACTTCGTGCGAGGTCGCATCTCGGAGGTGAGCCCAACCTTTGACAACCGCCTGCAAATCAAGGCTGAGGATACCCTCACGGGACGTCCGTTGAAGATGGGTGTCGATATGCTGGTGCTGCTTATAGGTATGAAGTCAAATACGCATAATGAGTTGCTGCGCAAAGAGTGTCAATTATCCACACAGCCCAGCGGCTTTATGCAGCCCAAAGATTCGTTCCTGCACAACGTGGAGAGCAATGTGGGCGGAATATTCTATGCAGGTGCCGTGACAGCACCCAAGAGTGTCGGTGAGTCTATAAACGAGGGCACGGCGGCAGCGCATAGTGTTATTGAGTGGTTGGAAAAACGATAATAAAGCCGTAAAAGATGATAAACTTCGGATTTTTCATAAACAAGCCCCGCGCCATAGACATAGACCGCAACAATCTGCGCAAGAGTAACGAGATTATAAGCGAGATGCCCGAGTTGCAGGCGTGCATAGGCTGCGGCTCCTGCACGGCATCGTGCACGGCGGGCAACCTTACGGAGTTCAACTTCCGCAAGGTGCATACCTTGGTGCGCCGTGGCGAGTATCAGGGTGCCTACGAGGAGATGAACAAATGTATGCTGTGTGGCAAGTGTCGTCTGGTGTGTCCGCGAGGCATAAATACACGCGGTATTGTAATGTTGATTAAACGTAAGTTGGGAGATTTCTGATATGACCTTTTTTGCCAATTTCTGTATTCCGTTTATGGCTGGTGCTGTGGTCTTGTTTGCCGTCATCGCCATTAAATATCTGTTGTGGCTTCGCAATCTGCCCAAGAGGGATTGGAAACTCATCGCAACCAGCCTCTTCACCTGGCGCACACTTACGGCCGTGTGGGAGGTTGTGTGTGAGTCGCTGCTGCACCGCCGTATCTTCAAGGTAAACCCCAAGCTCGGATATATGCATATGAGCCTCGCCTTTGGTTGGTTTTTGCTTATTGTCGTTGGGTGGATGGAGACCGTTGCTTATATGGGTTTTCGGTGGGTGCCGCTGCAAGGTCACGTCTTCTTTAAGTATTTCGTGCCGCTGAATGGCATCGCAGAGCATAAGCCTCTGTTCGACTTCGTGATGGACTTGCTGCTGCTGTTTGTTCTCTCGGGTGTGGCTATGGCGTGGTTTAAGCGCCTGCGCTCGCGTGCTTTGGGTATGCGTAAGACCACCAATCACATCCTCTTCGACCGCATAGCCCTGTCAGCACTGTGGTTTATCTTCCCGCTGCGATTGGTGGCGGAGAGCATCACCACCGCAATCTATGGCGGAGGCAGTTTCCTGACGGGCAGCATAGGCGAGCTGCTTGCAGGGAGTGTAGGTGTTGAGGTGCTGAGTTATATGTATGAGCCCGTGTGGTGGCTCTACTCCACGGCTTTGGGTGTGTTCTTTGTGGCTATGCCTTTCTCGCGATATATGCACATCTTTACCGAGGTGCCTCTTATCTTCCTGCGCCACTATCGTCTGCGCCCCGAGGCAAAGAAGAAATCGTACGATAACTTCGAGGTGGAGGCGTGCTCGCGTTGCGGAATATGTATCGACCCCTGTCAGTTGCAGATGCAGCTGGGCATAAACGATGTGCAGTCGGTCTATTTCCTGCGCGACAGACGCTACAATATGTTGCAGCAGAAGATTGCCAATAACTGCCTTATGTGTGGTCGCTGTGAGCAGGTGTGCCCCGTGGGTATCAATCTCAATACGTTACGCCTGAATTCACGCTCGTCGATGCGTAATATACCCAACGAGGGCCGATATAACTACCTGCGGGGTGTTGATACTTCGTCGGGCGAGGGTAAGGTGGGGTACTTTGCAGGCTGTATGACGCTGCTTACACCCAATACGCTGCGTTCTATGCAGCAGATATTCGATGCTGCTCGCGAGCAGGTGTGGTGGGCGGATAGGAATGGCGGAGCCTGCTGTGGTCGGCCGCTGATGCTCTCGGGAGAGGTGGACTCGGCCCGCAAGATGATAGAGCATAATAAATCGCTCTTTGCCAGGCACCAGATAAAGACCCTCGTAACGTCGTGCCCTATATGTCTTAAAGTCTTCCGTGAGGAGTATGGTTTGGAGGGTGTTGAGGTACTGCACCATTCGGAGTATATCCTGCGCCTGATACAAAAGGGCAGGTTAAAGGTAAGTTATCGGCGTGATGCAACCTTCACCTATCACGACCCTTGCGAGTTGGGCCGTGGCAGCGGTATCTACGACCAGCCCCGAGCCGTCATTGAGGCTGTGGGTGCGCTGTTGGAGCCTGAGCATAACCGCAAGAATGCCCTCTGCTGCGGCTCGTCGGTTGCAAATACGGCTATAAACGATGCGCAGCAACTCACCATAGCTACGGCTGTGGCAGCGGAGTTGAGCAATACGGGCGCCAGGACAATCGTTACGGCGTGTCCTCTGTGTAAGAAGGCTATCGGGCGCGGCACGGAGCAACAGGTTGTCGATTTGTCGGAGGTTGTCGCGCAAAATATCAAGCGATAAATATTTTCTGTTGTATAGTGGTGAGTATCAAGCCATTGCCTTTTTACGGGATAAAAAAGTGAAAAATAAATTTGCGCGCGTTAAAATTTTCACTATCTTTGCACCACTTAACCACGAAATGTAGGGCTTCGGCTCACATAAAGATACATCGCGGGGTAGAGCAGTTGGCAGCTCGTCGGGCTCATAACCCGGAGGTCGCAGGTTCGAGTCCTGCCCCCGCTACTAAAACGAAAACGGAACGTCGATGGATGTTCCGTTTTTGTTTTACATAGGGCAGGATGAGAACCGTAGCCAGGGATTAATTTCCGCCCGAGACGATGATAAGTGCCAGGCCGGCGATGAAGAAGAGGAACATAATGCCGAGCAGCATGTTGGTGGTCTTGTCGCTGCCCTTGAACTCCTTCCATATAAATACGCCCCAGATGGCGGCAACCATAGGCGCTCCCTGCCCCAACGCATACGATATGGCGGCGCCCGCCTTGCCTGCGGCGATATAACTGAATGCCGTACCCAGGCACCAGATGCAGCCACCAAGGATACCCACAAGGTGAGTGGAGAGAGAACCGCTGAAGTAGTCGCCATAGCTTAGGCGAGAGCCCACAAAGGGGTGGCGCATAATGAGGGTGTTGAATACTATATTACTCAGCAGCACACCTATCGCAAATATGAAGATTGCCGAGTAGGGCGTAAGCATACCCGCCGTGGGCTGCTCAAAGTTATTCAAATCCATAGCCTTAGCCACAAAGCGGTAGAAGAAAGACATCAGCACGCCAGCAACCATTGAGAGTATAATGCCCTTGCGATTGGATTTGCCCTCGTCGCCGGCTCGGCTCATTCTGCCCGAGGCTATGCCGTTGCAGACTATGGCAATGACGATGAGTGCAACACCCAGGAAGAGCATAACGGGGTCACCCTTGGGAGCACCCACATAGTTTATTATAACGCCCAGCACCAGCGCCAGACCCACACCCAGCGGAAAGGCAACAGCCAGGCCTGCCAGTGCCACCGAGGCTGAAAGCAGGATGTTTGAGGCGTTGAAGATGATGCCTCCGATGATGACGCTCCAAATATTTGCTCCATCGGCCTGCATCAAATCCTCGACAAAAGGACGTCCCTGACTGCCCGTGCTACCCATCGTGAAGCCCAGCAGAAGTGCGAAGAGCACCATACCGACAACGTAGTCCCAATAGAATAATTCATAACGCCACGTCTTGCCTGCCAGCTTCTGGGTATTGCCCCAGGAGCCCCAGCAGAGCATTGTTATAAAGCAGAAGACGACGGCCAAAAGATAACTGTGTACGATAAACATAATCAGAAGTGTATTAGTTATTATCTCCGTTTCTTAAAACTCTTTATCTCCTCGCGCGTGGGAGCTGCACTCTGTGCCCCCATACGTGTAACACTTATGGCGGCCGCTATGGTCGCCTCGTGCACCGCCTCGGTAAGGCCCTTGCCCTCGGCGATGACGCTTGCCAGAACGCCGTTGTATGTGTCACCCGCCGCTGTGGTGTCTATGGCTTCGACCTTGACCGCCTCGACACGCATCATCATCTTGCCGTCATAGACCAGCGAGCCCTCGCTGCCGAGCGTGATGATGACGTTGCGTGCACCCATGTCGTAGAGGGCAAGAGCGGCACGCTGCGCGCTGGCTACATCCTTTACCTCGATACCTGTGATGCGCGATGCCTCGCTACGGTTGGGTGTTATGAGGTACAGGTCGCGAATGAGTTCGTGGCTTAGGGCCTGGGTAGGTGCCGGCGCAGGGTTGAGTATCACCCTCACGCCCGCCTCAGCAGCCATATGGGCTGCATACTCGACAGTAGGCAGAGGTGTTTCGAGCTGTAAAAGCACCACATTAGCATTTACAATCTCCTCGCGAGCCTTATCTATATCCTCACGGTTGAGATACATATTTGCTCCACCCGCAACAACGATGCAATTCTCCGCCTCGTTGTTAACCGTTATGAGGGCAACACCCGAGGGGTGGTCGGGGTCTGTATACACATAGTCGGTCACAATGCCGTCCTTCTGCATCGAGGTTCTTACCTGCTCACCAAAGAGGTCGTCGCCTGTCTTGGCGACAAAAACAACTCGGTTGCCATAACGTGCTGCTGCCACAGCCTGATTGGCACCCTTGCCACCGGCATTCATAAGGAACTCGCCGCCCAGGACCGTCTCGCCGCCCACGGGCAGGTGCGAGGTCTTAACAACCATATCGGTATTGCTGCTGCCTATTACAACGATGTTTTTCATATAGCAATCAATTTTGTTGGTTTCCAATAACATAGTGCACAAAAAAAAACGAGCAATTATTATGCCCGTTTTTCTAAAAGTATCGATTTATATGATTTTGCCTTTATATAATGTCGAATGCAATCTCCATCATATTGGTAAAACTTGTTTGACGCTGTTCGGCGCTGCACGCTGTGCCGTGTACCAGCGAGTCGGAGATGGTGCATATACACAATGCCTGGTTACCACTCCGTGCAGCGTTCATATACAGAGCCGCCGCCTCCATCTCTACGGCCAGCACCCCCATCTTCTGCCACTGCTTCCACCGCTGGCTGTCGTCACCGTAGAATACATCGCTCGAAAGTATGTTGCCCACCTTGTAATCTATGCCCATAGCCTCAGCCTTCTCCACCGCAGCGCGTGCCAGGCCGAAGTCGGCAGTGGGAGAGAAGGTGCCGGGGAGGTTGTACTGCGCTCCATAGTTTGAGTCCGTGCAGGCTCCAATGCCTATGACCACATCGCCAAGTTGCAGGTCGGGGTGGTAGGCCCCTGCCGAGCCTGTGCGGATGATACGCTTAACGCCGTAGAAGTTAAACAACTCGTAGGTGTAGATTCCAATCGAAGGTATGCCCATGCCGTGACCCTGCACCGATACGCGCTTGCCCTTATATGTTCCCGTGTAGCCCAACATACCACGCACCGAGTTATACTGCACGGGATTACAGAGAAACTGCTCCGCCATAAATTTGGCTCGCAGCGGGTCGCCCGCCATAATAACCTTGTCGGCGATGTCGCCTACTTGTGCGCCAATGTGAGGTGTGGGTGTTGTAGCCATTTGTTCGGGGTTTAGATGTTGTTTTTCTCGATATCCTTAAAGTAACGATAGGTATTCACCTTCAATTCTCCCACGGCAGGCTCGTCGCATACGAGTATGCCCTTGGGGTGTGTCTGCAAGGCTGTGATAGTCCATACGTGCGAGAGGCTGCCCTCGACACACTGCTGCACGGCACGAGCCTTCTTGGGGCCCAGCGCCAGCACCATAACCTGCTTGGCATCGCACACCGTGCCGACACCTACGGTGAGCGCAAGCTTTGGCACTTTGGTTATGTCGTTATCGAAGAAACGTGAGTTTACCCTTATGGTATCCTCGGTGAGAGTCTTGATGCGTGTGCGTGAGCTGAGCGATGAGAAGGGCTCGTTGAAAGCCAGGTGCCCATCCTCGCCTACGCCACCGATGAAAAGGTCTATGCCTCCTGCCGCCGCAATGCGTGCCTCGTAATCGGCACACTCGGCATCAAGGTCGGCAGCATTGCCGTTGAGGATGTTTACATTCTCAGGCTTGATGTCAATATGCGAGAAGAAATTGTTCCACATAAAAGAGTGGTAACTCTCGGGATGCTCCTCGGCAAGCCCTACATACTCGTCCATATTGAATGTTATGACATTTGCAAACGACACCTTGCCAGCCTTGCACATATCTATCAGGCAACTGTACATACCGAGTGGCGTAGAGCCTGTTGGCAGACCCAATACGAATGGCCTGTTGCTTACATTTGCCTTGGCGTTAATCTGTGCTGCGACATACTCTGCTGCCCAGCGACCAGCCTGTGCGGCTGAGTCTTCGATTATAAGTCTCATACTCTTTTTCTCTTTAACTATATACTCAGCTTACGTTACATATACTTTGCAAATTTATGAAATAAATTCTATAATTGTGTCGTACGAAGCCTAAAAAAATGATAAAAAACAGGTTAAAAATTGCCTGCTTGAAGATTTGTTTTTGCTGCGTATAAAAAAATATAGGTATGGAATTATCATCGGGACAATTTTTGCCCTTTGCCTATTTTCTATTATATTTGCCACCAGATAAAGTTAAAGTATGGAGTTAAAGTATAATCTGAACGACCGCCCGGGTGCAAAGGAGTTGCTGCTGTACAGCATGCAGTGGTTTATTTTGGCTGTGGCTGTGGTCATAACATCACTCTTTGTGGCTGTGGGCTCGCCTGCCGAGCGTGTGCTCTATGCGCAGAAGGTCTTTGCGCTGATGGGCATCGCAACCATTGTGCAGGTATTCTGGGGTCATCGTCTCCCCGTGGTTGTGGGGCCTGCGGCGGTGCTGCTGGTGGGTATTATGACGGCTCTCGCCTCGCAGGGTGAGCAGGTGAATACCAATGTAATATACACCTCCATCCTTGTCGGCGGTGCTGCCGTGACGTTGCTCTCTGCGAGCCGCCTCTTGGATCGTGTGCAGCGTATCTTTACGCCTCGTATCGTTGTGGTTATCATGATGCTTATAGCAGTCACCCTCTCTACCACCATCAAAAACCTTGTTTTCCCCGCGGCGGAGCCCGGGCGTCACGCCTTTGGTCTGTGGTTTATGCTGCTGGGACTGCCTCTGATGGCTTTGGCGGCTGTGAGGCTGCGGGGCGTGGCTAAGTCGTTGCTTGTGCCTGCGGCATTGCTTGTAGGCTGCGTGGTGTACTATTTAATATATGGAGGCTTCGCTGATGTCGTGAGCCGCTATGGTGCTGCCGAGGGCAGGTTGCTGCTGCCCGCCTGGGAGCTTGATGGCGGTATGATTGTGGCTTTCCTCTTCTGCTATGTGGCTCTGCTTATCAACGATATAGGCTCCATTCAGTCGCTGGGCGCTATGCTCCGAGCCGACGATATGCAGCTGCGCTGCCGCCGCGGTGTGGGCGTTACGGGTCTGTTTAATGTCGTGGCGGGGGCTGTGGGTGTTATAGGCCCTGTGAACTACTCTATGTCGCCGGGCGTCATCGCCTCCTCGTCGTGCGCCTCGCGCTATGCTCTTGTCCCTGCGGGCTTGGGTCTGGTGGTGTGTGCGTTCGTGCCCGACCTTATTGCCGTGCTGTCGGCCATTCCCGATTCGGTTATCGGCGTCATCCTGCTCTACCTTATGGGCACGCAGCTTGCTGCGTCGTTCTCTATGATGACCGCCAGCGGCAAGGCCGTGGGCTTCGAGGATTGCCTTGTTGTGGGTCTGCCCGTTATGGCGGCGCTGGTCTTTGGCATTGTACCTATAAATATTATTCCTGCCCTGCTGCGCCCCATCGTGGGTAATGGCTTTGTTATGGGCGTTATTCTGGTCATCCTGCTCGAACACGTTATCATTCGTCGCAGGTAAGCCTGCCGCTGCTGCCCCAAATGAGCTGAATTTCCCCAAAAACAACTCAAAATTCCCCAAAAACGACACAAAATAGCCCTTTGTACGACCCAAATGCGGCTTTCATTTCGTAAGTTTTGTGGGTGTTATACCTTGCAAATACTCATAAAACGCAAAAAATAGGCTTTTATTATTAAGGAATGTTAATTTTATATTAAATTTTTTTGATAATAAGGGTTTTATGTCGTATCTTCGCCATGTATTTTATTCATTTTGAAAGGTGAACAAATACACTATATTATTTTTAATCAAAAATTAAATGCTTATGGTTAGGAAAATTGTACTTTCTATCATTGCAGTTCTCGCAGTTGCCTCAGTGGCATTTGCTCAGAACTTGCGTGTATCAGGCGTTGTTGTTGATGAGACAAACAAGCCTGTGGTGGGTGCGACAATTTTTGTTGAAGGTTCCAACGTCGGAGTAACCTCTGGTATGGATGGATCTTTCATCATTGAAGCACCAAAGGGGGGGGTCTTAACGTATCTTTTATTGGCTATGAGTCACAGAAGGTTCAGTTAGGTTCGCAGACTCAGTACCGTGTAGTGATGAAGGAGGATGCTCTTGCTATCGAGAGCGTGTCAGTCATTGGTTATGGTACAGGTAACAAAGTCGGTACTATCACCGGTGCGGTAGCAAAGGTTGATGGCGCTGTTTTGGAGAATAAGCCTACTGTAAATGTAGCTGATGCTTTGCAGGGTCAGGTTTCAGGTATGCAGGTTTATACCTCTTCTGGTGAGCCTTCTGCTACATCTTCTATTCGTTTGCACGGTACAGGAACATTATGGGCTTCTACATCGCCACTTGTATTGTTGGATGGTGCACCAATCTCTATTGGCACAATGAACTCTTTGAACCCTAATGACATTGAGTCAGTAAATGTGTTGAAGGATGCTTCTGCAACATCAGTTTACGGTTCACGTGCTGCTAACGGTGTTATCTACATCACAACCAAGAAGGGTCAGCGCGACCGCGAGGCTACTGTTACTTTCAATGCACAGTATGGTATCTCTCAGCCAGCAACTCACAAGTATGAGATTATGTCTGGTTCAGACCACTTGAATTACTTGGAGAAGTATGGTCAGATGTCAGCTGGTAATCTTGCTGTTTTCAGAGCCTTGAATCAGAACACCAACTGGCGTGATATCTTCTATGATGATAAGGCTCCTATGTATCAGGTAGATATGTCTGTAACAGGCGGTTCAAAGAAGACATCTTACTATATGTCAGGTATGTTTATGGATCAGCGTGGTACCGACCGTGGTTCAGGCGTTCATAAGTATGCGGTTCGTGCTAATGTTGAGACTCAGGCTAAGCCTTGGTTGAAGATGGGTATGAATACTGCTATTGCCCACACTGATGCTGATATCTCTCGTGTAACTTTGGAGTCTGCAAATGCTTCTATTTTAGAGTGGACACCAATGGCAGCAATGATGTGGCCTACTTGGGATGCTCCAGTAGATTGGACTATTTCAGGTGTTGACCCTGAGACAGGAGATTATATTTTCGAGTTTGGTGATGAGTTGACATACAACGCTATGGGTTTGGTGAACCCATTGCAGTTGGATAAGTTCTTTAAGAACGAGCGTCACACAACTCAGATTAACGCAACCGGTTTTGTCGTAATCAACCCATTGGAGGGTCTTAACCTCAAATCACAGGTAAGTGCAGATATCTGGAATCAGGATGACAACCGTTCACACTCTCCAAATAACTTTGACTACCCAGGTGATGGTTGGCGTTCACGTCGTCATTACAGCGACTATACAATCACTTACACCAATACTATTGACTACCAGCGTTCAATCAATGATGTACACAATATCTACGCGTTGGCAGGTCACGAGTCTATTATGTATCAGTACGAGGGCTTCTATGGTTACAAGGGTGGTCAGACATCTGATAAGATGCTTACTTTGAACAACGGTACAGGTACTCCATCTGTTTCTGATACATTTACTGAGTACTCTTTCAACTCAGCATTTGCTCGTTTGGAGTACAACTACGCTCGTAAGTATTTTGTTGATGCATCTGTCCGTTACGATGAGTCTTCACGCTTTGGTGTAAACAACCGCGGTGCTATCTTCTGGTCAGTAGGTGCTATGTGGGATGTTAAGAACGAGAAGTTTATGGAGAACGCTCGTTGGATTAACTCATTGAATGTTAAGGCATCTTATGGTACACAGGGTAATGCAGGTATTGACGACTATGCATCTTTGGGTCTTGTTAGTTCAACAACTTATGGTGATCAGGCAGGTTTGGTACTTGATACTGAGCAGATTGCTAACCCTGACCTCGGTTGGGAGACTCAGAAGTTGTTTACAGCCGGCATTACTGCAAGTTTGTGGCGTAACCGCGTAACTGTTGATTTCGAGTTCTACAACCGTAAGACAGAGAATATGTTGCAGATTGTTCCTTATCCTGCAACATCTGGCTATCTCCAGGGTTACAAAAACATTGGTAGCCTTGTTAACCGTGGTATCGACCTCAAAATTGCTGCTGATGTTGTTCGCACAAAGGATTGGTTGGTTAACATCTACGCTAACTTAAACTACAACAAGAACGAGATTACTGAGCTCTTCAATGGCTACACTGAGTACCCAATGCTTGAGTATGGTATGTGTTTCGCTATTGGTCACTCTGCTACTGAGTTCTACCATCCTACATTGCTCGGTGTTGATCCAGAGGACGGTTCATATATGTGGAGAGGTCCAGAGGGCTCAGTTGTAAAGAACGTGTCAGAGGCTATCTATGAGTTGCAGGGTAAGTCACACGATCCATCATGGGTAGGTGGTTTCGGTGTTAATGCTCGTTGGAAGGGTCTTTCAGTTGCTGCCGACTTTGCTTGGGTTGCTGATAAGTGGTTGATCAACAACGACCGTTACTTCCTTGAGGCAGATGCATTCTCTTCATACGCTCGTTCAGTTGATTTGCTCAATCGTTGGGAGAAGCCAGGCGATGTTGCTAAGTATGCACGCTTTGGTCTTAACACACCTGATAACTTGTTCGACTCTCACCTTATCGAGGATGCTTCATTCTTGCGTTTGAAGAACCTGACAGTAGGTTATGATTTGCCACGCAAGTGGATGGCAAAGACCGGTTTCTTGCAGGGTGTACGCGTTTACTTCACTGCTCGTAACCTCCTTACTTTCACTAAGTACTCTGGTTTCGATCCTGAGATTGATGCAAACCTGTCTTATGCAGGTTATCCTAACTCTCGTCAGTTTGTTGGAGGTATTCAACTTACATTCTAATTATTGTGTAATATAAAATAGAAAAGAATAAGTATGAAAAAATTAGCAATATTATTGGCTTTCTTTGGCCTTACTGCGCTAACCTCTTGCGAAATGGAGAAATATCCAGCAGATAAGCAGGTTATGGATACGGCCTTGGAGACTTTGGCTGACCTCGAGAAGTTTGAGGCAGGTGTTTATTCTACATTCCGTGCAGCCTACAATGTGGCACTTGTTCCAAGTGATATGCAGGCTGACTATGTAAACCCAGTTAAGGAGTTCGGTGAGAACTACGGTGCATTGCATCGTTGGGAGTATGGTATCGATGACTACGATATCTATGATATCTGGGTATATGCTTACTATGCAATTGCAAATGCTAACTTTGCTTTGTCAAAGGCAGATGCTATTGCTTACGACAAGGAGAACCCTGAGGAGGTAGCATATTTCAATGCTATACTTGGTGAGTTGTATTTCGTTCGTGCTATGTCGCACTTCCTTATTTTGGATAAGTTCGCAGGTGCATACGATGCTGCAAAGGCTGATGAGGCTTACTCAGGTATTCCTATCATCACTGTATTCGACCCAACAGCAGTTCCATCTCGTTCAACAATGAATCAGTCTTACGCTTCAATCATCTCTGACTTGGAGACTGCTGAGGATTTGTTGGCAAATGTTCAAGGTAAGGCAAATTCAAACTACATCACTATTGATGCAGTTTCTGCTGCTATGGCTCGTGTATATCTTCAGAAGAAGGATTATACAAATGCTTACAATTACGCTAAGGATCTTATCGAGGATGGCACATATCCTTTGATTGACACTGAGGCTGGTTTGAAGGCTTTCTACTCTTCTGATAAGGGTTCTGAGGTTATCTTATCATTCTATTCAAGCACAACAGAGTTGAAGGGTGTTTCGGCTGCTCGTTGGTTCGTTAATGACCCATCAAACAAGGACCTTGGTTTTGAGCCTAACTTCATCCCTACTCAGAAGATGCTTGACTTGTTTGCTGACGAGGATATCCGTAAGAATACTTATTTCATCGTATCTGAGGATGTTGCTACAACAGATGCTACTGGTGCTGCTGTGACACGTCCAAATTGTAAGATTGGTGGTAACTACATTAAGGGCGTATATATGTTCAACAAGTATCCTGGCAACCCTGCATTGCAGTCAACTCCTGGTACTAAGAACAATGTAAACGCTATTAAGTTCTTCCGTATCGCAGAGATGTATCTTATCGCCGCTGAGGCTGGTATCTCAGATACTGACGCTACAACCGATGGTGCAAAGTATTTGAACGACTTGCGCCAGAAGCGTGGCTTGGCTGCTATTGCCTCACCTTCAATGGCTGATGTTAAGGAGGAGCGCGTTCGTGAGATGATGTTCGAGGGTCAGCGTATCTCTGACTTGAAGCGTTGGGGCGATGGCTTGGAGGTTCGTACTCCACAGGCTCCTATCGATGACAACGTTCTTATCACAACTGGTGATCACTATGAGTTGTTGACAGTTCCTGCTAACGATTTCCGTTGGGTATGGCCTATCCCTGCAAAGGAGGTATATGCTAACCAGATTTTGAACTCACAGCAGAACCCAGGTTGGAATAGCTAATATTCAACACGGTTTATATTTCGAGCCGCTACCTTCGGGTGGCGGCTTTTTTTACCTATACACATAAAAAAACTCTGCCCGAGTGGGCAGAGCCTTACGTCTATGTAGCCTATTCTATCCTATCAGGAATTCAAACAGATTGGGGTTGGCGTTCAGGTATTGGTAGTCGATATTATGCTCGTGCATACGCTCGGTAAGACCCGAGAAATCGTTGGGGTTCTGCAACTCGATACCAATCAGCACGGGACCCTTGTCGCGGTTGGTCTTCTTTTTATACTCGAAATAGGTGATGTCGTCGTTGGGACCCAGTACATTGGTGACAAAGTCCTGCAACGCTCCCGCGCGCTGGGGGAAGCGCACCACGAAATAGTGCTTCAAGCCCTCGTAGAGCAGCGAGCGCTCCTTGATATCCTCCATCCTGACGATGTCGTTGTTGCTGCCGCTGACCACGCACACCACGTTCTTGCCCTGTATCTGCTCCTTGTAATAGTCCAGGGCACTGATGCTGAGCGCTCCCGCGGGCTCGACGACAATGGCGTCGAAATTGTAGAGGCTCAGTATTGTTGAGCATACCTTGCCCTCGGGCACCACGACGATATCGTCGAGCACCTGACGGCAGATGTCAAAGGTCAGGTCGCCCACGCGCTGCACGGCAGCTCCATCGACAAACTTGTCGATGTGGTCGAGAGCCGTGACCTCGCCACGCTCGATGGAGAGCTTCATACTCGCCGCACCCGCAGGCTCCACGCCTATAATCTTAGTGCTGGGCGACATCTGCTTATACACCGCGCCTATGCCCGATGCCAGGCCTCCGCCACCTATGGGCACGAAGATGTAGTCTATGGCAGCGCTGCTCTGTTGCAGAATCTCCAAGCCCACGGTCGCCTGACCCTCGATAATCTTAGGGTCGTTGAAGGGTGGTATGAAGGTCTTGCCCTCGTCGAGGCACGCCTGCTCTGCCGCAGCATTTGCCTGGTCGAAGGTGTCACCCGCAAGCACAACCTCAATCTCGGCTCCGCCGAACATCTTCACCTGGTTAATCTTCTGCTTGGGCGTTGTCACGGGCATAAATATCTTACCCTTGATACCCAGACGGTTACACGACAGGGCTACACCCTGCGCATGGTTGCCCGCACTTGCACACACGATGCCTCGCTGGGTCTGCTCCTTTGTCAGGCTGCGAATCTTGTTGTACGCACCTCGAATCTTATACGAGCGCACCATCTGCAAATCCTCGCGTTTGAGCGCCACATTGGCATCAAACTTCGTCGAGAGGTTGTGGTTATGCAGCAGCGGCGTAGGTTCAAGTATCTCTTTGAGAGTGTGCTCGGCACTCATCACATCATTCAAAGCAGGGTAGTATTTGTTGCTCATAATCGCTGTGTTTAGATGTTTGCTGCTATGAAGTCACCCACCTCGGTGGTTGATGAAGGCTTGATGCCCTCGGGAGCAATGTCCTCGGTGACAACATTCTTCTCTATCGCCAAATCTACGGCACGACGTATGGCTGCGCCCGCCTCCATATCCGAGAAGGCGTACTCGAACATCATCGCCGCCGAGAGAATCGTAGCAATAGGGTTGGCAATGTTCTTGCCCGCCGCCTGGGGGTATGAGCCGTGTATAGGCTCAAAGAGCGACGTGCCCGTGCCTATCGAGGCTGAGGGCAGCAGTCCGAGAGAGCCTGTGATGACGCTCGCCTCGTCGGTGAGGATGTCGCCAAACATATTCTCGGTGACAATCACGTCAAAGTGACGTGGCTGCTGTATAATCTTCATTGCGGCATTATCCACAAACATATACTCAACCTCTACGACGGGGTAATCCTTCTCCATAGCCTTGGCTGTCTCACGCCACAGACGCGATGTGGCAAGCACATTGGCCTTATCTACCACAGTAAGCTTTCCGCGGCGCTTGGCAGCATACTCAAAGCCCAGGCGACAGAGGCGTTCTATCTCCGAGCGTGAATATACGCAGGTGTCGTAGGCTGTGTTACCATCCTCCGAGCGACCCTGAGGGCGACCGAAGTAGAGGCCTCCTGTGAGTTCGCGTATGCAGATAAAGTCGGCACCCTCCACCAGGTCGTAGCGCAGTGGCGAGCGGTGCAGCAGTGAAGCAAAGGTGTTCACCGGGCGCAGGTTGGCGTACAATCCCAACTTCTTGCGCATGGCGAGCAGACCCTGCTCGGGGCGCACCTTTGCCTCGGGGTTGTTGTCGAAGCGGGGGTCGCCAATGGCACCAAACAGCACGGCATCGGCGGCCATACACACCTCGTGTGTAGAGTCAGGGTAGGGGTCTCCCACCTCGTCTATGGCAGCCGCACCTACCTTGGCGTGCGTGTAGGTTACCTTATAATCGAACTTCTGCGCAACGGCATCTACGGCCTTGACCGCCTGAGCGACAATCTCGGGGCCTATGCCGTCGCCTGGTAGCACAGCAATCTTAATCTCTTTCATCGATAATTATTTTTTAGAATTATTGCTTTTTTTACTCTTCACTAAGAAAGGTATAGTTCCGTTAATGAGGTATATTCCCGCCGCAGCCATTATTATGAGGTAGACAATGGTGGTAAATGCCATTGTCTTTGAATCATATCCATGAGCGTTTTCACGCCACATCCACTCATAATTTCTGATAACAGCCCAGCCTGACGACATAGACATCTTATGATATATGTCTATAATATCCAGAATTAAAAAAATGACTCCTATAATAGGCGGTATCAGCAAGAAAAAACCTATTAAACATCTGATTTTCCGTGCTCTAATAATAGAATCTTTCATAAATATTGAGTTCTAACTATAAAACATTTTGTTCAAACTCCTCTATCTCACTACGAATGCTTACCAGGTAATCAACATCGTCATAGCCATTCATCAGGCACTGCTTCTTGTATGGTGCAATGTCGAATGACTCCTTCTCACCAGAGTCTATAATTTCAATTGTTTGTGCTGCAAGGTCAATCTTTATCTCTGTTGCGGGGTTCTCCTTGACAGCCGCAAATAATGCCTCCAACATCTGCTCGCTCACGGTTACGGGTAGTAAGCCATTGTTCAGGGCGTTGTTGCGGAATATGTCGGCGAAGAAACTCGATACAACGGCACGGAAGCCCGCACCCTCGATGGCCCACGCTGCGTGCTCACGGCTCGACCCGCAGCCGAAGTTCTTGCCTGCAAGTAAAATCTCACCCTTGTAAGTCGGAGAGTTCATTACAAAATCCTCCTTGGGGGTGCCATCTGCCTCGTAACGCCAGTCGCGAAACAGGTTCTCGCCAAAGCCCTCGCGTGTTGTTGCCTTCAAAAAGCGTGCAGGAATGATTTGGTCGGTGTCGATATTCTCAATGGGCAGGGGCACTGCACCGGAGATAAGTGTGGTGAATTTATTTCTCATAACTCTTATGCAAAGTTTACATCATATCTCGTGGGTCAGTTATGACGCCTGTGACAGCGGCCGCAGCAGCTACCAATGGTCCTGCCAGCATTGTGCGGGCGTCGGGACCCTGACGACCCTCGAAGTTGCGGTTGGATGTGGCAACGCAATACTTGCCTGCCGGAATCTTATCTTCGTTCATAGCAAGGCATGCCGAACACCCTGGCTGACGCAATTCAAAGCCCGCCTCTTGCAGGATGTCGCGCAGACCCTCCTCTATTGCCAGGCGTTCTACCTCTTTGCTGCCCGGTACAATCCAGGCAGTGACACCTTCGGCCTTCCGCTTACCCTTGACAAAATGAGCAAATGCACGCAGGTCCTCAATGCGGCCATTTGTGCAGCTGCCTACAAATACATAGTCCACCCTCTTGCCAATCATCTCCTCGCCTTCGGCAAAGCCCATATATGAGAGAGCCTTGCTGTAAGATGCCTTTGAGGCAGCATCCATACCCTCAGAAGATGGAATCTTGTCGCTGATGGCTATACCCATACCGGGGTTGGTGCCATATGTAATCATAGGCTCTATATCTTCTGCTCGGAAGGTAACCTCCTTGTCGAATACGGCATCGTCGTCCGAGCGCAGCTTCTTCCAGCGCTCCACAGCCTCCTCCCAAGCCTTGCCTTTTGGTGCGAACTCGCGGCCTTTCAGGTAGTCGAAGGTGGTCTGGTCGGGGGCTATCATACCTCCACGAGCACCCATCTCTATACTCATATTGCAGATGGTCATACGCGCCTCCATTGAAAGAGAGCGTATCGCCGAGCCTGCGAACTCCACAAAGTGACCTGTGCCACCTCCTGTGCCGAGCTTCGAGATGATGTAGAGGATTATATCCTTTGAGCATACACCCTTCCTCAACTCGCCCTCGATGTTTATACGCATACTCTTAGGCTTTGACTGCAAGATGCACTGCGACGCCAGAGCCATCTCCACCTCGCTGGTACCTATACCAAAGGCTATGCAACCCAAAGCTCCGTGAGTGGAGGTGTGGCTGTCACCGCACACAATGGTCATTCCGGGCTGTGTAAGACCCGTCTGAGGGCCAATGACGTGTATAATGCCATTGCGCTCCGACCCGATAGGGAAGATTGTAATGCCGGTGTCGGCGCAGTTGCGCATAAGTGTTGCCACCTGCTCAGCCGACTGAGGTTCGGCAATGGGCAGATGCTGGTTGAGTGTGGGGATGTTGTGGTCGGGGCTTGCCGTCACCTGCTCGGGACGGAATACCTCTATGCCACGACGGCGCAAGCCCGCAAATGCTTGCGGACTTGTCACCTCGTGAATGTATTGTCGCTCGATATAGAGTACGCACGAACCTCCGTCTATTGTCTTGACGGTATGCGCATCCCATATCTTGTCGAAAAGTGTATTCATCGTTAATTTATTTTTGATATTGCGTCGATAAATGACTCTACCGAAGCAGTAACAATGTCGGTGTTGGCTCCAAAGCCGTGATACATCTTGCCCTTGTGCGAAATTTGGATGTGTACCTTACCCAGGTCGTCGCTACCACGCGTGATGGCCTGCACCAGATACTCCTCTATGTGCACTCGGCGCTTGGTGATGTTCTTCACAGCCGTTATGGCCGCATCGACAGGACCGTTTCCGCACGCTGTGTCGGTGAAGGTGTCTCCATCGAAGCTAATCTGCACCGTAGCCGTAGGTATGCTCGACTTACCGCACACTACCTGCAAGCCTTTGAGCTGTATGCTCATGCGGCGGCGTGAGGCAGCCGTGCCTATCAACACCTCCAAGTCGCGTGTTGTGACCATCTTCTTCTTGTCGGCAAGTTCCAAGAAACGCTGGTATATCTCATCCAGCTCGTCGTTCTCGGGGTTGTAGCCTATCTCGGCAAGGTGGTGCTTCAACGCTGCGCGACCGCTGCGGGCTGTCAAGACAATGCTTGACTGATCTACACCCACATCCTCGGGGTCGATAATCTCGTATGTCTCGCGGCTCTTCAACACCCCATCCTGATGTATGCCCGACGAGTGAGCGAAGGCGTTGCGACCCACAATGGCCTTATTAGCCTGCACAGGCATACGCATCAGGTTTGATACGAGCTTGCTTGTGGTGATAATCTGCTTGGAGTCGATACCCACCTCGAAGTCGAGGTTATTGTGGCACTTGATGGCCATCACAACCTCCTCCAAAGCTGTATTGCCGGCTCTCTCGCCCAAACCGTTGATGGTTACCTCCACCTGACGGGCACCATTCTGCACCGCTGCCAATGTGTTTGCCGTAGCCATACCCAGGTCGTTGTGACAGTGGGTTGAGATAATGGCCTTGTCGATGTTTGGCACATTGTTTTTCAGGTAGGCAATCTTTGCTCCATACTCGCTTGGCAGGCAGTAGCCCGTAGTGTCGGGAATGTTCACAACGGTAGCTCCCGCTGCAATCACAGCCTCCACTACACGAGCCAGGAACTCTTCGTCGGTACGACCGGCATCCTCAGCGTAGAACTCCACATCATCCACAAAGCGGCGTGCATACTTCACAGCCTCAACAGCCTGCTCCATAACCGTTTCGGGGGTCATGCGCAGCTTCTCGTAGATGTGGTATGTTGAAGTGCCGATACCTGTGTGGATACGTCCTCGCTTGGCAAACTCCAATGACTGCGCAGCAACGTCGATATCCTTCTTTACGGCACGCGTGAGGGCACAGATGGTGGGGTTGGTCACAGCCTTCGAAATCTCAACTACGGAGTTGAAATCTCCCGGGCTTGAAATAGGGAAACCGGCCTCGATGATATCCACACCCAACTTCTCCAACTGCCGAGCAACCTCAATCTTCTCGATGGTGTTGAGCTGACAACCAGGTACCTGCTCGGCGTCGCGGAGAGTCGTGTCGAAAATATATACTTTTTCGCTCATAAATTGTAAAAGTCTTATTAGTTATTCTCTGGGCGGAGCTTACGCACAACAGCACCTGCCTGCCACATCTCTGTCTCGCGCATCTCTTTGAGCTCTGCTTCGAGCTTTGTGCGGTAGTCAGGCTGTGAGTTGGTGTCGATACTGCGCTGTGCCTCGTTGCCACAGGCAACCTCACTGTACAACTCCTCAAATACAGGGCGTGTAGCACCGCGGAACTCCTTCCACCAATCAAGAGCTCCACGCTGAGCTGTTGTAGAGCAGACTGCATACATCCAGTCCATACCGTTCTCGGCGATGAGTGGCATAAGGCTCTGTGAGAGCTCCTCAACAGTCTCGTTGAAGGCCTCAGATGGAGTGTGGCCATTCTGACGAAGAACATCGTACTGTGCAGCGAAGATACCCTGGATAGCACCCATCAATGTTCCGCGCTCGCCTGTGAGGTCAGAATATACCTCACGCTTGAAGGTAGTCTCGAACAAGTAACCTGAACCTACACCAATACCAAGCGCGATTACGCGGTCCCAAGCCTTGCCTGTTGCATCCTGGAAGATAGCGTAGCTTGAATTCAGACCACGACCCTGCAAGAACATACGACGAAGTGAAGTACCTGAGCCCTTAGGAGCTACCAGGATTACGTCAACATCTGCTGGGGGAACGATACCTGTGCGCTCCTTGTAAGTGATGCCAAAGCCGTGTGAGAAGTACAAAGCCTTGCCAGGTGTGAGGTATGGCTTAATCTTTGGCCATACTGAAATCTGACCTGCGTCAGAAAGCAGGTACTCGATGATGGTAGCCTTCTGGCACGCCTCCTCAATCTCGAACAGTGTCTCACCCTCAGCCCAGCCATCCTCGATAGCCTTGTCCCAGCTCTTTGAGCCCTTACGCTGACCTACGATTACGTTAAAACCGTTGTCACGAAGGTTGAGTGACTGGCCTGGGCCCTGTACACCATAACCGATAACGGCGATAGTTTCATCCTTCAATGTCTCCAAAGCCTTTGCCAATGGATACTCTTCACGTGTTACGACGTTCTCCTCAACGCCACCAAAATTCATCTTTGCCATAGTTGTAAAATTTTTATGATTTATACTTTGAATAATTTATATCCTGATTGTTTTCTATTTATTGTTCTCTTCACTAAGGATAATGTCGCGCTTAGCATTTACATATTTCAGGTACTCGTCAAGCAGCTCGCGACGCGACTTGATAATGGACACCTGACCCGAACACACGAACTGATATATTCCGTAAGGGGCAAGTATCTGGTAAAGTTCCTCAATCTCCTCCTTGTGGCCTGTTTTCTCCAACACGATGTACTCGTCGTGGATGTCCAGGATTCTTACGTTGTGACGACGCACCAGCTCCTCGACATTGCGGCTGCGCTTAACCTTGTAGAGGGCCAGCTGCTGCAACACAACCTCGCTGGGGGTGTAGCAGAATACCTTCAACACATCGACCTTCTTCTCAATCTGCTTCACAAGATTGGCGACACGCTCGGGGTCGTTCTTTACCATAATGGTATATTTGTGAATACCCTCAATGGCCGAAGGCGATACGGTCAGCGACTCGATATTTACGTTTCGATGGGTAAAAACAGTTGTAATCTGACTCAATATACCCACCTTGTTCTCGGAAAATATGGTTATGATAAATTCTCTATCCATCTTCGTTTGGTTTATGTGGTTATTCAAGTCTTATGTCGTGTACGGGAGCACCCGCAGGTACCATCGGGAATACATTCTCCTCGCGCTCTACGCGGCACTCCAACAGAAAGGCTCCTTCGGTCGAGTGCATCTGCTGCACAGCCTCCTCCAACTCCTCGTACTTGTCTATGCAACGATAAGGTATGTGGTTGGCCTTGGCCAGAAGCTCAAAGTCGGGGTTTACCAGCTCGGTGAACGAGTAACGCTTATTGTAGAAGAGCTCCTGCCACTGGCGTACCATACCCAGGTAGCCGTTGTTCATAAGAATAATCTTCACACCCACCTGCGACTGGAATATTGTGCCCAGCTCCTGCGATGTCATCTGCAAACCTCCGTCACCCACGAAGAGGCACACATCTCTCTCGGGTGCACCTATCTTGGCGCCGATGGCCGCGGGCAGGCCGAAGCCCATTGTTCCCAAGCCTCCCGATGTGATGATGCTGCGCGAACGTCTGAACTTAAAGTACTTCGAGGCGAACATCTGCTGCTGACCTACGTCGGTGACAAGTATAGCATCCTCAAACTCCTTCGATACAGCATCTACCACCTGACCCATACGCAACTGCGCACCACGGCGGGCTACGGCGGGCTCGATAATCTCCTCGTGCTCGATGTTGTTGCATACCCTGAACTCGTCAATCCACTCGCTGTGGTCGTTCTTGGCTATGCGCTCGGTAATCATCGGCAACGACTCCTTCACGTTACCCAGCACGGGCACGTCGGCATATATAATCTTGTTTATCTCGGCAGGGTCAATCTCCAAGTGGATGACCTTGGCATTTATTCCGAACTTCGAAGGGTTGCCCGTTACGCGGTCATCAAAGCGCATACCTATCGCTATGAGCAGGTCGCAGTCGCGGTTCTTGATGTTGGGGCCATAGTTTCCGTGCATACCGAGCATTCCCACATACAGAGGGTGGTCGGTAGGCAGCGCCGACAGACCGAGCAACGTTGAGGCTGCGGGGATGCCGCTCTTCTCCAAGAACTCCTGCAACTCCTTCTCGGCACCGGCCAAAATCACACCCTGACCAATCAAGGCCATAGGCTTGCGTGCAAGGTTGATAAGACGTACTGCCTCCAAAATCTGGCTATTGTCAATATCGGGGTAGGGCAGGTAGCTGCGTATGAACTTCACGGGTTTGTAATCGAACTCTGTCAGTCCGTTCTGTGCATCCTTTGTGATATCCACAACCACAGGGCCCGGACGACCGCTTGATGCGACATAAAAGGCGCGGGCAATGGCGGCGGGAATATCCTCGGCGCGCTTTACCTGGCAGTTCCACTTTGTTACTGACTGCGTGAGCTCCAAGAAGTTTATCTCCTGAAAAGCGTCTGTGCCGAGCTGTCCTGATGCCACCTGACCACTAATCAGCACGATTGGTGTTGAGTCCAGCAAGGCATCCGCCAGACCCGTTACGGTGTTTGTAGCACCTGGGCCCGATGTTACGATGCAGACACCCGTCTTACCCGTTGCGCGGGCGTAGCCTTGTGCTGCGTGCAGGGCACACTGCTCGTGACGTACCAGAATGTGGTTTATCCTGTCACGGTAGTCGTAGAGTACGTCATATACGGGGATGATAGCTCCTCCCGGGTATCCGAAGATGGTCTCCACTCCCTCGGCAAGGAATGAGCGGATGACAGCCTCCGAGCCCGTTATGCGGGGAGCTTCACTTTTTTGCATTGTTGTATTTGAAAAACCTGAATTCATAAGTTGGGTTATCTGTGATTACTCTTCTGGAACAATTCTTACTGCACCCTGGTCGGCTGAGCTAACCAAGAGTGAGTATGCTCTAAGTGACTGAGGTATCTCGCGATTGCGATTGGCGGGCTTGTGAGTGGTCCAGGCAGCCATACGCTCGGCCAACTCCTTCTCGCTTATGCGAAGGTTTATCGAGCGGGCTGTGATGTCGATGTCAATCATATCGCCATCCTGAATGATGCCAATCTCTCCACCTGAGGCTGCCTCTGGTGATACGTGCCCGATTGAAAGACCCGATGTGCCACCCGAGAAACGACCATCGGTTATGAGGGCACACTCCTTGTCCAGGTGCTTTGATTTGAGGTACGATGTGGGGTAGAGCATCTCCTGCATACCGGGACCTCCCTTGGGACCTTCGTAGCGGATAACCACTACATCGCCTGCCTCGACCTCACCACCCAGGATGCCGTTCATGGCCTGCTCCTGTGACTCGAATACCTTTGCCTTGCCCGAGAACTGCATCAGTGACTTATCCACACCTGCGGTCTTTACGATGCAACCCTTGCGGGCGATGTTGCCCGTAAGAACTGCCAGACCTCCGTCGCGGAAGTAGCAGTGCTCCATATCACGAATACATCCTGTTGCGTGATCGTCATCCATAGCCTCGTAGTAAGAGGCCTGTGATCCCAACTCGCGGCTGTAACGATTGGCAGGTGCGCTGCAATACATCCTGCGTGCCTCCTCAGAGAAGTTCTCCGAGCCGTAGTAGTATGTGTTGAGAGTGTCGGCCAACGATGCAGAATCTACACGCTTTGCCGATGTATCTATAAGACCATTCTTTGCCAGCTCGCCCATAATACCCATAATGCCACCTGCACGGTTTACATCCTGAACGTGATAGTGTCCGTTAGGTGCTACCTTGCACAGCACGGGAATCTTGCGTGACAGACGGTCGATGTCAGCCATCGTGAAATCTACACCCGCCTCGTGTGCTACGGCAAGCAGGTGAAGCACGGTGTTTGTCGAGCCGCCCATTGCAATATCAAGCGACATAGCATTCTCGAAAGCAGCCTTTGTTGCGATAGAGCGGGGCAGCACAGACTCGTCACCCTCAAAGTAGTAACGCTTGGCATTCTCGACGATTAGTTTTGCCGCCTTGGCAAAGAGAGCCTTGCGGTTCTCGTGCGTAGCAACGATTGTTCCGTTGCCGGGCAGTGCCAGGCCTATGGCCTCGTTCAGGCAGTTCATAGAGTTTGCTGTAAACATACCCGAGCAAGAGCCACATCCGGGGCAGGCGCAAGCCTCAATCTCGTCGGCATCGGCGTCGGTGCAACTCTCGTCAGCACTAAGCACCATGGCATCAATAAGGTCAGCACCGCGGCCACGGAAGTTACCGGCCTCCATAGGGCCTCCTGATACGAATATGGTAGGTATGTTAAGGCGCATCGAAGCCATCAACATTCCTGGGGTAATCTTGTCGCAGTTGCTTATGCACACCAGGGCATCCACTTTGTGGGCGTTTGCCATATATTCAACGCTGTCGGCGATGATGTCGCGCGAAGGAAGGGAGTAGAGCATACCGTCGTGACCCATAGCGATACCATCGTCTATGGCTATGGTGTTGAACTCGGCGGCGAAGCATCCCTGCTCCTCGATGAGCGATTTTACATACTGACCTATTTCGTGCAGGTGCACGTGACCGGGAACCATCTGCGTAAAAGAGTTCGCTATGCCGATTACAGGCATACCCATCTGCTCTTTCTTCATTCCGTTAGCTCTCCAAAGAGCTCTGGCTCCTGCCATACGGCGGCCTACGGTCGTTATGGCACTTCTGAGTTGATGTTTCATATCTTTCGGGTTAATTGAAAAAGCCCCTCTCCTTGTAGGGAGAAAGGCTTCTATTGTAGTTTACATACATATACAACCTTTCTCCCGTTATCTATGCAAGACCACGAGTAGGCTGATGATAATGTACAAACCGTTTAACATAAATTCCTAACTATTTAACCTAAACAAACCACCTGCAAAGGGTAAGCCCCGTTTACAATGGTTTTGTGGTTGCAAATGTAATAGTAAAATTTATTAAAAACAAGAAAAAACATATATTTCTTGCATATAAATGCAATTTGTTGAGTGCTGAAATTGTCTGAAATTGCAATAAGGTTGGAAAAGTTATGCTGTTGTGGAATAATTATTATTCGAGCAATTGCTTACAAATTCTAATAAAGTAGGTTGTGTTAGGTATCAATTGATGACTTGGATGCGCTGTTTTCTTTATGATTTTGCTTGTTTTTGTGCAAAGAATGGTGTGTGACGTTATATGCAAACAGACGGCGGCTGTTGCCGACAATGTCGAACCCTAATTTTTTCAGTGATATAAGGTCATCAATTATTATGTTGGCCTGGTGCCTGTCCAGCGAAAAGGTTATCTCAATCTCAACAGGATACACCGTCTTGTAGCGCTGAACAAACTCCATGATGTTGTTCTTCGAGGCTCTTATGCGGCGCGGACGCACCCTCCCCGACGAGAGGCGGCTTATGATGTTGTTGAAGGTGCTTAGATTTTGATAGCCTCCGATAATAATATTTGTGTCATCGTTCTTTATCAGGTACGACGGAAAGCCCGTGATGCCATTACGGCGGCACATCATCCTGTCGTGTGAGAATGCCGTTTGTGCGTGTCCTGTGGTGTATTCATCCAGGAATGAAGCTGCATCATAACCCGCTTTTGTCGCCAGGTCAATCAAAACATCAATCTGCGATGTGCGTCGTGACTGTGTGAATGTCGCCTCACGCATAAGACGCAGGAAGCACTTGGCTTGCTGGGGATTTATGCGTTTGGCAGCTTCGTATGCTACATTTTGCGGGAAACTCGAAGGGTAGCGCTCTGTGAAGAGCTCGAATTTGTCTGCCACAACGGGCATGCCGTGCTTTGACGATGCGCTCACCCAATTTCGAGCAATGATGTCATTTGCTCTCTTTATTACATCTGTGGTGGATGGCTGAAAGTCATAGAGTGTCGAAATGTCCTCCACAAGTCCGCCCATAATGTACTCTATGCGCACCTTGTCGCCGTAGAGGAAATCTATGGCTCTCAACGTGGGCTCGTTGCCCCAGCACCAGACACATACGGGGTCGGTGAATTGATATATGGTGATTTTGTCCATCGCTATATTTTTACCTTTGCAAGGAGCAATAAATGCGCCAAAACAGGGTGTCAGGAAAGCGACTTTGGATAGCAATAAAATGTGTTGTGCGACAAAAAAAGGCGTAAGGCTTTCGTTATTACATAAAAATTCGTAAATTTATCCCGCTAAAAAGTGAAATTATGATTTACAACGAAAGAGATATCCGTAATCAGACGGTTAAGAGATTGGCTGAGGCCGTTATGGCAGCAGCCCGCACGGCACCCAAGGCTAAGGGTCGCGATTTGGTTGAGGTGGCAATGGTTACCGACAGCGATATTGAGCGTCTGTCGCAGACGATGATTCAGATGAGCGAGGAGTCGGGTATGAAGTTCCTGCTGCGTGATGCCGCCAATGTGTTGGAGGCCGAGGCTGTTATAGTAATAGGTATTCAGTGTGAGGAGTCTGAGTGTGGTCTCAACTGCGGCTATTGCGGCTATAAGGGTTGTGCTGAGAAGCCGGCCTGCGCACCTTGTGTGATGAATGGAGTGGATGTGGGCATTGCCATAGGTGCTGCCTGCTCGAAGATAGCGGACTACCGCCTTGATTCGCGTGTTATGTTCTCGGCGGGCTGGGCTGCCAAGCGAATGGATGTTTTGGGCGGTGCCGACCTGGTCTTTGCCATTCCGTTGAGCGCGGCCTCTAAAAACCCATTCTTCGACAGAAAGTCTCCACGCAAGGAGCAGCCTGCGGAGCAACCAAAGTAGTAATTTTAAGATTAAGAGAATATGGAGAGCAAGAAATCGGTTGTGTCATCATTCGATGTTGACCACCTCACACTTAAAGCGGGCCTCTATCTGAGGTCGGTATATACAATCAACGATGAGCTGGCGGTCCACTCGTGGGATATGCGCTTTCGCGCACCTATGGAGCACGCACCTTTGGGTTCAGAGGAGGTACATACCATCGAGCACCTTATGGCCTACCATCTGCGTCTGGACCCTGTTGTGGGTAAGAGCGTAGTGTCGTTCTGCCCTATGGGCTGCAAGACAGGTTTCTACCTCTCGACGATGAACGATGTTACGGCAGAGCAGATTCGTCAGGCTCTGGCACGCGTATATAAGCAGGTATTCCCCCTGCGCTCGAAGGATGATATTGTGGGTCTTAACGAAGTGCAGTGCGGTAACCCCGGACTCTATGCCGTTGCTACGACCAACTTCGCTATGGCACAATATATGCGCGCTCTGTACACTCCCGAGCAGGCCGACGAGGCGGGTATAGGTTCAATATATAACTGCGCTTGGTAATGAGGTATATAGTCATAGCCCCCACCGAGCGAGAGTATAGCAATATCACTTGTGCCTTGCAGGAGCGTCATACCGTAAATCAATATACCGTTGTGCGCAGCGGTGTTGGCAAGGCTCTTGCAGCAGCTTCTACGGCTCTGGCAATAGCCCGTGCCAATGGCGAGGTCGATAGGGTAGCCATCGTAGGATATGCAGCCTCAACATTGGGTAGGGAGTGTGGCGATGTGGTCGCACCACGCGTTGCCCGTTATCACGATTGCCGCATCCCCGGCGACTTTGTTCCCGAGCTCACCGAGCCATATCCTCTGTTGGGTCACGACGATGCTGTGGTGTGGACGGGCGACTCGTTTGTCGATGCTCAAATCATTGCCGAGGTTAAGGCTCAGTATGGCGTTAAGTCGGGGCTCTTCGATATGGAGGCTACGGCGGTGTGTCAGGCTGCCGAACTCTTTGACCTGCCGGTGGTGGTAGTCAAGATGGTGTCGGATGTCCCCGAGAAGGGCGACACCGAGCACTCATACGACGCCTTTGTCGATTCACACTCCGATTTCGGGGTCTTTGTTGATTATTTGGAAGAACTTAAATAGCGATATGTATAGCGAGTTGGCATACGGACTGCTGCTGCCCTTTGCGGGTACTGCACTTGGTGCTGCGATGGTCTTTTTCCTGCGTGATGAGATGTCGGCGTGGGTGCAAAAGCTGTTGCTTGGCTTTGCGTCGGGAGTGATGATGGCAGCGTCGGTATGGTCACTGCTTATCCCCGCAATCAATATGACTGCCGAACAGGGTGGTATAGAGTGGCTGCCTGCTGTTGTGGGCTTCCTGGCGGGTATGTTCTCGCTGCTGTTGTTCGATAGTGTAGTGCCTCACCTGCACCTTGACTCCGCCGAGCCCGAGGGTGTAAAGTCGGGATTGGGTCGCTCGGCTATGCTCGTTATGGCTGTCACGTTGCACAACATTCCCGAGGGTATGGCAGTGGGTGTTGTCCTGGCGGGTGCTATGACCGAGAGTGCAGGTATAACAATGGCGGGCGCATTGGCTCTGTCGCTGGGTATAGCCATACAGAATTTTCCCGAAGGGGCTATCGTCTCTATGCCGTTGAAGCAGAGTGTGAAGAGCAGATGGAAGGCCTTTGCTTATGGTGCAGGGTCGGGTGTTGTTGAGCCTCTGGCGGGCTTGATTACCATCCTACTAATCGATGTTATGCAGCCCATACTGCCATATCTGCTGGCATTCTCGGCAGGTGCGATGATTTATGTTGTTGTCGAGGAGCTTATCCCCGAATCGCAAGATGGACGTCACTCCAACATAGCAACCATCGGTGTAGCCGTGGGCTTTGCTCTGATGATGTTCCTGGATGTAGCATTGGGGTAGGCTGGGACGGAGTGTTGTGCTGTTAAACCTGCTCCCTTCGGGGCTTGAAAGGATTTTCACATTGCCTGCTGTAATGTAGGCTCCGGCTCTGGTTTGTTACACTTCTCCTTTGCTTGCTCGATGGTGCTAATGAGTAGGTCTGCTTCGCGACACGAAACATATATGCGCGAATCGTAGATATCGGTTATCTCAACAAAATTGTCCCATTCCGAGGCGTAAACCGTGACGATGTCCACCTCCTTAAAGTCGAAGAACTTGCCATAGTAGCCAAAGAATCCTGCCGCTCCAAAGACTCTTACTATCCACCGCATATCCTTGCGGCTCACCTTTCTTATCGAGGCTATCTCGCGGAATTCAATCTCTGTAATGTCGCACACGCACTGTATTTCCAGCCTGTCGTTAAAAAGCACTATGCGACGCGGAATGGAGAGTATCATCAATGCAGCCAGCGCACCCACGACCGATATAAACCACGCAGAGAAGAATCCTCCCGTATAGAGATGATATATAATCACGGCGATTATCGTCACTGCGATAAACGTGACGGCGGTGTGTATCTTTGCCCGACGGTTAAATGTGAAGCTAAAACTGCGTTTCATCCTCTGCTCGTGCTATTAGAGCCTCGGCGATAACAATGTCCGAAGGTGTTGTGATTTTTATGTTGCTTGGCTCGCCCTCAACAAGGGTTATGCTGTGCCCCGCAGCCTCGACAACCGAGGCATCGTCGGTGAATGCCGTAGAGAATGGTTGCTCGTAAGCCTCTCGCAGTACGGCGGCATTAAAGACTTGTGGCGTATGTACCATACGCAACAGCGAGCGGTCGATTATGTGCGAGCCCTCCGTGTCAAGCGCGCGAAACGAATCGGTGGGAGCAACAACAGGAATTACGGCTGCGCACTTCTCGGCTTCGAGTATGAGTTTGATGATGAGTTTCTTCGACACCAAAGGCCTTACGCCATCGTGTACGGCAATGGTCTGCACGTCGGAGCAGAGTGCTGCGATGCCATTTTTTACCGAATGGAAACGCTCCGCGCCACCCTCCGCAATCTTGTGCGGCGCTATGTCGAAGCGTGCTGCGAGGTTGTGCCACAGCTCTATGTGTTGCTTCGGCAATACCACCACAACCTCCGCTGAGGGCAGGGCCTCGGCAATGCGGTTTATGGTGCGACCCAAAACGGGCATATTGCCAAGCATCAGGAACTGCTTGGGCAGTGTTGAGCCCATACGGTGACCTGCGCCACCTGCTACGATTATAACTCCTATCTTTGCCATATCAGTTTCTTGCCAAAGCCAAGCGTGTTATCGGTTAATTTCATAAACTCCGCCTCCAATCGCCATAGGTTGAGGTCGGCAACTGCGGCGTAGGGAAATCGTTTCAGGTAAGCGGCCTTGTCGCCCTCGGCGGCAGGCTTCACGCACCCCGTTATCTGCAAACCCTGCACTCGGCCTACGATGCGTGTCTCCAAGACGATGGATGCTGCTACACGGTTGTTTTCAAGCATCATCCTGCCGTGGTGTGTGGCGGTGTCGGTCGTGAAGATAAAGGCTTTATCCTCTTTGCGGAAGGCGTAGAAGGCATTGCAGCAGTAGGGAGCCCCGTCTGCTGTGGCGGTGGCAAGGGTCAAGACGTGATGCTTGGCTATGAACTGCTCTATCTTCTTGTCGCATTCCATTCCTGTCGGTGATTATTTCTGCACGCTCAGCGTGTCTGGTCGCACAATATTCAACGAGTCGAGTTGTGTTATAATCTGCTCTGGCGAGGCTGTGCCCTCCAACTCGGCTATGATGCAGTCGCGCACATACTCGAAGTCAGCCATATTCTGTTTCTTGATAGGCTCGGCGGGCTTCTGCGGAACTTTCAGCGGGTCTATGTTTACGCCATTCTTCCAGATGCGATAGTCCAGGTGTGGACCCGTAGATGTTCCCGTGCTGCCCACATATCCAATCACATCGCCCTGCTTGACTCTTGCACCCTGACGAATACCTTTGGCGAAGCCGCTAAGGTGCAGGTAGCCCGTCATAAGGTTGCCGGCGTGCTTAATCTTCAAGGTGTTGCCACCTCCTCCGCCCCAGCCCTTGAAGGTCACCACGCCATCCGCCACGGCGCGTACAGGCGTGCCCTTGGGTGCTGCGTAATCAACACCCAGATGAGGACGATATACACGATGCACGGGGTGCAGGCGTGAACGCGAGAAGCGCGAGCTTATGCGTGAGAATTTCAGCGGTGCTTTGAGCAGCTGCTTGCGCAGCGATGCTCCGTCATACTCCCAGTATTGAATCTTGCCATCCTGCTTGAAGGGTATGGCATATACATCTTTGCCTGCGTGGTTGAACTTGGCACCCCATATCCTGCCTATGCCGACGTGGGTTGTGTCGATTAGCTTCTCGTCGTATATAACCGTGAAATGGTCGCCCTTCTGAATGCCGAAGAAGTCAACCGTCCACTGATATATATCCTCCATCTCAGCTGCGAGGGCGTAGGGCAGGCTGTCGCGCATTATGGCACCCCAGAGCGACGACTCGATTGTGGCCGAGCTCTTTCTGCGTCGCAGCGTAACCTCCTTCTCGCCCTTTGAAATGCTCAGCGAGTCGTTCTTGAAGCCGAATACGATGTACTCCACAACATCCTTCTCATAAACCAGGTAGTCGAGCTTGTCGCCATTTACCGAGTCCTGAGCAATGAATGCCATATAGGGGCGGTCGGCACGAATGTGCCTAAGGGGGAATACCTCCTTTGATGCCTTATCCAGACGGTCGATGGTTGCTGCCGAGACGCCAAACTTCGAGAGTATCTGTCCCATTGTTTCGCCTTGCTCCACCTTGGAAGTCTCGGTGTGGTAGTCATCGGCTACAATGCCGTAAATAATTGTAGGCTCAGGCTCCTGCTCGGCCTTGGATGCACCGCTTTTGCGGCACGATGTCGCAAAGAGGGTAATTATCAGTATGTAGTAAAATATATGTCTCATAATTCGCAAAATTAACTAAAATTATTCAAATTATTAAAATCTCCTGTATCTAAATATGATAAAAAATGAAAAAAAACAGGATTTGGGTTGCTTGCTAAATAATAAATTGTTATCTTTGACAAAATTGTGCAATAATGTCTGCCTGCCAATGCGTTTTATGGTGCAGAACGAGTGCTTGACGATATGAAACTATTACTCAAATTGGTCTCTTACATATACCGGATGGTGATCTCTATTCGCCATTGGATGTTTGATTGCGGGCTGCTCAAAAGCGAGAAGTTTCAGACACCGGTTATATGTGTCGGTAACATCACTGTCGGCGGCACGGGCAAGACCCCCACGGCTGAGATGATTATCGGCTATATGAAGTCACACTATCGTGTTGCACTCCTTTCGCGTGGCTATGGTCGCCGCACAACGGGTTACCGTGAGGTTGAGGTAAACTCCTCGTATCGCGATGTGGGCGATGAGCCTTTGCAGATTAAGTTGAAGTATCCCGATGTGCTGGTTGTGGTGTGCGAGAAGCGCGCCGAGGCCATTCATCGCATTGAGGCTGAGCATCCTGAGATAAATCTTATCGTTATGGATGACGGCTTCCAGCACCGTTATGTTGAGCCTCGCATAAATGTCGTCATAGTAGATTCTACACGCCCGTTCTACGAGGATGACTTTCTTCCTGCCGGCACGTTGCGCGATAAGCTCGACTCGCTTTACAGAGCTCACTACTTCATCGTGACCAAGTGCCCTGTCGATATGCCTCCTTTGGCACAGCGTATGTGGCGTAAGGAGCTGCATAAGATTGCATATCAGAAGATTTACTTCACGCGTGTTGTGCCTACCCAGGCCGTGTCGCCATTCTATCCCGAGAATAGCCTGTTCTTTGGTGAGGAGGTTATCGTTATGTCGGGCATAGGTAACCCCAAGGCCTTTGTGAAGGGAGTGCGTAAGGAGTATAAGGTTGTGGATAAGATGATTCTGCCTGACCACCACGTTTACTCTGTTGCCGACCTCGACCGCATTGTGGCACTATTAGAGAAGCATCCTGGCGCCAGGTTGCTCACTACCGAGAAGGATGCCGTGAAGTTACGTCGTAGCCGCCGCGTGCCACAAATTGTCAGGGAGCGACTCTTCTATCAGCCTTTGAAGATGGAGTTCCTGCCGGGCTCGGACAACGATTTCCTCGCTACGCTTAAAGATGACCTTGAAGGCAAGGTGCATATTGGCGACCTCTCGATTGGTGAGCAGAAGTAGAAACTAATAAAACTTACAGATATGGTAAACAAGGTTATTTTGGTAGGCAATGTGGGCATTGACCCTGAGGTGCGTACAACAGAGTCTGGCGTTAAGGTTGCCCGTGTACGTCTCGCGACATCGGAGCGTTACACCGACCGTCAGAGTGGTGAGAGAAAGGAACTTACAGAGTGGCATACGATTACTCTGTGGCGCGGTTTGGCAGATGTTGTCGACCGCTATGTGCATAAGGGCTCGCAGCTCTTTATTGAGGGTCGCCTGCGTACGCGCGAGTGGATGGATAAGGATAATGTGAAGCACTATACAACCGAGATTTTGGCAGATAATATGCAACTCTTGGGCAGCCGCGGTGACAGCCAGGGTGCAACAGCTACGGCAGCCTCTGTGTCTCAGACTTCATCTGCACCACAGCCTGCGGCACAGCCACAGCCCGCTCCGCAACCTGCATACCAGCAGCCCGCATCGATTCCTGCTCCACAGGATGATCCAGATGACCTGCCATTTTAGGGTAACAATAAGAATCTGTCTAACAAGGCACTTTTGGCATCTGCCTTGTCTGAAAAATGCTCACATACGCCAAGTATGCTGCGCTCTCGGTTTTTTTGTGCCGGCAACTATTTTAATTTTAACATATTTTTTGTATATTTGCGAGGATAAGAGAGATTAAACCTTAAAACTTATAGTGTAATATGTTGAGAATAAAGACAAAAGAGGCTGCATCGTGGTTGATTGGTGCTGTCGCAGGAGTGTGCGTATTGGTGGTGACTTTGGCGTCATTGCCGCTGAATACGCTGTGGTGGGTAGTCGTTGTGGCTACGGTGGCGACATTTGTCGGAGTGTCGCTTGCGGCACTTCTTGTGATTAAAAAGTATGTGGCTTACAAGCTTAAGCCTATCTATTCGACCGTATTCTCCCGTGATGTGCACACGGCCGAGATGCTCGACGAGTTGAAGGATAAGCGTGTGGAGAATATCTCGCAGGAGCTCTCGTCGTGGGCCGATGAGAACGACAAGGAGATTGCCCGACTCAAGGACCTCGAGCGTTTCCGTAAGCAGTACCTTGGCAATGTGGCGCACGAGTTGAAAACCCCTGTATTCAATATTCAGGGCTACATCTCAACCCTCCTCGATGGCGGTATCGACGATGAGATTGTAAACCGCAAATATTTGGAGCGTGCCGACAAGAGCGTGAGCCGTATGATAAACATCATTCGTGATCTCGACACAATCTCGGCACTCGAGAATGATATGTCGATGATGCACCCCGAGACCTTCGATGTGGTGGCTCTTGCCAAGGAGATTGCCGAGCAGTGCGAGATGGAGGCGCAGAAGCGCAATATCTCTATCGTGGTGAAGTTCTCGCAAAGTCTGCCATCACGCTTCTGGGTGTCGGCCGACAAGTTCTATGTGGGTCAGGTACTCGAAAACCTCATTATGAACTCTATCCGCTATGGTAAAGAGGGTGGTCAGACCAAACTCGACTTCCGTGATATGCTCGACAAGGTGCTTGTCGAGGTCGAGGATAATGGTATCGGTATCGCCAAGAGCGACGCTCCACGAGTATTCGAGCGTTTCTATCGTACAGATACGGGTCGCTCTCGTGAGCAGGGCGGAACAGGCCTCGGCTTGGCTATCGTGAAGCATATCATCGAGGGACACGGCGAGCGTGTATCGGTGCGTAGCGAACTCGGTGTAGGTTCGACATTTACATTTACATTGAAGAAGGTTGAGTTGTAGTAGGAAACGATGAATTTGCTTGCTGTTGTCTGGGACTTTAATCCCACGCTGATAAATATCGGAGGGTTTGAAATTCGCTGGTACTCACTCTGCTGGGTTGTGGCGTTGTTGGTTGGAGGCTGGTTGTTCTCCTACTTTTGTAAGCGTGAGGGTAAGCCCGAGAGTGTGTCGGATACAGCCTTCCTCTATATCGTGCTCGGCACGATTATCGGAGCGAGGGTAGGCCACTGTCTATTCTACGAGCCGGAGATCTATCTGCGTGAGCCATGGAAAATAATCACGGGTATCCGCGATGGAGGCTTGGCAAGTCACGGAGCAACGATAGGTATATTGCTTGGTATATGGTTCTCATCTCGCAAGAGCAAGGTTTCGGTGTGGTGGACAGCCGACCGTTTGGGTATTATAGCACCGATAAGTGGAGCGATAATTCGCCTTGGAAACCTCTTCAACTCCGAGATTATAGGCAACGAAACCACCATGCCTTGGGGCTTCAAGTTTATGCGCTTGTATCCGAATTGGCCTGTCGAGGCTGTACCTATGCGCCACCCGACACAGCTGTATGAGGCGTTGTGCTACTTTACGCTGTTTGTGCTACTCTTCCTCTTGTATCGCTATACGAAGTTGGCACGCAGACAGGGCTTTATATTTGGTGCAGCGTTGGTCGGCATCTTCCTGCCACGCTTCTGTATAGAGTTTATAAAGATAAACCAGGTGGCCTTCGAGGAGGGTATGACCTTCAATATGGGGCAGTGGCTCTCGGTGCCGTTTATCCTTGTAGGTGTAGGCGTTATGGTGTGGGCATATTTGCGTAAGGCGCCTGTCGAGAAGGTTGCACAACCTGCAACTGCCACTCTAAAGGAGGCACAACCAAAGAAGAAACGCTATTTTAATAAGCGATGAAACACGAGATAGATAGAGTTGTTGCCAATCTGTTGCTCGATGAGGGTGAGGTGTTCCTGCCGGGTGTGGGTACGCTGATACTTGTGCGTTGCGCAGCGAAGCGACTCTCGTCGAAGGAGCTGCAGCGACCATATCGAGAGCTGCGTTTGACGGGCGAGGAGCGAGGCGTGTCGCTGGTAAAGCATATAGAGCGCATTGCTGGCGTTACGGCAGAGCGGGCCGAGGATATCTACAATGAATATGTGGCGCAATCATTGCGTGAAGGTCAATTTACTATCGAACATTTATGCACTATCGAGGGTGGTAGTGTGCAGACACTTCAAGAGTTTGAGAATATGGCAAATCCCAAAGGTCGTGGTACGATTAAGATAAATCCGCATACAAACTACTTTATATATGTTGTGGCCGTGTTGTGTATGCTCTTTGCGCTTGGCGTAGCTGGCTATGTGCTCTATAGCAATGGGGCGTTCGACTTTGACAAGAGCCTATCGACCCGAGATGTCGTAACGGTAGAGTCGCCCGTAGAGGTTGTGGAGCAGCAAACCGAGGAGGTTGCACAGCCGTTGGCCGACACTACGGCAGTGGCGGCAGTGGCGGAACCTGTTGAGAGTGCGGAGGCGGAGGTTGTGTCGGAGCCTCAAATATTGCCATTGCGCAGGGGTATGAGTTACGCTGTCTATGGCGTATATAACGAACTTCGTAATGCCGAGGATGCGGTGGCACGACTTGCATCAAGGCATCCCGATATCGAGGCGCAT
>JAZUMN010000046.1:0-12923 GCA_045603645.1 Alistipes sp. | reverse complement strand
CGACAACTGCGTCTATGGCGACATAAAATTCCTCTACATAGCCCCCGAGCGTCTGGCAACGGAGGAGTTCCGTATGCGTGTGCAACGTATGAATGTGGCTATGATAGCCGTGGATGAGGCGCACTGCATATCACAGTGGGGCTACGACTTCCGACCCTCATACCTGCGCATAAAGGAGATACGCGAGAAGCTGCCCGAGGCAACCATCCTGGCTCTTACGGCCTCGGCGACAGAGCTTGTGGCGAAGGATATAATGCACCATCTGGGCTTTGAGCGCCCACACATCATACGCAGCAGCTTTGCCCGCCCCAACATATCGTTTGCCGTGCGACATACTGACGACAAGCAGGAGCAGCTGATGCGCATCATAAACAATGTTGAGGGGTCGGGAATTGTCTATATGCGTTCACGCGAGGGATGCGAGCAGTTAGCTGAGTTCCTGCGCAGCAACGGCGTATCGGCATCGTTCTACCACGCAGGGCTGCCACACGTCGAGCGCAGTCTCAGACAGGAGGAGTGGACAAGAGGCAGGGTGCGCATAATGGTTGCGACAAATGCCTTCGGAATGGGCATAGACAAGGCCGATGTAAGGAGCGTGGTGCACTACTCTATGTGCGACTCGTTGGAGAGCTACTACCAGGAGGCGGGGCGTGCAGGCCGTGACGGCAAGCGCAGCTATGCCGTGCTGCTGGTGGCCTCGGACGACGAGAGCAGGATGGTGAAGCGTTTCGACCAGGAGTTTCCGCCGTTGGAGCGCATCAAGAGTATATACGAGAAGATATGCGACTATGTGCAGATAGCCGTGGGCGACGGGCTGTATGCCTCGATGGTCTTTAACATCCACGAGTTCTGCTCACGCGAGAAGCTATACATAGGCACAGTGAGGCAGGTGATAAAGCTCTTGGAGATGAACAACTACCTAACCCTCACCGAGGAGATGGAGAACCCGGCACGCATAATGTTTGCCGTGAATCGTGATGACCTCTACAAGATACGCATCGACCGTCAGGACCTGGACCTCGTCATACGCACCATACTGAGGCTCTACAACGGGGTCTTTACCGAGTTCAGAGCCATCGACGAGCAGCTCATAGCCACAACGAGCGGCTACACCGTGGAGCGTGTAAAGGAGCTTTTGAAGCGTATGTGGCAGCTCAGGATAATACGTTACATACCTGCCAACTCACTACCCATACTCTTCTTCAACGAGGAGCGTCTGCCCACGCGTGACCTCTTCATAGCACCCGAGACCTACCAGCGGCGCAAAGAGCTTATGAGCGAGCGCTTTGAGAATATGGTGCTCTACGCCTCGCAGCAGCAGAAGTGTCGCAGCGTGGTTGTGCAGCAATACTTCGGCGACAGGGATGCCCAGCCGTGCGGCGTGTGCGACATATGCCTGGAACAGAAACGGCTTAGGCGCAACAGCCCCGACACATTGGCCGAGCAGGTGCTGGAACTGCTGCGCAGCGAGCCTAAGAGTGCCCGCGAGATAAGTCGCGAGATAAAGCACGACCCGCAGCTGATTGCGCAGGCCATAGCCTATTTGCAGGAAAAAGGTAAAATTTCGGCCACGACAAGTGGAAAACTAATAATAAATGAGTAACTTTGTCGGCTGATAATTTACACCGACAATAAAATGGGTTTTCAATCTACGATAACAAACGAGCAGACAGCCGAACTCAACTCGGCTCACTTTGACGGAGAGATTATCGTAGTTACCCGCGAAGCACAGATTGAGGCGGCTTACAAAGACCTTGCAGCACAGAAAATCATAGGCTTCGACACCGAGACACGACCCTCGTTCAAGGCGGGCGTAACCAACAAGGTGTCGCTGCTGCAACTCTCAACACACAAGCGCTGCTACCTGATTCGCCTGTGCCGCACCAAACTCCACCCCCTGATACTGAAAATACTCAGCAATGCCGAGATAAAGAAAATCGGAGCCGACGTGGCGGGAGATATACGCTCGCTGCACGAGTTACGCAACTTCAAGGAGCGGGGCTTCATAGACCTGCAACAGATGGTGCAATACTGGGGCATTGAGGAGAAGAGCCTGCGCAAGATGTCGGCACTGGTGCTGGGTGAGCGCGTGTCGAAGGCTCAGCGACTGAGCAACTGGGAGGCTAACACCCTCACGCCACAGCAGCAGATGTACGCCGCAACAGATGCGTGGGTGTGCATAGCCATTTACGAGAAGCTGATGGCTACCCCACCTCTGCAACCTATGCCCGAGCAGGAGACAAGGGCTGAGGGCAGGGAGAATTCAAAATTTTCTCATAGCACTATCTCTGACGATAACAGCAATGAGCAGGCGCTAAAAGAGGATAGCAACAAGCCAGAGCGACCATACCGAGGCAAGAGGTTTTTCAGGCACGCAAAGCCGTCACGAAAGATAACAACACAACACAAGAGCGAATAATATGAGAGCACAGATTTTCCTGCGTCGTGGCAAGGAGGAGTCACTTCTGCGCAAGCACCCCTGGATATTCTCGGGAGCAATAGAGAAGGTTAAATGCGAGGGCGACCTTTCGGAAGGAGAGGTGGTCGATGTATTCACCAGAAGCGGTGAGTTCATAGCTCGCGGACACTACCAGATAGGCTCAATAGCGGTGCGTGTGCTCACCTTTGATGAGCAGGAGGAGATTGACCAGCAGTGGTGGAACAGCCGCATAGCGGTAGCTTACGATGTGCGCCGCACACTTGGACTGACGCATAACGAGGCGACAAACTGCTACCGACTCTTGCACGGCGAGGGCGACTCGCTGCCGGGTCTGGTGGTGGACATATACGACAAGGTTGCCGTGGTGCAGTGTCACTCGGTGGGTATGTACCTCTCGCGTATGGCTATTGCCGAGGCGCTGCGCACAGCCTACGGCGAGCAGCTTACCGCCATCTACGACAAGAGTTCGCAGACCGTGCCCTTCAAGGCGGGGCTGAATGCTGTGGATGGTTACATCTGGGGCAAGAGCGACCACCGTTCACACATCGTCAGGGAGAATGGCGAGCAGTTCCTGGTGAATTGGGAGGAGGGACAAAAGACAGGTTTCTTCCTCGACCAGCGTCAGAACCGTGAGCTGGTGAAGCACTACGCCAAGGGGCGCACCGTGCTCAACACATTCTGCTACACGGGCGGCTTCTCGGTATATGCCGCATCGGGAGGTGCTGTGGAGGTGTGCTCGGTAGATGCCTCGGAGCGTGCCGTGAAGCTCGCAGACGAGAATATGCGCCTTAACTTCGGCGACAAGGTAAAGCATAGTGCCGTGGCGGCTGATGCCGTGGATTACATTAAGCAGATAGGCGACAAGTACGACCTCATAATACTGGACCCTCCCGCCTTTGCCAAGCATCACAAGGTGCTGGGAAATGCTATGCAGGGATACAAGAGGATAAATGCACGCGCCCTGTCGCAGATAAAGAGTGGCGGCATACTCTTCACCTTCTCGTGCTCACAAGCCGTCTCGAAGGAGCTGTTCCGCACAACGGTATTCTCTGCCGCAGCCATAGCAGGTCGCAAGGTGCGCATACTGCACCAGCTCACGCAGCCTGCCGACCACCCCATAAACATCTACCACCCCGAGGGCGAATACTTGAAGGGTCTGGTGCTGTATGTGGAATAATTCCCTCTACTCCTCCTCGGATGTTACAGGCAGGGGTTGTGCTGCTGCCGAGGCGTTGTAGGCGTCTATCTTCTCGATAAGATTCTTGAAGTAGCTCTTCGACACGGGGATGGGCTTTATCTGCTCATTCGAGAGCACTATGTAACGGCTCTTTGCGGCCTTCCTGATGTGGTTTATCTTCATCACATTGACCATATAGGAGCGGTGGCAACGCACCATACTCGTACCCGAGAGACTCTCCTCGATGGCCTTCGTGCGGCAGCGCAGCATATAGGAGTGCAGCTTATCCTGATTCTCGTAGTAAATCTTGACGTAGTTATCCTGCGACTCCATATAATATAGTGACTCGGCATTTATCGTCAGCTTCAACGTGCCGTTGTAGTCATACAGGTTCACAAGCGACGGGTAGCTCACCGCATTCTCCTCGCCCAGCGACATCTCATACTGCAACATCTCCAACTCCTCGGTCTTGTCACGGTAGGCAGCATAGAGCGTGAGGATGATGTAAGGTATGGCTACAATCATAAGGATGCAGCCCAGCGCCTTCAACAGAATGTCGGAAAGCATATACTCCGCAGGCTTGATATAGACGGCTGTGAAGTAGGTGTAGAAGAGCGATATGACCACTATCTCGGCCACAACCCACAACAAGTACAGCATATAGGTAAAGCGTATGCGGTGTTGCAGCGAGTTCATAAGCATCTTGCTCACAAGCATAATGGCCACCGCCACGATGTAGAACGTCACGGTCATACCCAGGTCCAGGCGGTTGGTTACATCAAACCAAGCCGTATTGGAGAAGGGAGTGTAAATGGCCATAAATAGGAAAGAAAAGGTCATAACGAAGATAACCGAACCGAAGAGGTAGCGTTTATCAAGCAGAAACTTGGGAATTCCCCTATTTTTATATATTTTTGCCATCGGGATTGCAGTTTTGTTCGGGGCAAATATCGTGATTTTTGCTGGAAAAACATAAATTTTACCACAGAATTTGCGCTATTCGTCACAAAAACGGGCTCACGACCACATCTGGGAGGGTTGAGGTGTTGTTTTGTATAATTTTGCGGCGACCCAGGAAAATGGGCAGTATTATTTACACTTTAACGCTTAGTTTTTATTATGAGAATTATCGGAACAGGCAGAGCTCATCCCTCGAAAGTTGTAACAAATGCAATGCTTGAAGAGTTCCTCGACACCAACGACGAATGGATTGTCACGCGTACGGGAATGAAGCAGAGGCGAGTGATTTCGTCAGAGAAGTTGGAGGACCTGGCAGCCGAGGCGTCGCTCAAAGCTATTGAGGATGCGGGCTTGAAGCCAACGGACATAGATTACATAATTTGCTCGAACGTAGTAAACGAGTATATAACCCCCGGTCTGAGTTGTATCATTCAGGGTGCCATAGGAGCCAAGTGTGCTTGTGTGGATGTGAATGCCGCCTGCTCGGGATTCATCTACGCGCTGGATATGGCTGACGACCGCATACGCGCTGGAAAGGCGCAGAACATACTCGTCGTAGCTGCCGAGGAGCCTACACGAATGGTTGACTGGGAGGACCGCAGCCTGTGCGTGCTCTTTGGCGATGGCGCAGGTGCTGTGGTGGTGAGCCACGGCGAGGGTATGATAGCCTCACGCCTGACAACGCAGTCGAAGGTGGACTGCCTGCACTATGTGCGCAAGTTGGAGCCTACGCCCTACATTACCAAGGACGAGTACGGGGCGCCTATGTATATGAATGGCCGCGAGGTCTTTAAGACTGCTGTGCTCTCCTCTTCGCGCGACATAAAGCGTCTGCTCGACAAGGCGGGCTTGCAGCCCTCGGATGTGAAGTATTATGTGCTGCATCAGGCCAATATGCGCATCATCGAGGCTATTGCCAACTGGCTTAAACTCGATATGTCGTACTTCCCGCACAACGTGGACTACTGCGGCAACACCTCGTCGGCAAGTATTCCGCTGCTGCTGGATGAGCTTGCACGCAAGGGCGAGTTAAAGCGCGGCGACAAGATACTTATGAGTGCCTTTGGTGCGGGCTTTACTACGGGGGCCTGTTTATTTGAATGGACAAAGTAAACACGAAGAAGTAAACTATAAAGATAGAATAGAATGGAAAGACGAGTTGTCATCACCGGCTTGGGTGTTATCACACCGGTAGGAAACAATGTATCAGACTTTTGGACAAGCCTCACCGAGGGCAAGTGCGGCATCGACCTTATAAAGGGTTTCGAGGGCGAGGAGCTGCCCGTGAGTGTTGCTGGTCAGGTTAAGGATTTCAACCCCGAGGAGCAGGGACTGGATAGAAATGATGTGCGTCGCAACGACCCCTACTGTCAGTATGCCCTGGCAGCCGCCATTCAGGCTATGGCCGACAGCGGACTCCGAAGTGGCGAGGACATCGCCCCTGAGCGCCTGGGAGTATATATCGGTGCAGGTATTGGAGGTATGCAGACCTTCTTCTCAGAGAGCAAGAAGCTCCTCGAAGAGGGCATACGCCGCATATCGCCTCTGTTTGTGCCTATGATGATTGGTAACATCGCTGCGGGTAACGTAGCCATCAAGTTCAACGCCCAGGGCGTATGTCTGCCTGTGGTTACAGCCTGTGCTACGGGTACTCACGCCATAGGCGAGGCCTACCGTGCCATCAAGCACGGCTATGCTGACGCCATTATTGCGGGCGGTGCCGAGGCTTCGGTGCACCCTCTGGCCATTGGAGGCTTCGCAAACAGCAAGGCCCTCACACGCTCGGAGGACCCGCTGAATGCATCCATACCGTTTAACATCAACCGCAACGGCTTCGTTATGGGCGAGGGCGCAGGTGTGCTGGTTATGGAGACCTTGGAGAGCGCCCAGCAGCGCGGAGCGCACATCTACGCCGAGGTTGTGGGCTATGGCAACAGCTGCGATGCGCACCACGTCACGGCTCCTTCGCCTGACGGAATACCTGCCTCACGAGCTATCAGGCAGTCGCTTTCAGAGGCTCAGTTCGATGCCGAGAAGGATACCCTCTACATCAACGCACACGGAACATCTACCCCACTCAACGACAAGTCGGAGACCGTAGCCATAAAGCTCGCCCTGGGTGAGGAGGCGGCACGCAAGGCTATGATTAGCTCAACGAAGTCTATGACAGGACATATGCTCGGTGCTACGGGAGCTGTGGAGCTTATAGCCACCGCCCTGACGTTGAAGCACGGCATCGTGCCCCCCACCATCGGTCTCAGCGACCCCGACCCTGAGTGCGACCTTGACTACACCCCTAACGTGGCTCGCAAGGCCGATGTTACGGTAGCCATCTCGAACTCACTCGGTTTCGGCGGCCACAACGGCTGCGTGGCTTTGCGCAAGTGGAATAATGAATAACGGATAATCTTACAGGAAATATGAAACTTTTGGAAGGGAAAGTGGCACTTGTAACGGGTGCTGCACGAGGTATCGGCAAGGCTATTGCTCTGCGTTTTGCCGAGCAGGGTGCCGAGGTGGCATTCACCGACCTTGTAATAAACGAGGCTGCCGAGCAGACTCTTGCGGAGTTGCAGGCGCTGGGTGTAAAGGCTAAGGCCTACGCCTCGAATGCTGCGTCGTTTGACGCCTCACACGAGGTTGTGAAGCAGGTCTTGGAGGACTTCGGCCGCATAGACGTGCTGGTAAACAACGCAGGCATCACCAAGGATGGACTTATGATGCGTATGTCGGAGGAGCAGTGGGATGCTGTCATAGGTGTAAACTTGAAGTCGGCATTCAACTTCATCCACGCCGTGACTCCCGTTATGGCGAAGCAGCGCGGCGGCTCGATTATCAATATGTCGTCTGTGGTGGGTGTATCGGGCAATGCGGGTCAGTGCAACTACTCGGCATCAAAGGCGGGTATGATAGGCCTCGCCAAGTCCATAGCCAAGGAGATGGGCCCTCGCGGCATTCGTGCCAACTGCATCGCTCCGGGCTTCATCATCACCGAGATGACCAACCAGCTGCCTCAGGAGGTGCGTGAAAAGTGGAACCAGCAGATACCTCTGCGCCGTGGTGGCACACCCGAGGATGTGGCAATTGTGGCGTGGTTCCTCGCCAGTGACCTCTCCTCATACGTCAGCGGTCAGATTATACACTGCTGCGGCGCAATGAACTGCTAACAAGGAAGGGAATTCAAAATACAAAATTCACGGCTGCGAGTAAGCGAGAGCAGAGAGCAAATTTATTTGCGCTATGCCGAGCAGGAGCAGTGAAAAGCCACCCTTGTGGTGGATTAAAATTCAAAATTTAGGTTTTGAATAGGGAATTTAGGGAGTTTAGGGAACTTAGGGACTGCGCAACAGAGTTTCCTTAAACTCCATAAACTAAGAAGAGGTTGTCCAACAAGTTTTTGGACAGCCTCGCTGTTTTAGAATCTGTATAACAAGAGCTATTTGAAGCTGCTCGCAGACTGAAAAAAGCGGAGTTTACTCGGCGTAAATGAGCATTTTTCAGACAAGGCAGATGCCAAAAGAGCCTTGTTAGACAGATTCTTTTTTGTTACACTGTTACTTTGTTACACTTGTTACACCCCTGTAACAGTGTAACAACTGTAACAACTGTAACGACGTCATGCCACATTTTTGCACTCCACGGCAGATGCAATAGTGATTAGTGTGCAGGCAAAAATGATTGGCATCTACCTTTTAATATGGGCGGCAGCAAGAGCAATAAAACATTTAGTAAGCGGTAGATTCCCATCGTCGGCTACGCCTTCGGGGAATGACGTATTTATTGAATTCATACAGTTACAACAGTTACAGCCCTTGTAACTCTGTAACTCTGTAACTACTTTTAGGGAGTTTAAGGAGTTTAGGGAAGATAAGGAAATACTCTGTTGCGTCATCGCTAAGTTCCCTAAATTCCCTAAATTCCCTAAATTCACCATTCACAACGACAAACCTTGTGCGTCAGCCAAATAATTTTGAATTTTGAATTTTGAATTTTGAATTATACTCACTATATTTACACTTTGAAACCAAGGTATAATCAAAAATCAATATAAAACTATGAGCCAAAGAGATGTTATCATCGCGTGCGACTTCTCATCTGCCGAAGCAACGCTCGAATTCCTTGACAAGTTTACCGACTGCAAGCCCTTCGTAAAGATTGGTATGGAGTTATATTATGCCGCAGGGCCTGCAATAGTAAAGGCTATCAAGGAGCGAGGACATAAGATTTTCCTCGACCTTAAACTGCACGACATACCCAACACCGTGAAGAAGGCTATGTCGGTACTCTCGAAGATGGATGTTGATATGTGCAACCTCCACGCCGCAGGTACTGTGGAGATGATGAAGGCTGCGCTGGAAGGTCTTACGCGTGAGGATGGCTCGCGCCCGCTGCTTATAGCCGTGACGCAGCTCACCTCCACAAGTGAGGAGCGTATGCAGCGCGACCTGCTCATCGGTGCCTCTATAAACGACACCATAGTACACTACGCCCGCAATGCCAGGGAGGCAGGCCTGGATGGTGTGGTATGCTCTCCGTTGGAGGCAGGTATGGTCAAGGAGGCGTGCGGTAAGGAGTTTGTGACCGTGACCCCGGGAGTACGCTTTGCCGATGGTGAGGTGGGCGACCAGGTGAGAGTCACCACCCCTGCGCGTGCCAAGGAGATAGGTACCGACTATATTGTTGTGGGTCGTCCTATCACCCAGGCCGCTGACCCCGTAGCGGCGTACAAGCGTTGCGTAGCCGAGTTTGTAGGGTAAGTAGTTGTTACAGTTGTTACACTGTTACAGGGGTGTAACAAGTGTAACAAAGTAACAGGAGTTACAGAGTTACAAGGGCTGTAACTGTTGTAACTGTAACTGTTGTAACTGACGAAACTAAACCGAAAACGAACAAATAACAAAAAACATAAGACAATGAAACAGACAATAGCAAAAGACCTGCTCTCGATAGGCGCCGTATTCTTGCGTCCCGAGCAGCCATTCACCTGGGCAAGTGGCATAAAGAGCCCTATATATTGCGATAACCGCCTGACGCTCACCGCGCCTCGTGTGCGTGACAACGTCGAGAAGGGTCTCTCGGAGCTCGTCAAGACTCACTTCCCCGAGTGTGAGGTGTTGATGGGCACAAGCACCGCAGGCATCGCCCACGCAGCCATCGTGGCTACCATTATGGACAAGCCTATGGGCTATGTGCGCAGCGGAGCCAAGGACCACGGCCGCACAAATCAGATTGAGGGTAAGTTGGAGAAGGGTCAGAAGGTGGTTGTTGTCGAGGACCTCATCTCTACGGGAGGCAGCTGCATAGAGGTTGTGAACGTTCTGCGCGAGGCGGGTGCCGACGTGCTGGGCGTGGTGAGCATCTTCACCTACGGAATGAAGAAGGGCTTGGAGCGTATGAAGGAGGCCGAGGTTATCAACTACTCGCTGTGCGACCTCGACGCCCTGGTTGAGGTGGCAGCCCAGGAGGGTTACATCAAGCAGGAGGACTGCGCACGCATCATCGCCTTCCGCAACAACCCCGCAGATGAGAGTTGGATAAACAAGTAATTCAAAATTCAAAATTCAAAATTCAAAATTGGGTTTTGAATAGAGAATTTAGAGAATTTAGTGAACTTAGTGAGTTTAGCGATGACGCAACAAAGTATTTCCTTAAATTCCCTAAATTCCTTAAACTCCCTTTTCCGTTACAGAGTTACATAGTTACAGAGTTACAAGGGGTGTAACGGTTGTAACAAAAAAGATGAAAATTTTGAATTTTGAATTTTGAATTCCATAATTTGAGTTTGTTAAAACAATAATATTATGCGACATCTTATAGACACTACCGACATATCGGTTAAGGAAGTAGATAAGATACTTAACACGGCTCTGGATATAATAGAGAACCGCGCGAAGTATAGCGAGGCGTGCAAGGGCAAGAAGCTGGCTACACTCTTCTACGAGCCCAGCACCCGCACACGTCTGAGCTTCACATCGGCGATGATGGAGCTCGGAGGCAATGTATTGGGTTTCTCCGATGCCGCCTCATCGTCGGTGAGCAAAGGCGAGACCGTAGCCGACACGGTGCGTGTCATAGGCTGCTTTGCCGACATTATCGCTATGCGCCACTCCAAGGAGGGTGCTCCACTTGTGGCATCGCACTACTCGGAGGTGCCCATCATCAACGCAGGTGACGGCAGCCACGCCCACCCTACGCAGACACTCACGGACCTGCTGACGATACGCCGCGAAAAGGGACGCCTGAACAACCTCACCATAGGTTTCTGTGGCGACTTGAAGTTCGGCCGCACGGTGCACTCACTCATCAAGGCTCTGTCGCGCTACGAGGGTATCAAGGTGGTGCTCATAGCTCCCGACGAGCTGCGCCTGCCTTCGTACATACGCCGTGAGGTGTGCGACAAGAACAACGTACCTACGCGTGAGGTAAAGACTATGGAGGAGGTTATGCCCGAGCTCGACATACTCTATATGACGCGTGTGCAGCAGGAGCGCTTCCTCGACAGGGAGGAGTTCGAGCGTCTGAAAGACAGCTTTGTGCTCAACCCCGAGAAGTTGAAGGCTGCCAAGGAGGATATGATTATCCTGCACCCCCTGCCCCGCGTAAATGAGATTACACGCGAGGTGGACAATGACCCTCGTGCCGCATACTTCCGCCAGGTGGAGAATGGTAAGTTTGTGCGTATGGCGCTGATTTACAACCTCTTGGAATGGTCTAAGGAGCGTCCTGCATCAAAGCTCACCCCACGTCTCAATGGCGAGGAGGTACACAACGACTGGCGATGCAGCAACCGTCAGTGCATATCGAGCACCGAGGATGTGGACAAGCTCTTCCACGCCTCTGCCGACGGCTACCGCTGCGCATATTGTGAAGCAAAAGTAAAATAGTAAGATATGGTAAAGATTGGAACACCCCTCACATCGGTAGGCAAGAAGGCTATTCTGTGCGGCTCGGGCGAGCTGGGCAAGGAGGTAGCCTTGGAGTTGCAACGCTACGGTGTCGAGGTCATAGCCCTGGACAAGTACCCCAACGCCCCCGCAATGCAGGTGGCACATCGCTCGTATGTGCTGTCTATGCTCGATGGCGAGCGTCTGCGTGAGATAATAGAACAGGAGAAGCCCGACTACATCATCCCCGAGGTGGAGGCCATAGCTACGCCTACACTTGTGGCGCTGGAAAAGGAGGGCTACAACGTCATCCCCACGGCCAATGCCACGCTACTTACGATGAACCGCAAGGGCATACGTCAGCTGGCAGCCGAGGAGCTGGGCATACCTACGTCGCCCTACTGCTTCGCCTCTACGCGTGAGGAGTTTGACGCTGCCGTCAGGAAGATAGGCACGCCCTGCGTGGTGAAGCCCATTATGAGTTCGTCGGGTCACGGACAGAGTGTTATGCGCTCGGTGGAGGATGCCGACCGCTCGTGGAACATCGCTCAGGAGGGCGGTCGTGCAGGTGGTGGTGAGGTCATCGTCGAGGGCTTCGTGAAGTTCGACTACGAGATTACGCTGCTCACGGTGCGTCACTCGGCGGGCACGTTGCTCCTAAACCCCATAGGTCATCATCAGGTGGATGGCGACTACCGCGAGTCGTGGCAGCCACAGCCTATGAGTGAGAAGGCTCTTACCGAGGCTCAGGAGTATGCCCGCAAGGTCACCGATGCCCTGGGCGGCTACGGCATCTTTGGCGTGGAGCTCTTCGTCTGCGGCGACAAGGTGCTGTTTAGTGAGGTGTCACCCCGACCACACGACACGGGTATGGTTACGATGATATCGCAGGATTTGTCGGAGTTTGCTCTGCACGCACGCGCCGTGCTGGGTCTGCCTATACCCAAGATTAACTTCTACGGCCCAAGTGCTTCGAAGGCTGTTGTTGTCGAGGGCGACAGCGACAAGGTTATATTTGGAGGCTTAGATAAGGTGCTTGCGGAGCCCGATGTTCAGCTGCGCATCTTCGGCAAGCCCGAGGTTAAGGGTCACCGCCGTATGGGTGTTATCCTTGCCCGTGGCGAGAGTGTGGAGGATGCCCTTGCCCGCGCCGAAAGAGCCTACTCGAAACTCGAAGTCGAAGTGCTACCGAGATAAATTCAAAATTCAAAATTCAAAATTATTGGGCTGACGCACAAAGTTTGTCGTTGGGAATAGAGAATTTAGTGAATTTAGAGAGTTTAGCGATGACGCAACAGAGTATTTCCTTAAATTCCCTAAACTCCTTAACTTCCCTAAACTAAGAAGGGCAAAGATTTTTCTTTGCTCTTCTTAGTTGGTAGTTATATTCAAAACCCAATTTTGAATTTTAATCCACCACAAGGGTGGCTTTTCACTGCTCCTGCTCGGCATAGTGAACAAG
>JAZUMN010000045.1:0-1699 GCA_045603645.1 Alistipes sp. | reverse complement strand
GTTCCCTCCTCGGCAACGATACGCTCCACAACGCCAGACTCGAGGGGCGAGAGCTGCACGGTGGTCATCGGCTGAACGCTACCCGTCAGGCGCACATAGTCGTTAAACTCGCCCTGCTCGACGGTGGCGATGTTTACAAGTCCTGCATCAACACGCAAGGTCGAGGAGTTATCACGCAAAATGAGCCAGCCGATAAAGCCAATCAGCACCACAACTGCTGCATAGGGCAGATTCTTCTTCTGAAAGATGGCACGCCATCCTTTCTTCTTCTCTAATTTGATATCCATATTGTTTGAGTTTTATTTGTTATCTGATTAAGGGTTGTCCGTTGTAGTAATCGACCATTCGGCTCTTGACGATATATTGCAGACGGGCGCGGAGCTTGTCCGACTTGGCTTGCAGAAGGGTGTTGGCGGCGGTTTGGAGGTCGAGGGCAGAGATTAAACCATTCTCAAATTTGCGCTCTGCACCATCGTAGGCGAGTTGTGCTGCAGATACCTTCTTCTGTCCCTGCACATACTGCTTGCCGAAGCCCTGCATCTGCTGCCAGGTCTGCGATACCTCGCTCTCCACTGCTCGCTCTATGGCCACCTGCTCCAACTGTGCCGAACGGTAGGCGTTAGCTGCTCTGCGCTTTGATGAGCGTGAGCTCAAACCGTTAAAAATGGGGATAGAGAGCGACACTTGAACATATCCACCTCGGTTGTTGCGGAACTGCGTACCAAATGGGTCGTAAGCCGCCTTATTGTCGAAGTCAATATAGTACGAGGTGTTGTAACCGCCATAGAGGTAGAGCGAGGGAGAGTAAGCACCCTTTGCTCGGGCGAGGTTCAGGCGGCTCTGCTCGGTGGCTTGGCGGCTTGCGATAATCTTGGGGTTGTTTGCCAAAGCGTAGTCGAGCAATGCCTGCTCCGAGGTGGCAGTAGGTAACGCCTCCAAGTCGATATCCGTTACAATCTCCAACTTCTCGCCCTGCGGATAGTTCATCACCTCGCGCAACTTGATATAGGCAAGGGCGAGGTTGTTCTCCTCGGTGGTGAGAAGGTAGTCGTAGTTTGCCTCCTGCGACTCAATCTCCGCCACATCGGCTGCGCTCTTGGTGCCGAGCTCCTCCTGTCGGCGTACAAGTTCCAAAGTCTTGCGTGATGCCTCCAACTGCTCACGGGCAATCACAACCGCCTCGGTGTAGTAAACTACATCCATATATGCCGAGAGGGTCTGCATAGCCACCTCGTCGCGAGCTATCTCGGTATCGACAGCACCTTTTTGGCGTGCCACCTTCATCGCTCGCACGGTGTTGATGCCCTGCAAACCATCGAAGAGGGTCATCGAGCCACTGATACCGTATGCATTATTAAATGTGGTAACGCTGGTGTAGGCGTTGGTCGCAGGGTCGATACCACGACCGAAGTTCATAGCACCACCCACCGAGCCATTAACGGCAGGGAACAAGGAGGCAACAGCCTCGCTGTAATTGGTCTTGCTATCGTCGTGGGCAAGCTGCTTTTGGCCTACGCTAACTGAGTTCTCAACGGCATAGCGCATACAATCATCTATTGTGAGGGGCTGTGCTACGCACACAAGTGTCAAAAAATTAGACACTAATAGGGTCATAATCAATCGTTTCATACTTTTTTCGGTTTCTGCTTGATTTTGTACCAAAGGTGTGCCAAAGTATGCAACCACTTGACCCATAATG
>JAZUMN010000044.1:0-21263 GCA_045603645.1 Alistipes sp. | reverse complement strand
GCAATATGAAAGACGCATATACGCATCTTTTCGCTGCTTAAACCAAAATACAACAAAATTATCGCTCGTTTATCTCAATCTTATATAAACTCCAAAAAAAAGCCTGCCTAACTCTTTTCATTGTTAGACAGGCTCTTTTTTACCATACTACAAAATGTTTATATCAACGAACAACATTTTTTATTTTTCATCATAAACGCCTAAAACAAGTGTGTTATCTTTATCTTAATTCGCACTAAAAAATCTCACAAATAATTGTTTTTTTCAGGAAAAATCGATAAATTCGTAGTGGTATTACATAGAATATTTATCCCCCACGAGCGCAAAAACTCAATTTGCACAACCAATTTTTAACTTATAACAACTAAATTATCAACTTAAAAATCAACAAGATGAAAAAACTTTTACTTTCATTGGCACTCGTATGCTGCGGCATAGGTGCTTATGCACAAAAGACCGAAGTAAACCAGTATGGTCAGAAGGTTGATGCTCTGCCTGTTGAGGCATCTGTTCAGGATGGTATCCTGGTATTCCAGAACAAGAATGCCAACTACAAGATGTGGTTTGACGTTCGTATCCAGGCCGATGCAGCCGTTTATTTTGGTGCACCCGACTTCTGCGCCAAGGAGATTGACGGCAAGAACAACACAAGCCACATTGGTAATGGTATGAGTATCCGCCGTGCTCGTTTTGCCGTAAAGGCTCAGCTTGACAAGAACTGGTATGGTGAGATTGACACCGACTGGACAAGCGGTATACCCGAGATTAAGGATGCCTATGTAGCATTCAACGGCGTTAAGGGCTTGGAGTTGAAGGCTGGTAACTTCAAGGAGAACTTCTCACTGAGCCGTAACACTACATCTCGTTACCTTATGTTTATGGAGCGTCCTATGGTTACATCGCTTGCTCCATCACGTCACCTCGGTTTCAATGTTAAGTATGCTCACAGCTGGTTCTGGGTATCAGGTGGTGTATTTGGTCCTGAGTTGAAAGGCAGCGAGGAGCAGACTGCCATGGAGGATGGTAACAAGGATTATGGTTACAACGAGGGTCTCTCTTACACAGGTAAGGTTGTATTCCGTCCTTTGCACAAGCAGGAGAATGCCTCATTGCACATTGGCGGTGCCTTCTCTTACCGCAATCCTAAGCTCACCTCAACCGATGGTTACTATGTAGGCCGTTACAGCTCTCGTAACTCTACAAACATCAACCGCAAGAAGTACCTCGACACTGACGACGTTTCAGGTTTGGATCACGAGGTTGCATGGACTGTTGAGTTGGCTGGTCACTGGAACAAGCTTCGCGTTGAGTCTGCATTCATCGCACGCGGCATGTATCTCGACCGTGCCGTAAACGACCTTCCAACACAGTGGGCACAGGGTTGGTATGTTGAGGGTGGTTACCTACTCTTTGGTGGCAAGCAGAACTACGACGCTGGTGGTGCTAAGTACACTCGTACAACAAGCGAGCACAAGTGGGGTAACCTGGAGCTTACAGCACGCTATGAGTTCTGTGATTTCAACACAGGCAAGCTCTTCAACAACAAGGCTTCTGAGTCTCAGATTCTTGGCGGTTCTGCCGAGGCTTGGGCAGTGGGTTTGAACTACTACCCTATCAAGAACGTGAAGATTATGCTTAACTTCCAGCACAACAACAACGACCGTTATGCTAACGCCAAGGGTAAGAGCTACGTAGGTTACGACCTCGACGGCAAGCCAACAAAGAACCCTGCAAAGGTTGTTGCCAAGAGCGGCAAGGGCGGTGTAGATTACAATATGCTTGCATTGCGTTTCCAGGTAGCGTTCTAATTGTTTAACCAAAACGAAAAATTACGATTATGAAAAAGATATTATTTGCCGCTTTGGCATTGGTAGCACTTAATGCCTGCGTAAAAGACGATTTAGACCCTAATGCTCTTATCCCCGAGCAGGAGCCCGAAGTAGAGTACGACTACACTAAGTTGGTACTTAACGAGTTGTCGGGTGCCGGTGAGGATAACGAGAAGTTTATCGAAATCTACAACAATGACACACAGGATATCGACCTTGAAGGCGTAACTATCAACAAAGACGAGGAACTCACTTGGACAGGTCAGAAGGGCATGGTGGCACCTGCTGGTGGTGTTTATGCAATCATCGGCGCATCAGGCTCTACTCCCGAAGGTTTATCTTCTGGACTTTCTGCAAAGAAAACCGTTATCGTTGAGATGTTTGCTCCCGAGGCTAAGGGCGGTGCGAAACTCGACACATTCCAGCGTGGCGAAAAGGGCAATGAATGGGGCAACAAATATATGCCTAATGGCGAGGAATACTACGACAACCCTGGTTCTTGGAGCCGTATTCCTGACGGAACAGGTAAGTTTATGATTACTCCTACTGCTACTCCTGGCACTGCAAACAACGGCGAGGGTGCAACCGAGGATGACACCTTGGTAGGTAACAATGTAATCGAGGCACCCGCAGCCACAGCAAAGGTTGTTTTCAACGAGTTGTGCGGTAATAAGGTTGAGTGGGGCGGCAACCCTGCCAACAAGTTTATCGAGTTGTACAACGCAGGTGACGCTGACGCGAACTTGACAGGGTGGACTCTCCGCAAGTATGCTTCCGATGCTGTTGATGTTCCAGGAAAGTATAACAACGTATGGGTTGCACCTGAGGGCACTACTATCAAGGCTGGTGAGTACCTCGTTTTGGGTGCTGACCAGGATGAACTTAATCCCGATTACACCGCTGGCTTTACCGCTGGTCTTTCAGCTGAGAAGGGCTTAAAGTTCGAGTTGGTCAATGCATCAGGAGAGGTGGTTGAGATGTTCCTGCGTGGTATTGACCAAGATCCTTTTATGGAGGAGAAATATACAAAAAATACAGAATTCTCTTTCTCACGTGTTCCAAACGGAACAGGCACATTTGCCTATGCTGCTCCTACTCCTGGCGAAACCAATGGTGAGTCAGAGGGCGAAATTGATGGTTATAATGCACAATAATTAACACATAAGGCTGTCGGGATAACTGCGACAGCCTTTTCTTACTGAAATACATTTATTTATATTTTCAAAGAAATGGCAAAAGAGAAAATGGAGATTGGCGCTATCTCAAAACCACGTTTTGAGTTCCGCTCTTTCGGTCAGTGCTTCTGCGAGGCACACAAGCGTATGGCGCGTTTGTCAGCCCCTGTACCCGAGAAGGTTTGGGAGCGTCACAGCGACGAGATTTACATCATCTCACGCACAAACGACATCAACAACACAAAGATTCGCGACGGCAAGATGGATATCAAGACCTATGTGCAGACCGTCGATGGCTTGGAGCAGTGGAACCCCCTGATGAAGGGCGAATTCCCTATCTCGGCTCAGGTTTTGAAAGAGGAGGTATTCCCTGCATTTATGGTCCAGATGCCTGAACTTACCAAAGACACCTACACCTACGAGGAGTTTATCGCAATGGTTGAGGCTAACCCCGACCTGGCGGCTGTGCGTGTGCATAAGCAGCGCTTCGGCTATATGGTAAACGACACCATCTGCGAGGTGGGCAATGTTCTTATCAATGGTGCTAAGGTGGTAACCATCAACTCGGAATCTACCGAGATTGAGGATATCAAGAAGACCATCGCCGACGTAGGCTTGGAGGGTGTTGAGAATATCAACTACTTGCAGGCTATCAAGCGAGTTATCGGAATGTCTAACAAGCCTCTGGCAAATGAGTAGGAGTATGGCACAGGAGATTGAAAGAAAATTCTTGGTGGCAGGCGACTTTAAGGCCGAGGTCAGCAAATCGACCCGTATCATTCAAGGTTATTTGAGTTCCGTACCAGAGCGCACCGTACGCGTACGCGTCAAGGGCGAGAAGGGTTTTATCACCATTAAGGGTATAGGGAATCAGAGTGGTGCAAGCCGTTTCGAGTGGGAGAAGGAGATTCCTACCCAGGAGGCCGAGCAGTTGCTGGCTATCTGCGAGCCCGGAGTGATTGACAAGACTCGCTACCTGGTAAAGTCGGGTAAGCATACATTCGAGGTGGATGAGTTCTACGGCGACAACGAGGGTTTGACCGTTGCCGAGGTGGAGCTCGCGTCTGAGGACGAGGCCTTCGTGAAGCCCGCTTGGTTGGGCGAGGAGGTCACGGGCGACGTGAAGTATTACAACTCGATGCTTATGAAGAACCCTTATAAGAATTGGAAATAAGATTCTAATATTCAAGAGGGGAGAATCACACTCCCCTCTTTTCTAAAAACTACTACGATGGAGCAGGAGATAAAGAAACAGGAGCAGTTCGACCCGCTGGATATGAACAACTATAAAATCGAGAAACTCCCCAAGATGGAGAAGTCCGCTTTCGAGAGGTGGATGGCACGCTTGGGAGGACCACTTGCCATTTTGGCCTTCGTGCTGGTCTATTGGGTTGTGGATATTCCGTTTATCGACAACTTAAAGGAGAGCGATTTTATACCTACCGAGATTGTCACCGAGGCTCCCGACGGCACGATAAGTGTCGAGCAGCCCGCACCGGCACAGAATGTCAAGAAGGCGGCGAAGTTCATCACCGAGCGCGGCTTTGACGACTTCACACGCGCCAACTACGCCATGCTCGCCATCTTCCTGGCAGCCATCATACTGTGGATAAGCGAGTCGGTGCCCAACTACCTCACGGCGCTGCTCGTGATACTTGGTCTGGTGCTCACCGAGGTAACCTCGCAAAAGGAGGCCTTTGCGCAGCTGGGACACCCCGTGATGTGGCTCAACATCCTCTCCTTCGTACTTGCCTCGATGCTCGTCAAGACACGCGCTGCGAAGCGTCTTGCGCTGTGGTTTGTCTTAAAGTTCGGACACTCGGCAAGTGGCGTATTTTTCAGCTTCCTCATAATAAATGTCGTTCTCTCGGCATTTATCTCTGCCACAACGGTCAAGGCGGCCATCCTTCTGCCTATCTTTATGGTTGTGGCGGCGGTCTATGGCGCAGCGAATGGCAACCGCAACAACTTTGGACGTAACATCGTGCTGCAAAACCTCTTCCAGGTAAACATAGGTGCAAGCGGCTTCCTCACAGGCTCGGGGGCCAACCTTCTGGCAGCATCGCTCATTGGCGGTGCGCTGGGCATTACATCTATAAGTTACAGCGATTGGTTCACGGCAGCATTCCCATTGGCCATCATACTGCTCTTTATAGGGTGGTTTGTAGGCGTAAAGGTTATATTTCCCATCCCCAAGGAGCAGCGCAAGCCTCAGATTGAGGGTGGCTTGGAGAAGCTGCGCGTAGAGCTGGACTCTATGGGTAAGATGAATGTGGAGGAGATAAAGTCTATCGCCATCTTCGTAGGCGTGCTGGCTATGTGGGCCACAGACAAGCTCCACGGCATTGACGCCACCACCGTAGCATTTATTGGTGCTGTTATTGCACTGCTGCCGGGTGTGGGCGTTGTTAAGTGGAACGATGTGGACATCCCCTGGCACCTGATGCTCTTCTCGGCAGGAGCCTACGCCATAGGTGCGGGTCTGGATGCTACGGCGTTGCCCAAGACTATGGTCGATGTGATGTTCAGCAGCCTGGGTGTCACGGCCGAGACCCCCTTCTGGGTGTTGTATCTGCTGCTTACGGGTATGATGCTCTTCTCGGCTCTGCTCTTCCAGTCGAAGACTATGCGTGCGCTGATATTTGTGCCTATCGCCATTGGCGTAGCACAGAAGTTCGGCTACCCTATTATGAGTCTGGCATTCCCCGTGGCGTTGCTTATCGAGCACGTCTATGTGTTGCCATTTAACTCCAAGCCGGCAGCTCTGCTCTACACCACCAACCATTACAGTTGGAGCGACACGTTCCGCTACGGTATTACGATGATGCTCATCGGCTGGGTGATGATTATCCTCTGGGGTGAGACCGTCCTGCGCTGGCTGGGCTACACCGAAGGATTATTCTTTTAACACATAATATGTTGCGCGGCGATGATTGACATAACAACCAAGATTCACGATAAGTTCTCGATAGAGTTCAAGGTGGGTTTTGTAACCCGCCGCAAGAGCCGTCATAACGACTTCTCGGTATATATGTGGATTTTCGTGCCGTCGAGCCTGGATATAAACCCCTCGACATACTCGAAGTCAGACTTCTACCGCGACGTCAAGTCCAACGTGCGGGTTATCACGCCACGCTTCCTGTTGCGCAACATAGCCTCTGGCGAGGCTATACCTCTGAAACATCTGCGCGAGGCCTTCGAGCACCTATCGTCCGAGCCCACACGCACCGCCATAGCCGAATATGAGTCGCAGATAAAGATGTTTGCCGCCATCGTTAAGAGTGCCATGCGCGAGGAGGTAGGGCACATATGCGACAGCGACCAGCGCGAGCAGGATATAAGATTTCTGTGTGGCGAGTATGTCAAAAACACCCGTCATATACTCGGCTCATACCGTGCCCTGCGCAACATCATCAACACACCTCGCGTGAGCAAACCCGTGATGGAGTGCTGGGGCTTTGGCGATGAGTTTATGAGTTATATGCTCAACCAGTACACCTTCCGCCTGATGCAGCACCTCACGCGCTATGGAGACCTCTACAACGACGAGATTGCCGTCCTTGCCTCACTCATCAGGGATGAGCAGGAGTACCGCACTCGGGAGGGTTACCTGTCGGCATCGGAGAATGATGCATTGGAGAACCGCAACCTGATATACTCGCACGGCGTGTTGAAGAAGTATGTCGAGAGCGCCTTGTACCTGCGCGTACCCAAGAAGCGTGATGGGGTGATGATTGAGCAGATATATTACAGCATTGCAGCGGGTCTGTCGATGATATTTGCCACCATCGTCAGCTTCTACTTCCAGCAGCGCTTCGGCAACTTCACCTGGCCCTTCTTCATCGTGCTGGTCATCAGCTATATGGGCAAGGACCGCATCAAGGAGCTTGCACGCTACTACTTCGCCCACCGCAAGGGCAGCAAATACTTCGACAACAAGGCCAAGATAAGCATCAAGGAGCAGAACGTAGGCTGGATAAAGGAGGGTGTCGATTTCTTGCAGCAGGAGAACATCCCCGGCGAGGTGATGCAGTTACGCCACAAGGGACCCATAACCCCTGCCGAGGGCTCCATTAACGACGACAAGGTGTTGCTGTATCGTAAGTGGGTACACATCGACCGCGAGCGGCTGGTGGCACACAACGTATATCATACCGACGGCATAAACGACATCATACGTCTGAACATCAGCAACTACATCCAGAAGATGGACAACCCCTATGTGCCGTTGTACAGGCTCGAAGATGATAACTCACTGCATAAGATTGACTGCAAGAAGGTCTATTTCCTCAACATCGTTATGCAGTATCAGTATGACGACCGCACCGACTACAAACGTTTCAGGGTATCTATCTCGCGCAACGGCATAGAGTCGATAAAGGAGATGGAGTAGAGTCTTACTCTGACAATATACAAAACGAGAGGTTGTCCAACAAGTTTTTGAAGGACAACCTCATTTTCTTGAATTTGTAAGGCAGATGCCAAAAGAGCCTTGTTAGACAGATTCTTTTTGTAGGCGCTCTACTCAACTATCAACAGCGATGAGTCTCCATAGGAGAGAAATCTGAAACCATTATCCAGGGCATAACGGTACATCCTGCGCCAGTCGTCACCAATGTATGCCGACACCAGCAACAGAAGTGTCGATTTAGGCTGGTGGAAGTTGGTTACAATGCGGCTCACGATGCGGAACTTAAAGCCCAGCGGGGTAATCATTATCTGAGTGGCAGCCTTCAATCGGTCAAGGCCCTTGCTGCGCATATAGGTGATTAAATCTTCCAACACCTCGCGACCCGTATATGTGGCGGGGATGTCATAGCTCTCCCACTGCCCTATAACCTGCCCGGCAAAGGGCTCACCCGACTGTCTGATGCGCCACGCAAGCACAGGCAACGACTCCAACGTACGCACCGAAGTAGTACCCACAGCCGTAACATTGCCCTGATGCGCCAGCAGATGTTCAAGCGTGGAGAGGCGCACCTCGAAATGCTCGGTGTGCATAGGGTGCTCGGCGGCATTGTCGCTCTTCACGGGCAGGAATGTGCCCGCCCCGACGTGAAGCGTAACCTCCTCGAAGTCAAAGCCCCGCTGCTGCATATCGGCAATGAGTTCGGGTGTAAAGTGCAGCCCCGCCGTAGGTGCTGCCACCGACCCCTCGAACTTGGAATATACGGTCTGGTAACGTGTGAGGTCTATATCCTCGCTCTCACGGTTGAGGTATGGCGGTATGGGTATGCGTCCCAGATGCTCCAACAGCTGCCCGAAGGTGAGCGGAGCATCCCACTCAAAGCGCACGATATGTTCACGCTCGCCGCGCTCCTTGATTTCGGCACGCAGCTGCGTAGAGCGACCCTCACAGTCGAAGTTTATCTCCACAAAGCCCTCCTTCCACTTCTTCACATTGCCCACAATGCAACTCCACTCGCACTCGTTCTTTACGCTGAATGCCCGCTCATAGTCTGCCGGGGAGTGAGGTTCAAGGCAAAAAACCTCGATGCGCGCACCCGAAGGCTTGTGCATAATTACACGAGCACGTATAACCTTCGTATTGTTAAAGACAAGCAACGACCCCTCGGGCAGCTGCTCGGCAAGGTTGCGGAAGTGGCTCTGCGTAATCTCGCCATTGCGATAGACGAGTAGTTTGGAGTCAGCACGGCACTCCAACGGGAACTTGGCTATACGCTCATCGGGCAGAGGGTAGTCAAACTCATTTATATCAATATGTCGCTTCATCGTTTCGGTTGTTACCTTGTTTAGACTCTGCAAAAATACTTATACTATTTGTGAAATCAAAATAGCCGCATCATCTTTCGCAAAAGAGATACGGCTAATATTCGTGCATAGGTCATTACGACTAATCGTGACCTTTATATCGTGAGGGCGACACACCCACACGTTGCTTGAAGTACTTACCAAAGAATGACTGCGACGTGAAGTTAAGCGTCGTAGCAACATCCTGAATGCTTACGCCCTGCTGTTTCAGCAACATCTTGGCGTGGCGTATAACGGCTCCGTCTATAATACGTGAGGCTGTCATACCCCTGTACTTGGTGCATACTATTGAGAGGTATTTCGACGTAACACCGAGCTGCGATGCGTAGAAATCAACACTGCGCTCGCGCAGATAATTATCCTTCAACAAATCGTAGAAACGGTTAAGCACAACAACCGAGCTGTTGCGACGTGTAGCCTTCTGCTCAACACTCGTATTGCCGACAACCGACAATACCATATAGAGGTAAGCCTCAATCAGGGACTCTACAACCTTGTCACGCAACCATATACCCTCCACTTGCTCCAAGCTTACAATACGTTCTGCCAACGAATAGAGTACATCAGCATTCACATCATCCATCTGAAATACCGGACTCGTGCGAGCAATGATATCGGTAACAATAAAATCGGCTGTATCAATATTCATCGCGGTAACAAACTGCATCTTTACCGTCAAAAGGTAACCTTTGAAGGCCTTGCTGCACCTCACATCGGTAATATCGTCACCTCGCTGGGCAAAGATCATATTACGAGTGGCTTTGTATTCCGTACCCCTTATAGACAACTTGACTACACCGCCACACACAACTCCAACGACTACCTCATCGGCGCCACACCGAATTGTGGGCTGCATCTGCGCAGCACCCACAAATTGCAGGCTGCCCACGCCCTTAAAATTTGTATTCCCCGACAAAACCTCTGAATCTGTTTCTCTTCTCATCTTTCTCTCTGTTTAATAGAGGTAATGTAAATTCAATTTAACATTGGTTTATAGTTGTAACCCATTTAGGGCTATCGCTAACGTGATTTCATTTGCAAATTTAGCACTATTTTTTCTAATATTCCAACTATATTTGCATTTTCCCTCGGCGAGGGGGGGGGTAATCTGCTGATTTTCAACACGTTATAGATGCACAAAAACCACTACCGCTCAACTGCTGCTCCATTGGAGCATAAGCTACATACAAGCGGTAATGCGTAACAGAAAATTTATCGCAACCCTAACTTAAACGCTAACTATTTGGGCACACTATGCGCAAAGCGCCGTGTAAGCAGCTAACCTTCATAGGGAATCTGCCTCCACTCTGACCATCAACATCGGTATCTTCGTTTGTTGGCGTAACCAGCATAAGCTGGCTCGTACGCAGATACTTCACCGCAGGAGTCTTTATGCCAATCATATATAACAACATATCCAACGCCGACACAAAGGGTGTGCGCTTACGCAGAAAGATGCAGTCAAAGACCCCATCCCTGAGGCTCGATTTACGCGCCAAAGGCATCCTGCCCGCAGTCTCACCATTAAAGACAAGACCCATAAGCGTTGGGAAGTAGAAGGCTCCCGAATCGGAGGTTATAGTGAGTGGTATGCCGTGAATATTGCGCAACTCCTTAAACGCCGCAACCACATACGCCATCTTGCCTATCTTGTGTTTTAACTGCTCGGGCGTACGCTGCGATGTGGTTGTGAAGATTCCGAAGCTGAATATATTTACAAAGTATATCACCTTCTCCTCGTCGCTGCCCATCTGCTCAACCTTGCCGCAGTCGATAAGTTCAACCTCGCCATAGGCTATCTGTCGTGCCGCCTTCAAGACATTGTTCGACATGCCGATAGCACCCGCAAAGTCATTCGCCGTGCCGGCAGGAATAACGCCTATATTTACAGACAACTGCCTGCGCATCATGGCATTGACCACATAATTCACCGTGCCGTCACCACCCGCCACAACAGCCAAATCAACCGCTCCGCACCAATCAAAAGGATTGGTTCCGAAACGAATGGGCAGAGGCTGCATATCGTAGCCTGCCTGGCAAAAAATATCGACTATACGGTCAATATTCTTCTCTATCTTACCCTTGCCCGCCTTGGCATTGTATAGCAAAACCGCTCTCTTCATACACTTAAAAACCCGCCTACTCAATAGCCGTAAAGCCATCCACAGTTTTTAACATTGGTGCTAACGAAGGTGAGTAATAAACCTTGTACGCACCACCCTCGCCCGAAGATATGAAATACACCATAACACCTCTCTGCTGCAACGTCCTGGCCAGCTCCACAGCCCGCTGCGTACCCATTGCCATAAACATCGTTCCGTAGGCATCAGCCTCAGCACACGTCGGAGCTACGACCGTCGCCGACAGAAGGTCCGTTACGGCACTCTTTCCCGTGCGGGGGTCTATCGTGTGGGCTACCTTATCACCCTTGTCGTTCAGGTAAAAGCGGCGATAGTTGCCCGAAGTAGCCATTGCGCAGTCGGTCAGCGATATAACCTGCTGGATGCTTGCCCCCACAGTAGCATTGCCATCTATCGGGGTCTCGATACCTACACGCCACGCCCCACCCTTGGGGTTGCGGCCACTGCAACGCACCTCGCCACCGATATCGACAAGATAGTTCTCGACACCCATCTGTATAAGCCGCTCGGCAGCCAGATCCACAACATAGCCCTTGGCTATGGAGTTAAGGTCTATGCGCACACGCTTGTCGCTCTTTATCAGGCGGTTATTCTCTATCTGCAACTTGTCCGCACCGACAAACTCCATTATCGAGTCCACGTTGATTTCCACCCTGCGATGCTTACCCGCAAAACCATAAGCCTCAACCAGCGGAGCCACCGTAACATCATAATAACCGCCGCTCTCCTCTGTCACACGGCGTGCCAGATTCAGGCAGTGAATAATATGCACATCAAGCGAGTCTGTCGCGTTGCAATTCACCCTGCTCAGCAGCGAATTTTCATCAAAAATGGACATCGATGCCTTCGCCTCCTCATCCAGGGCCTGCATCGCATCGTAAATCTCAACAACAGCCCGCTCGGTTTGCGCTGTAACCTTCATAAAAGTACCCAGCATTTCACCCTCAGAAGTAACATAATCCTGCACCTTCCCTTTGCCACACGAAACTGCTACGAAACAGAACAATAGAAACAATAAATTGGCTATTTTATACTGCATTTTATCGGCTAATCACTATCAGAAATTCTCTCCATCCTCATTTACTCGTGCACACCCTTCAAAAGTGATATTTCACATTGCAAATATATAAATTATTACCATATTTTCCTAACTTGACGCCAAAAGTGAGAAATATGATAAAAAAAGCGGCATTTTAACTTAAAAATATTTGGTGCTTAATGAAATTAAAAGTACTTTTGTGCACGCTCTGGCGTTATTTCAAGTAAGGGAGATGCGTCGTAGAGTGGAACCAGAGTCGCGACCTATCTGGGAAAGAGGAAGGCGCGGCTCATAAAAAAAACAAAATTTTATGGCTTATTTAACAGCAGAGAAAAAGCAAGAGCTTTTTGGTAAGTACGGCAAGTCTAACACTGACACTGGTTCGCCAGAGAGCCAGATTGCATTGTTTTCGTACCGTATCAGCCACCTTACTGAGCACCTCAAACAGAACAAGCACGACTTCGGAACCCAGCGTTCTTTGTTGCGCTTGGTAGGTAAGCGTCGCAAGTTGCTCATGTACTTGAAGGAGGTTGATATCGAGCGCTACCGCGCAATCATCAAGACTCTTAACCTCCGTAAGTAATACTGCGTATGAGGTGAAAAAGGGTTGTTGGCTGAATTATACCGACAGCCCTTGTTTGCGAAAGTTTTTATTAGACGATTATAGAAAAATTTATGGAAGAAAAGAAGTTGTACAACGCAGTACAGAAGACGATTACGCTTGCTGACGGCCGCGAGATTATCATCGAGACCGGCAAGTTGGCCAAGCAGGCAGATGGTGCGGCAGTTGTGAAGATGGGCGACACAATGTTGCTCGGTACCGTAGTAGCTGCCAAGGATGCAAAGGAGGGTACAGATTTTATGCCTCTGCAAGTGGAGTATAAGGAGAAGTTCGCATCGTGCGGCCGCTTCCCCGGAGGCTTTATGAAACGTGAAGGAAAAGCAAGTGACGCTGAGATTTTGGTAGCACGTCTTATCGACCGTGCATTGCGCCCACTCTTCCCATCAGACTACCACGCTGATGTGTTTGTTACGGTAAACCTCATCTCGGCAGACAAAGATATTCAGCCCGATGCTTTGGCAGGTCTGGCAGCATCAGCAGCCCTTGCCGTATCGGATATCCCATTTGGAGGCCCTATCTCAGAGGTTCGTGTTGCCCGCATCAATGGCGAGTATGTTATCAACCCTAACTTCTCACAGATGGCAGATGTTGATTTGGACATCATGGTTGGTGGTACAATCGACAACATCCTGATGGTTGAGGGTGAGATGAACGAGGTATCTGAGGAGGTTATGCTCGGTGCTATCAAGTTCGCTCACGAAGAGATTAAGAAGCACTGTGCTGTACAGATTGAGCTCTCTAAGGAGCTGGGCAAGGACGTTAAGCGTACCTACTGCCACGAGTACAACGATGAGGAGTTGCGCCAGCAGTTTATCTCGGTGCTTTATGACAAGGCATACGCCATTGCTACAAGCGGCACAGCCAAGCACGAGCGCTCGGAGGCTTTCGAGGCTTTGGAGGCTGAGTTTGCTGCCCGCTTTACTGAGGAGGAGTTGGAGGAGAAGGCTCCACTTATCCACAAGTACTTCCACGATGATGTGCAGAAGAAGGCTATGCGTAATATGATTCTCGACGAGGGCAAGCGTCTGGATGGTCGTCGCACTGACGAGATTCGTCCTATCTGGTGTGAGGTTGGTTACCTGCCAGCAGCACACGGCTCGGCTATCTTTACTCGCGGTGAGACACAGTCACTCACAACCGTTACTCTGGGTACGAAGCTCGACGAGAAGATGATTGACGAGGTTTTGGTTCAGGGCTCTGAGAAGTTCACCCTGCACTACAACTTCCCTCCATTCTCAACAGGTGAGGCTCGTCCTGCCCGTGGCGTAAGCCGTCGTGAGATTGGTCACGGTCACCTTGCATGGCGTGCATTGAAGCCTATGATTCCGACAGGCGAGGAGATGCCTTACGCATTGCGCGTAGTATCAGATATCTTGGAGTCTAACGGCTCATCATCTATGGCAACCGTTTGTGCCGGCACATTGGCATTGATGGATGCAGGTGTTAAGATTAAGAAGCCCGTATCGGGTATTGCTATGGGTCTTATCTCAGACTCTGCAACAGGCCGTTGGGCTGTGTTGTCTGATATGCGGGTAGATGAGGACCACCTGGGTGATATGGACTTCAAGGTTACAGGTACCGCTGACGGTATCACCGCCACACAGATGGATATCAAGGTCGATGGTCTTTCATATGAGGTACTGGCAACAGCATTGGAGCAGGCTCGCAAGGGTCGTATGCACATCCTGGGTAAGATTACCGATTGCATCGCCGAGCCACGCGAGGATTACCGTCCATTCGTGCCACGCATCGTGCAGATTCAGATTCCTAAGGACTTCATCGGCGCTGTTATCGGTCCTGGTGGTAAGGTTATCCAGGAGATTCAAAAGACCACAGACACTACAATCACCATCACCGAGAACGATGAGTGCGGCGTAGTGGATATCTTCGGCGTAGATAAGGATGCTTTGGATGGCGCATTGAGCCGCATCAAGGCTATCGTAGCTGTTCCTGAGGTTGGCGAGGTTTACGACGGTACCGTAAAGAGCATAGTTGCTTTTGGTGCTTTCGTTGAGATTCTGCCAGGCAAGGAGGCTCTGCTCCACATCTCGGAGATTGACTACAAGCGTTTCGAGACTATGGAGGAGACCGGCTTGAAGGAGGGCGACAAGATTGAGGTTAAGCTCATCGGCATAGATCCTAAGACTCAGAAGTACAAGCTCTCACACAAGGCTCTTATGCCTAAGCCCGAGGGTTGGGTTGAGCGCGAGCGCAAGCCACGTCCAGAGGGAGGCAAGCCACGCGGCGAGCGTCGTGACAAGAAGGAGAACAAATAATTTAATTTTTATAAACCAATAACAAAACCAAACTATGAAAAACATTTTGAAATTGATGGCTGTCGTTGTGGTTGCTTCATTGGCTTTGACCGGCTGTAACTGCTTCAAGAAGATGGCGAAGAATCAGGATGAGGTAAAGGTTACTTGCACTCCTGACGTTTTGGTACTCAACAACGGTAAGATTGAGGCCGACATCACAGTTAACTTCCCAACGAAGTACTACAACAAGAAGGCTGTATTGAAGGTTACTCCTGTAATCGCTTTCGAGGGTGGTATCGTTGAGGGTGCTACAAAGTATTTCCAGGGTAGCAAGGTTAAGGAGAACTACACAGTTGTAAACGCTGAGGGTGGCGAGTACACTCAGCACGTTGAGTTCCCTTACGATGCACGCATGGCTCAGAGCGAGTTGAAGCTCGTTGTTGAGGTTAAGTGCCCACAGGGCAAGTGCAAGGAGTTCACTTTGGTAAATGCTAACAACGGTGCACTTCCTACAAAGGAGCAGGCTGCTGCTTTGGCTGCCGGTGGCGCTGAGGCTGAGGCTATCAAGGCTGAGTTCGCGTTGCCAGTTGCTAAGGGTGTGAACACTTTGCAGTCTGAGTTGAACTACGCTTCTGCAATGGCTAACACAGCTAACAACTACAAGAACGTAACAACTGTTGTTACCAAGGCTGACATCCTTTACGCTATCAACTCTTCATACGTTTCAAAGAAGGCTGGTAACACTGAGGATTTGAAGGCATTCAAGGATAACGTAGTTGCTACACAGGCTAACGACCGTGCTTCACAGAAGTTGTATGTTAACGGTTATGCTTCACCTGATGGTCCTGAGAAGTTCAACGACAAGCTCTCTTCTGCTCGTTCTAAGTCAGGTCACAAGGCTGCTGAGAAGCTTTTGAAGGAGACAGGTATGTCACTCGACGTTGCTTCTTACGGTGAGGACTGGGAAGGCTTCAAGGAGTTGGTTGCTGCTTCTGACATCGAGGATAAGGCTCTTATCCTTCAGGTATTGAGCCGTTACGACTCATCTACACAGCGTGAGGCTGAGATTAAGAATATGTCAGCTGTATTCACAGCTCTTAAAAAGGAGATTCTTCCTAAGTTGCGTCGTGCACAGCTTATCAACAGCACAGACATCAAGGGTAAAACCGATGCTGAGATGGAGGCATTGATTAACTCTGGTCGCCTGGATGAGCTTACAAACGAGGAGTTGCTTTACATGGCTGAAAGCGTATTGGAGAACTGCAAGGCTAAGGTTACTGTTTTGGAGTACACAGCTAAGAAGTACAACGATGCTCGCGCATACAATAACTTGGGTGTAGTTTTGGCTAAGATGGGTGAGAACGCTCAGGCATTGGCTTCTTTCGAGAAGGCTGCACAGCTTGGTCTTAACAACAACGAGCTCAACAACAACCTTGCATTGGCTAACCTCTCTAACGGCAACATAGCAAAGGCTCAGCAGTATGCTGCTGCTGCAAATGCTCAGACTAAGTCATTGATTGAGGCTGCACAGGGTAATTACAGCGCTGCTGCTAACGCTTTGAGCGGCTACAACGCTGCTATTGCAAGCACATTGAACAACGACCTTTCAGCTGCCAAGAAGGCTATCGCAGCAGAGACAACAGCTCAGGCTGACTACTTGCGTGCGGTAATCGCTTCTAAGGAGGGTGACCTGGCAACTGCTAAGGCACAGTTGAAGAGCGCCGTTGCTAAGGACGCATCTTTGGCTGCTAAGGCTGTGAAGGATGTAAACCTTGCAAACTTGTTCGCAAGCGGTTTCAAGTTCTAATCACTTGAAGTTGATATAAAAAACTGCTCAATCTTCGGAGATTGGGCAGTTTTTTTGTGTCATAAGGTCATACCTTAATAATATATTGTTATCTTTGCATATACGAAAACACTACAACTATGGAGTACGCCAACCATCTTAGTGAGTATGCTGCTGCACCCTCGGCGGAGCAGATAGCAAGTGAAGTAGAGTCTTTGCGCTCGGCCGCCAAGGGAAACTGCAATGCCGATGTGTATAAGTTTTGCTGCTCGGTCATCGACCTTACGACCCTCTCGCCTTGCGACAACGAGGCCTCGGTTGCGGCGTTTGCACGCCGTGCCGCGGAGTTCACTGTCGACTACCCTCACCTGCCCGGTGTAGCCTCTATATGTGTCTATCCCCCATTTGTTGAGACTGTGGGCTTGGAGATAGACGCAACTCCACTGCGCATCACGGGTGTTGCCGGAGGCTTCCCTGCGGCGCAGACATTCCTCGAAGTGAAGATGTTGGAGGTGGCTATGGCGATAGAGAATGGTGCTGACGAGATTGACGTAGTGCTCAACGTGGGCAAGATTCTCTCGGGAACTTATGACGAGGCTGCCAACGAGATTGAGGTGCTGCGCGAGGAGTCGGAGGGCACGACTCTGAAAGTCATCTTGGAGACGGGAGCCCTGCGCAAGCCGGAGCTCATACACCAGGCCTCACTGCTCGCTATGCAGGCAGGTGCGGACTTTATAAAGACCTCGACGGGTAAGATTGAGGTGTCGGCAACACCCGAGGCTGCGGTTGTTATGTGTCACGCCATCAAGGAGTACCACGCAAAGAGTGGTCGCAAGGTAGGCTTTAAGGTTGCGGGCGGCATACGTACCGCTGAGGATGCTGCGCTCTACTACACCATAGTTAAGGATATACTCGGTCAGGAGTGGCTTACGCCCGACCTCTTCCGCATAGGCGCTTCGTCGCTGGCCAACCAGCTGCTGTCGGCTATCGAGGGTAAGGAGGTAAAATATTACTAAACAAAAGGTATAGATAAAAATGGGAGTCTTTTTTTAGACTCCCATTTTTATCACACTTATCATTACTCCTGTCCCTCGGGCAAGTTGTTCATCATCTTATCTAAAAGCGAATCAGGAATCTCGGCATTGTCATCCCACTCTTCGAGGCTGTCAAGCTGCACAGGCTCTACCCGTATCTCTATCTCCTCCTCGGCCGTTGATGGCAACCACCCCTCGGGCAACATAGACTTATATCCGCCAGCATTCATCGCCGCAAAGACCACGACGGCTATCACCGCCACCACAGCCACATATCCGATAACTTTCTTTACCATATACTCCAATTTTAATATTACACTTACTCTTCCTGCTCAAACAATTCCAACGACTTTAACAGCACGTTGTCAATGGGAATGATGTTATAATAAAAGCCATTGTCTTCAAGTGCGGTGTTGCGGGCAATGTAAGCCCTCAGTTGTGCCTTTATAATCTTGCGTGAACGTGCTATGTCGCGCTGCACGGGAGGCACACCCTGACGCGCCGCATAACGCACAAAGTCCTGCACCAGACCCTTGTCGGCATCGAGCAGAGCCTGCAACTCGGCCATCGTCTTAACCTGGTTGAGTGCTGCGCGATGCTTGTCGGCATACTCCAACGTATAACGATAGAGGATGCTGCGCCCCGACACCTCCACAAAGTACTTTGTCACATTTACCGTATCCATCGGGATAAAGATATCGGGCATAATGCCACCGCCGCCATACACAACCTTACCATTGGGTGTCGTATATCTCAGCGAGTCGGCAAAGCGTATGCTGTCCGACGAGAAGAACTCGTTGTTTGAGTATCGGCGTACGATGTCCATATCGTAGTCGTCCTGATGACCATTCTCGTAAGGCTTCTGTATCGAGCGCCCCGTAGGTGTATAGTAACGCGCTATGGTAAGACGCAGAGCCGACCCATCGGCGTAGGGCACCTGCTGCTGCACCAGACCCTTGCCAAACGAGCGACGGCCCACGATGGTACCGCGGTCGTTGTCCTGCACGGCACCTGCCAGAATCTCACTCGACGAAGCACTGCTCTCGTCAATAAGGACTATCAGGCCGAGGTCTGTTGCCACACCATTGCCATCGCTATACTCCTTCATCTGGTGACCATTGCGGTCCTCGGTATAGACTATAAGGTTGCCCTGTGGCAGGAACTCGTTAGCTATGAGTATCGCCTGGTCGAGGAAGCCGCCCGAGTTACTTCTCAGGTCGAAGATAAGCTTTGTCATACCCTGCTCGCGCAACGACGCAAGGGCCTGCATAAGCTCCGTGTGCGAGGTGCGGGCAAACTGCGACAGACGCACAAAGCCCACGTTGTCGTTAATCATAAATGCCGCCTCGATGCTCTTGATGGGTATGGCATCACGCACAACATCCATATCCACCAAATCCTTTATGCCCTGGCGTTGGAGCGACAGCTTGACATGCGTGCCTCGCTTGCCCTTCAGACGCTTGACGATGTCGTTCTGGGGCATCTTCACGCCCGACACGAGCGAATCATTGACCTTTATGATTCTGTCGCCGGCAACAATGCCTGCCTTGGCACTTGGGCCATTGGGGATTACGCCCAAGATGATAACCGTGTCGGTTGCGGCGTTGAACGTCACGCCAATACCGTCAAACTCACCCTCCAACGACTCGTTCATAGCCTGCATATTGCGGGCAGGGATATACTCCGAGTGAGGGTCCAGCTCCTTCATCATCAGGGGGATGACCAGCTCGGTCAGCGAGTCCATAGATATTGAATCGACAAACTTATTCTCGACCAGCATACACGTCTGCATCAACTTATTGGGCGCCGTAAGTCCCGCACGGCTTATAAGTGTGCGCAGCTGGCTCTCCGCCTTGTTGCGCCCCACAAACTGACCCAGCAATATTCCCAAAACAATTCCCACCGCCAATAGAAGTGGGAATACTATCGTGTGCTTTGAATTTTTATACATTGTCCGTAACGCTTAAATAGTCTCGTTTATAGCAATCGCCATACCAAGCGTGTTATTTATTCTTAATCGTGTAGGCAAGACCCAGCTTTAAGTAAGACTGAATCTCCAGCTTATCCGACACCGACTTATCGTAGAAGAGGTTAATCTGCATCGTGGTCGTAAGGTACTTTGCCGTGCGGATTGTAAAGGTGTTCTTCCACTCCACCGTAGGGTGCAACTCAACTTGATAAGGCTTAGCCACAGGCGCAGGGCCTCTCAAATCGGTCTGACCCTCAGCGGGTGCTGCGGCATCCCACACGCGCTTCTCACTCAAATAATCGTACCACTCACGAATTCTGTTATGGTTTACTACATTTGTTATCCAACCGTAATACACAGAGCAGTTGGTCCAATACTCAAACCAATTATTCTTACCCCACTTGCGTGTAAAGGCGAGGTTTATCTTCGAACCACCTGAGAATGTGGCGTGCTTACCCATCTCTATACCAAACCAATTCTGTGAATTCTTGGCGCGATAATTAGCCTCTACAAGGTCGTTGAAAGCAATCTTACCACTGCTCGCCAAAGGGTCGAGGGTAATCTGAATAGGGAACTTCTTATTGGGCGAGACGTACTTAACACCGACAGAGATATCTATGTAACCCGGCGCCATAAACGAGGTGAGCACATTGTTATCTGTCTGGTCCTTGCGCGAGCTGTATGACTTAGAGAATTGGCTGCGCAGCTTCAACAATCCTGAGTAGCTCCAATTGTTCTTTATCGAGCGTGAGGGCTGCATCTGAAACCACCAGTTGTCGATGTTCTTAAACCAATTACCCTTCTTGCTGCCATCCTCCATCTCTATGCGGATATGGTTGTAGCCGTAGTTACCCTCCAGCTGCGTTGTAATGCCAAACTTATCCTTGGAGTAGATATGCTTCACAAATACACGACCCGATATGGCTATTGTGTTGTCACCGCCACGACGGTCCAGCCAGGCGTTGTTATACATCCACATCTCGGCATTAAGCTGTGCTGTCAGCTCCAAGTAGTTGCGTTCCTTGCGTATGCGCTTGCGCTCCAACCTGTCGCGCGCATCGCTTTGGTAAGAGGTCGATGTGGCTATGCTCTTCATATCGGCATTGCCTATTACAACCTTCTCCTGCAACGACTTATTTTTATCCTCGACGCTGAACTGCGCCCACGCACTCGATGTTGCAAGCACCGCTACAAATAGCATTATAAGTGACCTTTTCATATCTTTCTGCTTTTTGGGTAATTTTTACAACTACAAAGTTACGAAAAAACGCTGGAATAATCAACCGAAATCGGAATAATAGTGCATCTTGCACTGATAATAAACGCATTACGCTGAAAATCTCGGAAATACGGGAAATGGCAATTTAGCAAAGAAACGCAAGGTAATGAAATAGAACGGTTGCCTAATCGTTACCCGAAAATGAGTGAGATTTTTCTTTGTGTCGTCACGTTTCATAGTTCTGCATCATATTGCGTATCAATGTATAACTCGCTGATACATAATTTTGTAACCAAAAAAGATTGGATTATGCGAAGTACATTTAAGGTGCTGTTCTACGTGAACGCAAGCAAGGAGAAAAACGGTATTGTTCCCATCATGGGACGAGTGACAATCAACGGCTCAGTAGCCCAATTCAGTTG
>JAZUMN010000043.1:0-37824 GCA_045603645.1 Alistipes sp. | reverse complement strand
GCAGCGTCGGTTGCGCTTTTTCATCCTGCGAGCAGCTTCAAAATAGCTCATGTTATACAAATTCAAGAAAATGAGGTTGTCCTTCAAAATCTTGTTGGACAACCTCTTGTTTTTTTATTGTTTTTTGTCAAAAAAGTTTGTAAATTGCACTATGGAGCGAGTTTTGAGAGTGTTAGTGTCAAAATGAGATAATAAAAAATGTTAAATTATTATTAAATTCTTTTAGAAAAAGGGGTTTGAGCAGCCATAAAATGCTGAAATATAAATATAAAGTTGTATCTTTGCGGCGGATTATTGAAGGGTGGATTTTGCCATACCTTAAATATATTAAGTGAATAATATTAACTAACATATTGTTTTATGAAGACAAATTATCAGATGCCCGACCATCTTTTCGAGGTGAGTTGGGAGGTATGTAATAAGGTGGGTGGCATTCACACCGTGATAGCTACCAAGGCACAAACTGTCGGCGGGCAGATGGGCGATAACTACATCGTTGTCGGTCCCGACCTTATGCAGGAGCAGTCAAATCCTGAGTTTGAGGCCGATGACACACTCTTTTCGGCGTGGCGTGAGAGCCTCTATGCTGAGGGTATACGTGTACGTATGGGCCGTTGGAATATTGCAGGTCGTCCTATCGCGATATTGATTGACTTTAAGTCAATGATTTCTCAGAAAGATGATGTATTGAAGCATTTGTGGGAAGATTACCACGTGGATTCAATCTCTGGCCAGTGGGATTACATCGAACCTGTGTTGTTTGGTCACGCTGCGGGTGTAGTCATCAAGTCATACGTTGAGAATCTCTGCAAGGCTACGGATAAGGTTGTGGCGCACTTCCACGAGTGGATGACCGCTTCGGGAGGTTTGTATTTGCGCAAGCACTCGCCTTATGTGGCAACGGTATTCACTACTCACGCAACTGTTGCGGGCCGCTGCATCGCGGGTAATGGCTTGCCACTATACTCAGACCTTCACAAGTTCAATGCCGACGACCTGGCGCGTCGCTTTAATGTGATTTCCAAGCACTCTATCGAGAAGATGGCTGCGATGTATCACGATGCGTTCCTGACAGTTAGCGACATTACGGCCAACGAGTGTAAGTATCTGTTGGGTCGTGAGGTGACTCACATCACCCCTAACGGCTTTGAGAACGACTTTGTTTGGGAGGGCAAGGAACTTGAAGAGAAGCGTCAGGAGGCTCGCAAGAGTATGATTGAGGTTGCCGAGGCTTGCTTCCAGAGTAAGTTTATGAAGGAGCCTTTGATTATCGCTACAAGTGGTCGCTACGAGTTCCGCAACAAGGGTCTTGATATCTTTATGGAGTCGTTGAAGCGCCTGGCGTCGTTTAAGTTTGACAGGGAGGTCTTGGCATTTGTTATGGTGCCTGCTGCAAATAATGGTGCGCGTGCCGACCTGGTTCGTCACCTTGCAGATGGCTCACAGCCTATCGATGCAAAGCAGTGGAAACACACTACGCACTACCTCGAAAATGCTGAGTGGGATGCCATCTCGCGCACTATGAGTGGCAGCATACTTGAAAACGAGAACTCTAATGTGAAGGTGATATTCGTGCCTTCATACCTTAACGGCAACGACGGCGTCTTCAACAAGAGCTACTATGAGTTGCTGGTGGGTGTTGATGTAACGGCCTTCCCATCATACTACGAGCCTTGGGGCTACACTCCATTGGAGTCTATCGCCTGCTCGGTGCCTACCATCACGTCAAACCTTTCGGGCTTCGGTATCTGGGCATCGAAACTTGCCGACAAGGCGGGTGTTGAGGTCATACGTCGTGACGATAATAATGATAACTACGCTATTCAGCAGCTTGTGGATGCTGTGGTGCGCTTCAATCAGTTCTCGAAGGAGGAGGTTGAGAAGGTTCGCAAGTCGGCATACAACATCTCAAAGCAGGCGTTGTGGGAGAGCTTCTTCAAGTATTACGAGGCGGCTTATGCCGAGGCTATGGAGAATGCTGTGGCCCGCACAAACAACGCCGCGGTTATGGATGGCGGCAACTATACCGAGCAGATTAACTTCGTGCGTCAGCAGCTCACCTCAAACAAGCCATCTTGGCACCGTATGATGGTTGAGAAGCGTCTGCCATCGCGTCTGAGTGCTTTGGAAACCATTTCGCGCAACCTGTGGTGGTGCTGGACTCAGTCGGCGAAGGATTTGTTCGAGTCTATTGATGAGAAGTTGTGGCTTGCGGTTGATCATAACCCAATAGCATTGCTCGACAAACTCCCCCTGGAGCGTATAAACGAGTTGGAGGGCGATAAGGAGTTCCTGGCTCGCCTCGACGCAGTTGATGCTCAACTTAAAGAGTATATGGCCGAGAAGCCCGATGGCAAGAGCGCGAAGATTGCTTACTTCTCAATGGAGTATGGTCTGCACTCGTCGTTGAAGATTTACTCGGGAGGTCTGGGTATCCTGGCCGGTGACTACTTGAAGGAGGCTTCGGATAAGAATGTGCCTATGGCGGCTGTGGGCTTGCTATACCGCTACGGCTACTTCACACAGCAGCTCTCGGCACAGGGTAGCCAGGTGGCAACCTACGAGGCTCAGAACTTTGCCAAGTTGCCTATCTCGCCCGTACGCGATGAGGCAGGCAACTGGGTGACAATTCAGATTGCATTGCCCGGCCGTAACCTCTCGGCTCGTGTGTGGAAGTGTCAGGTGGGTCGTACAGACCTCTACCTCCTGGATACCGACTACGAGGCAAACCGCGACGAGGATCGTCAGATTACATACTACCTCTACGGTGGCGACTGGGAGAACCGCTTGAAGCAGGAGCTGCTGCTCGGCGTAGGTGGTATCCGTGCCCTTGCAAAGATGGGTATCAAGCAGGAGGTTTACCACTGCAATGAGGGTCACGCAGCATTTATCGGTATTGAGCGTTGCCGCAACCTTATCGCCAAGAAGCGTATGTCGTTCTCGGAGGCTATGGAGGTTGTACGCTCTTCATCGCTCTTTACCACTCACACCCCTGTTCCTGCGGGTCACGATGCCTTCCCTGAGGGTATGATGCGTCAGTATATGTCGCACTATCCCGATGTGCTGGGTATTACCTGGGAGCAGTTCATCAACCTGGGTAAGACCAATCCAAACGACCCTAACGAGCGCTTCTCGATGTCGGTACTGGCTTGCAACCTTTCGCAGGAGGTCAATGGCGTATCGTGGTTGCACGGCGAGGTGTCGAAGGATATCCTGGGTAATATGTGGCCAGGCTACTTCAAGAATGAGCTCCACATTGGTTATGTAACCAATGGTGTCCACTTCCCAACGTGGGTGGCGTCTAACTTGCGCCGCCTGTATGAGAAGTACTTCCCACAGGGCTTCAATTCTCACGTCTATAATATCCCTGAGTGGCAGGGCGTATATAAGATTGACGATAAGGAGCTCTGGACGGAGCGTATGGCGTTGAAGACACGTTTGATTAACCATATCCGCAAGCGTTACAGCGACCCTAAGCAGGCAGGTTTCGATTCGCCTCGTCAGATGGTGCAGATTGCCGAGCGTATCCGCCCCGAGGTGCTTACAATCGGTTTTGCACGCCGCTTTGCCACCTACAAGCGTGCTCACCTGCTCTTCACCAACTTGGAGCGTCTGTCGGCTCTGGTAAATAACCCCGAGCGCCCCGTGCAGTTTGTCTTTGCAGGTAAGGCTCACCCACACGATATTCCGGGTCAGGACCTTATCAAGCGCATTGTTGAGGTGTCGAAGATGCCAGAGTTCCTGGGTAAGATTGTATTCTTGCAGAACTACGATATGGAGCTTGCCCGCCGTATGGTTCAGGGTGTGGACGTATGGTTGAATACTCCTACACGTCCATTGGAGGCTTCGGGTACTTCGGGCGAGAAGTGTGTTATGAATGGTGTTATGCAGTTCTCGGTGCTCGACGGCTGGTGGGTCGAGGGCTATAAGGAGGGTGCAGGCTGGATGCTGCCTATGGAGCGTTCTTATACCGACCAGCACTTCCAGAACGAGCTCGACGCCGAGATGATTTACAACACTATTGAAGACCAGATTGTGCCTCTGTACTACGACCGCTCGGAGGATGGTGTGCCACACCGCTGGTGCGATGCTGTTAAGAAGTGTGTTGCAGATATTGCATCGAACTTTACGACAAACCGTATGCTTATCGACTATGAGGAGCGTTTCTACAATAAGCTTGCAGCGCGCAAGGCTCTGATGGTGGAGAACAATTACCGTATGGCTCGCGAGATTGCAGCCTGGAAGCGTAAGGTGTCGGCGGCTTGGGACAATGTCAAGATTCTTAACGTGCAGCGTGTAGAGCTCGACAACGAGGCTATCTTCGTTGATAAGAAATACCTCTATGAGGTAACTCTCGATAAGGCAAATCTCTCGCAGGAGGATTTGGGTGTTGAGCTGGTTGTTGCCAAGCAGATATCTTCGGGTGAGGCTGTGAATGTAGTATCGACCAAGGCTCTTGAAGTTAAGTCGGTTGATGGTAACGAGATTACATTCTCAATCGACTACACTCCCGAGCGTGCGGGCTCTTTTGATGTAGCATTGCGTGTATATCCAAAGAACGAGCGTCTGCCATATCGTATGGATTTTGCCCTTGTCAAGTGGGCTTAATCAGTGTGAGATAACATCTGCTTACGACTTGGGCTGAAACTAAGCCCAAGTCCGTAGGTTTTCTCACAGGCTTGTCCTTTTTTTGTGAAAGGGGCAAAAAATTACAAAAAAAACGATACAATTAAAGATATTTTTATTAACTTTACTTGTGTTAGATAATTTTTCAAAAATAATTATATGTCGGCATTAACATTTGATAAGAGTGAGTTGGGTAACTTGGAGTACTCGCTGCAACGCGAGATGCTTGCCACCGACCGTAAGGGCGGTTATATGAGCACCACCATCGTCTGCTGCAATACCCGCAAGTACCACGGCTTGATGGTTGCTCCTATCGACCAGAGCGACGAGGCGTATGTGTTGCTCTCCTCGCTTGATGAGACCATCATTCAGCACGACCAGTCGTTTAACCTGGCTCTGCACCGCTACAAGGGTGTCTATGAGCCTCGTGGTCACAAGTACATCACCGATTTCAAATACACCCCTACACCTACGATAACCTATCGTGTGGGAGGTGTTATTCTTCGCAAGGAGTTGTTGTGGATTCACAAGCGTACGCAGCTGATGATTCGATACACTTTGGTTGATGCCCACTCGGATACCACGTTGCGCCTGCGTCCCTTCTTCGCCTTCCGTAACAAGCATTCGCTCTCGAAGGCTAATATGGAGGCCAATGGTCGCTCTTATCCCGTAAAGTGCGGTGTTAAGAGTAAGCTGTATGAAGGCTACCCTTGGCTCTACTTGCAGACCAATAAGAGCGATGCGGAGTTTATCGCTGCTCCCGACTGGTACTACGGCTTTGAGTATCCTGAGGAGATTAAGCGTGGCTACGACGGCTACGAGGATTTGATGACTACGGGCTACTTCGAGATGCCAATCAAAAAGGGCGAGAGCATAATCTTCTCGGCCGCAACTGACGAGATTGAGTCGGCGGAGGCTATCTCTGAGATGTATGAGGCATCTATCGCGCGCCGTACACATAAGATAGATTTCCTGAGCTGTCTGCACCACTCGGCACGCCAGTTCATCGTACGTCGTCCGGGAGGGCGTACAGAGATGATTGCCGGCTACCCCTGGTATGGGACAGTAGGTCGTGATACATTGATGTCGTTGCCCGGCATTGTTTTGGAGCAGAAGTATAAGGAGGACTGTCTGGATGTACTTGACACTATGGTTGCACAGATGCAGAATGGCAACTTTGCAGGTACTGCCTCGGCGTGGAGTGCTGCCGATGCTCCGCTGTGGCTGTTCTGGACGTTGCAGAACTTGGAGAAACACCTCTCGGCGAAGGCCATCTGGGAGCGTTATGGTGAGACTATGAAGGCTGTGCTTGGGGCTTACCGCAGAGGCTTTGGGGATAAGGTCAGGATGCACAGCAACGGACTTGTGTGGGCTGCTGCCGATGGCGAGGCTCTGACGTGGATGAATACCAAGTTAGACGGCAAGCCCGTGGCGCAGCGTGCAGGCTATGCTGTCGAAGTGCAGGCTTTGTGGTACAATGCCGTTAGCTATACGCTCACTTTGGCACGCAAGATGAAGGATAAGGCCTTTGTTGAGGAGTGGAAGGCAGTGCCCGAACTTACCAAAAAGTCGTTTATTGAGAAATTCTGGCTTGACGAGGGCTATTTGGCAGACTATGTGAACGACTACGAAGTTAATGATTTCCGTCGCTCAAATATGCTTGTGGCGTGTGGTCTGGACTACACGATGCTCACGCAGGAGCAGATTGTAGGAGTGTTGGCTGTTGTGCGTCAGCACCTGCTCACACCTCGCGGAGTGCGTTCACTCTCACCCCGTAACCCATTTTACGAGGCGGCATATGCCAAGGACCAGCGTTCACAGGATAAGGCAAGCTGCAATGGCGCAATTTGGATTTGGCCTTTGATGTTCTACGTCAAGGCGTGCTTCACAATCATCGGAGATGGGTTCCTGTCGGAGGCTAAGGAGATACTCGCAGCCTTCGAGGAGGAGATTCAGACCTCGTGCATAGGCTCTGTGAGCGAATATTTCGAGGGCGACCCTCCATACAGAGCATATGGCTGTCTGTCGCAGGCGACAAGCGTTGGTGGTCTGCTCTACATAAGCGACCTCATCAGCGAGCACGAGTCTAAGCCAAAGGCCACAAAGAGCAAGGCCGCAAAGGCTGAGGGTGCAGCGGAGGCTAAGCCAAGGAGAAAGTGCGCAAGCAAGAAGAAATAAGATAAAACAGATATATAATGAGAGTTTTAATGTTTGGTTGGGAGTTCCCACCTCATATTGCCGGTGGCTTGGGTACAGCGTGTTATGGTATGACCCGAGGCTTGGCTCGCAACGATGTAGAGGTTATCTTCGTTATGCCTCGTGCATCGGGCGACGAGGATGAACGATTTGTCAAGGTCGTCAATGCAAGTGATGTTGAGGCTCGCTATTGCAATGGTGGCGTTGCGGGTGCTGATGACATTATGCGCAAGATATCGTTCATTCACATCGACTCTAATATGGTCCCCTATATCTCTCCTGAGGAGTGGGCTACCTATCGCGAGGGCTACGAGCGTACGGGTAAGAAGTTCTGGGAGCGTGAGGGCGATAGCTGGACGCAGCGTTACACCTTCTCGGGTAAGTATGGTGCAAACCTTATGGAGGAGGTTGCGCGTTATGCTGTTGTGGCGGCCGAGGTAGCCCGTCAGTTGGAGGGGCAGTTCGACGTTATCCACGCTCACGACTGGCTCACATACTTCGCAGGCATCGCCGCAAAGCGAGTGTCGGGCAAGCCACTGGTGGTGCATATGCACGCTACGTCATTTGACCGCTCATCGGGCGACAATATCGACACGCGCGTCTATGATATCGAGCGTGCAGGTATGGCGGCAGCCGACAGGGTTATTGCCGTATCGAACCTCACGCGTAACATCTGTATCGAGAAGTATAACATTCCTGCCGAGCGTGTCGTGACGGTACACAATGCCGTGCGCTTTGCCGAGAAGGATAACGAGGCCCCCGAGCGTGGTGTGGAGGATAAGATTGTTACGTTCCTGGGCCGTATTACCTACCAGAAGGGTCCCGACTACTTTGTCGAGGCGGCGGCCAAGGTGTTGAAGCGTGTGCCTAATGTGCGTTTCGTTATGGCGGGCTCGGGCGATATGATGAACCACGTCATACGTCGTGTGGCACGTCTGGGCATTGCCGACCGTTTTCACTTCACGGGCTTCTTGAAGGGTGACGATGTGCATAGGATGTTCCAGCTCTCGGACGTGTATATTATGCCTTCGGTGTCGGAGCCATTCGGCATCTCGCCTTTGGAGGCTATGCGTTCAAATGTGCCCGTAATCATCTCTAAGCAGAGTGGTGTGGCCGAGGTGTTGGACTACGCCGTGAAGGTTGATTATTGGGATGTCGATGCTATGGCAGATGCCATCTACGGTTTTGTCAAATATCCAGCCTTGTCGAAGATGTTTGCCAAGAAGGGTTTTGAAGAGGTTGTCGGGTTGAAGTGGAACAATGCCGCAGCCAAGATTAAGACCGTGTATGAAGATGCGATAAAAGAGTGTAAATAATAACAACAAATATATGAAAACAGTAAACTTATATTTTCAGGTACACCAGCCTTGGCGTTTGAAGGTTTATCGATTCTTCAACATCGGTAAAGACCATAACTATCTCGACGACTTTACCAACCGTGCCATTATGCAGAAGGTTGCGCGTCAGTGTTACTTGCCTATGAATGCGTTGCTGCTCAGCCTTATCAAGCAGCACAACGGTGCGTTCAGGTGTTCGTTCTCAATCACAGGCACTGCTGTTGAGCAGTTCCGCCTATATGCTCCCGAGGTGCTGGACTCGTTCCGTGCCCTGGCGCAGACAGGTTGTGTCGAGTTCCTCGCCGAGACCTACTCTCACTCCCTGGCGGCTCTCTCGTCAAAGGAGGACTTCGTTGAGCAGGTTAAGCTTCACTCGAAGATGATTAAGGAGGAGTTCGGCAAGAAGCCTGTGGCATTCCGCAATACCGAGCTTATCTACTCCGACCATATTGGTGAGATGGCGTCAGCCTTGGGCTTTAAGACCATCCTGGCCGAGGGCGCAAAGCACGTCTTGGGCTGGAAGTCACCCGACTACGTCTATACCAATGCCATAGACAACAGCCAGCGCGTGTTGCTGCGTAACTATAAGCTCTCGGACGATATAGCGTTCCGCTTCTCTAATCAGGGCTGGGACCAGTATCCTCTCACGGCGGAGAAGTTTGCCGGCTGGGTGCGCGAGGGTGCAGGCGAGGTTGTGAACCTCTTTATGGATTATGAGACCTTTGGCGAGCACCAGAAGGCTACGACAGGCATCTTCGACTTCGTGAAGGCTCTGCCTGCGGCTATCCTGTCACAGGGCGATGTTAAGTTTGCCACCGTCAGCGAGGCGGCTAAGTCATCGCAGCCTATCGGCGTGCTGCACTGCCCTCACGTTATGTCGTGGGCTGACGAGGAGCGCGACATTACGGCTTGGCTCGGCAACGAACTCCAAAATGAGGCCTTCTCGAAGCTCTACGGCTTGAAGGATAAGGTCAAGGCGTTGAAGAATACCGACTTTGAGTATGTGTGGAACTTTATGCAGACCTCGGACCACTTCTACTATATGGCAACAAAGTGGCTCTCGGATGGCGACGTGCACTCGTACTTCAACCCCTATGGCTCGTCTTATGAGGCGTTTATCAACTATATGAACGTGCTCTCGGACTTTGAGATTGAGCTCGACAAGGCTCTTGCTGCCAAGAAGGGGCGTAAGAAGGAGGCCGCATCGGCGTAAGAATATAGACTAAGGATGTGATTTGGCTTTAAGTGCCAAAACAATAAAAGCGCAACTCACGAATGAGTGCGCTTTTATTGTTGTTATAATAGAAAAAGATTTCTTTATATATCCACTTAAAAATATGAGTAATTACATTGTGTAAGCTGGAACAAGTTGAATTCCAACTATATATCACAAAAATTAAGTGAATTTTTTGAGTGCTTGAACATTAAGAAAGCCTTCGCAGTCCTAATTTTGATTTTCAAACCTCAAACTAAGGCGTTCCAACACGCCCACCCCAATTAAGGGGAATTGAAATCCATTATCTATTATATCAAAGAACTCACATTGGATGTACAAAGATAGTCTATTTTTTCTTTTTATCAACAAATTCCACGCTCTTCGCAATATTCCTTGCTGCATTCCAATCAGCACTGATCCCTTCAAATGTTCCGTCAGACTTCTGCTTACCCTTACCCTTTGTGCATTCTGGATTTCTGCAAACAAAGGTTGCTTGGTTTATGCGTTGCCCTTTTTCGTAGTGTCCACAAAAACTGCACGTTTGGCTGGTGTGGTAAGGGTTGATGTATCTAATCTCAATACCCGCCGCCTTCGCCTTGTATTCAATCATTGACTGCAACTCGAAGAAAGACCAATAGCGCAGAATAAACTTGTATCCAGCATCAACTTCTTCGTTATTGTCGCGACCAAAGCCCGTCAATCGCTCCATTTGAATCACGCCTGCATTATTCTTGACAGCATATTCTATAATTGACTTACTGAAAATATGATTTTGCAGATGTACCCAATTCCGCTCCTTGCCTTCCAGGCGGTCAAGAGCTTGAAGCTTTTGTGTGCGACCATGCCCGCCATTGGTAGTGTAGCGAAGATTGCGTTGCAACTCTCGTTTCTGCGCAGCCATTCGCATACGCACCTTTAAGAATTGGTCGCGAGAACCAATGCTCATTCCGCCATATTCATTATCATTAAGGGCGGCGTATAGAGGGACATTTATACCTAAATCAACACCTACAACTCTATCGGTATTTAACGCCTCGGTCTCTTTGGGTATTTTAACTACCAACAGCAAAAAACGTTTTCTGCTCTTAGTCTCTTGAATGGATGAATTGCCAACATCGTACCGTCCACTCAAAACTCTCTCAACAATTTCGCGATTGTTGCTTCTGTCGCGACCAAAACTTAAATCCCACTCCAATCCTTTCGGAAAACGTATGTATATAGAGCCATCGTCTCGCTTTCTTAATGCAATCTCGCCGCGGTGCTTAATAGAAAAAGGTACAGGAATACCTTTCTTATAATTAGGAATAGTCCTAACACCCCTCTCCACACTTAACGCATATTCTCTATATGTTGAAGATATGTTTTGATTTAAGTTTGTGAGTATCTCTGATGGGATGTAGTCAATAAACTCGTTGCTGACAACTTTGTATGTTGAATTTTGCTCGGGGTTGGCTCCCTCCTCTACGCCACCTCGAAGAAAAATTTGACGTTGTTTTTTGAAGTCGGCAAATAAATCTTTACGCTCCGCTTTTAGTTGCTTAACATCCTCATCCGATAACTTATTTCGTTTGGGATTGCTCAATAATTTTTCAATCTCTTGAAAGCGGGGAGAGTGTAGTTTAAGCCTATACTCGTATGTATCATTAAAGAAACAATGTGAAATAATTCTGTTGGCAGCCTTGTAAAGGTTGTCGTTTATATCATCCCAAATGCGATATTCATCCTTAAAGCGTTGTATAGCCTCCTCACTATCTCCGTGCTTATGGAGATGTACTTCAATTTTGCGAGTTATGCAAGTGTATTCTATTGCCATAGTTTGAACTTTTTACAAAGTTAATAAACTTTCTTAAAGTGTACACCTTATTTATGCAACTTGTAAATATAAAAAAACTCAACTATTCGGTTGAGCTTTTTTTATGATTGGTTAAATGTTTAATTATTGCGAGGAGATTTTTGTCCGACATGGCAACCCCGCCAATATATGAGCGGTAGATTCCCATCGTCGGCTTCGCCTCCGGGGAATAACGTTTACATTACAATATAAGATAGGTAAATTATCTTTCTAATATTGTGTCGCTACCTATTACACTGTCATAATCTCCTTCTCCTTGGCGGCCATCAGGTCGTCGAGCTGCTTGGAGTACTTTTCGAGCATCTTCTGTGCTCTTGTCTCGCCATCCTTGGCCTCGTCCTCGGGCATACCCTCCTTCTGAGCCTTCTTGAACGCCTCGACAGCATCGCGGCGTGCATTGCGCAGGCTGATGCGTGCATTCTCGCCAACACCCTTAACCTGCTTTACAAGCTCCTTGCGGCGCTCCTCGGTAAGAGGTGGAATGGTGAGGCGGATGGTCTCGCCGTTGTTCGATGGTGTAAGACCGATGTTTGAGTCGATGATAGCCTTCTCGATGGGGCGAATCATATTCTTGTCCCAGGGCTGAATGAGTATGGTGCGTGCATCGGGCACGGTAACGCTCGCAACGCCCGATACGGGAGTCTGTGAGCCGTAATAATCAACAAAGACGCTGTTGAGAACATTTGTAGATGCCTTGCCGGCGCGGATGTTGAGGAGTTCCTCGTCCAGGTGGTCCACCGTACGCTTCATGCGGTCGGTTGCCTCATTGATAATAGTTGTTGTATCCATAGTAGTTTCTGTTTATTGATTTCTATTTAAGTGCCTTGGCAATAGCCTCGACCATCTCGCCAAACTCCTCGGGAGTGTAGCCCACCGAGACATATATAACCCGTCCGTCCTTGCCCACGACAAAGTTGCGGGGGATGTAGTTCGACGCATACTTCTTGTAGATGGTCTGCTGTGGGTCCAATCCCATAGGGAATGTGTAGTCGTTCTGCTTGCGGAAAGCCTCTACGGCAGCCTTCTTCTCGCCGCGCGAGATAGGCAGGAACATAAACGCCTGACCCTCGAAGCGGTCGATAAGCTCCTTCTGCACCACTTTAAGCTCCTGACGGCAGGGCGGACACCACGTAGCCCAGAAGTTTACCACCACAACCTTGCCTTTCAGGTCGGCAAGCGTAACCTTGCTGCCATCGACCATCTCGACGGTGAAGTTGGGGGCTTTGTCGCCCTTCTTTATAAGGGTTGTAGCCTCAACATCGTTCTGTGCCGCAACTCCCTGTGAAAACGCAAGCGCCATAATGAGCGTTGCGCAAATTAAAAATAATCTCTTCATAACAGTTGTTTTTTACTCCTTGCACACCAGCGTGCCTATACTCTCGCCATTCAAAACCTTTGCCAAATTACCCTCGGTATCCATATCAAAGACAATGATATCAAGGCCATTCTCCTTGCAGAGTGTGAAGGCGGTCATATCCATAACCTTCAAGTCGCGGTTATAAACCTCGTCAAAGGTAATCTTGTCGAACTTCGTGGCCGTAGGGTCCTTCTCGGGGTCGGCGGTATATACACCATCGACGCGTGTGCCCTTGAACATCACCTGAGCCTCAATCTCTATGCCGCGCAGCGCCGAGGCTGTGTCGGTTGAGAAGTAGGGGTTTGACGTTCCGCCACCTATGATGACAACATAACCTGCTTCGAGGTACTCTATCGCCTTAGCCTTTGAGTAGTACTCGCCAATGGGCTCCATACGAATTGAGGTGAGCACCTTGGCCTTCACGCCGTTATCTTCAAGTGCCGATTGCAGGGCCAGCGAGTTGATTATCGTAGCCAGCATACCCATCTGGTCGCCCTTGACACGGTCGAAGCCCTTCTTCGCCCCTTGCAGGCCGCGGAAGATGTTGCCTCCGCCGATGACTATGCCTATCTGCACGCCCGTTGCTGCGGCAGCCTTAATCTGCTCGGCATAGGATTGCAGCACGGCGGTCGAGAGACCGTATTTCTGCTCGCCTTGGAGTGATTCTCCGCTTAGTTTGAGTAAGATTCTGTTGTACTTCATATTGAGTGTTGTTAATATCTAATTGCGAAGATAAGAAAAAATCTTTTTTCTCGCAATTCATCGCCCCCGAAAGTAGGTGCTTTTTTCGTGTAATAAGTATAAATACCTATTTTATTGATTGAAAGAGTCCATTTTTAATGCAATGATGCCACTATTTTCAAATTTTTTCTATCTTTGTGAAGTATTTTATCGAGTTTTTTCGAGAAACAGAGAGTAAACCTATTCAAATAAAATATTATGGTAGATATTTTCGAAAGATTAGAGAAGAACACAGGTGGCCCAATTGGTCAGTATATGCAGTTGGTGCACGGTTACTTCGCATTCCCAAAGCTCGAAGGCGAGTTGGGTCCTCACATGCGTTTCCGCGGTAAGATGATGCTCAATTGGAGCTTGAACAACTATCTGGGCCTGGCCAACCATCCTGAGGTGCGTAAGGCTGATGCTGCGGGTGCACAGGAGTTCGGTATGGCAGCGCCTATGGGTGCTCGTATGATGAGTGGTCAGACCAAGTATCACGAGCAGTTGGAGCGTGAGCTGGCAGAGTTCGTAGGTAAGGAGGATGCCTTCCTGCTGAACTTCGGCTATCAGGGTATGATTTCAATCATCGACTGCTTGCTCACACCTCGCGATGTGGTGGTTTACGATGCCGAGTGCCACGCATGTATCATCGACGGTCTGCGTATGCACAAGGGCAAGCGTTTCGTTTATGCTCACAACAACGAGGAGTCTTTGCGCTTGCAGTTGAAGCACGCCACAGACCTTGCCGAGGAGCAGCGCGGCGGTGTACTTGTAATCACTGAGGGTGTATTCGGTATGAAGGGTGACCTTGGCTTCATTGATGTTATCGTTAAGGCTAAGAAGGATTTCAACTTCCGTCTTTTGGTTGATGATGCACACGGCTTTGGTACTATGGGTCCTGGCGGTCGTGGTACAGCGGCTCACTTTAACTGCGTTGATGGTGTGGATGTGTTGTTCAACACCTTTGCAAAATCTATGGCAGGTATCGGAGCATTCGTGAGTGGTCCACGTTGGCTCATTAACCTGTTCCGTTACAATATGCGTTCACAGCTCTACGCAAAGTCGCTTCCAATGCCAATGGTTATCGGTGCGTTGAAGCGTTTGGAGCTTATCCGTAACCACCCTGAGTATCAGGAGAAGTTGTGGGAGATTACTCACGCTATCCAGAACGGCTTCAAGGAGAACGGCTTTGAGATTGGCGTTACGCAGTCGCCTGTTACCCCTGTATATATGAAGGGCGGTAACGAGGAGGGTACAAACCTTATCGTCGATTTGCGTGAGAACTACGGTATCTTCTGCTCAATTGTAATCTACCCTGTTATTCCTAAGGGTGAGATTATCTTGCGTATCATCCCAACGGCGGCTCACACTATGGAGGATGTTGAGCGCACAATCGCAGCGTTCAAGGCCGTACGCGAGAAGTTCGAGGCTGGTTACTATCGTTCAATGCCTATCCCAATGAAGGCGGACCCTGAGTTCAAGGTACGATAAGTAAGGTTATACAAATTCAAGGTAAAGAGGTTGTCCTTCAAAAACTTGTTGGACAACCTCCTTTTTTGTTGCAGATAAATGAAGTCGAGAAGATGTCGTTTGGCACGGATTATGCCCAAATTCTGTCAAAAACATTATTTATAGCAATGAAAAAATTTATGCTTGTGGGAATAGCTCTTCTGCTAATGTTTATTACGGCGTGCGGTTACGGTGCGGGCCGTGATAGTATAAACCGTAGCACGGTATCATCGCTCGACTTAAAGAGTATTATGGGCGTGTGGTACGAGATTGCGCGTTTCGACCACCGCTTTGAGCGCAATATGGAATATGTCACGGCAACATACATCCCTCTGCCCGATGGAACTGTTGAGGTGCAGAATCGTGGCGTGATAGATGGACGGGAGCATACCTCCATAGGTCACGCCAAGCCCACCGATGAGCCTGGGCGGTTGCGTGTGTCTTTTTTCTGGAAGTTCTATTCCGACTATAACATTCTGGCCATAGCTCCCGATGGCGAGTGGATGATTGTGGGTAGTAAATCTCCAAAATACCTGTGGATACTATCCCGCAAGCCTGCGCTGTCAGAAAAGACGCTGCATTATATCGTGTCGCTTGCCTCGCAGCGAGGTTACGACACCAACAAGCTGATATATGTCAAGCAACGCTAATGGCGATTTTTGTAGAGCCGAAAACGGTAGATGATGTTGTGACGAGGCTTGCGAGGAGTGTGCAGTGACAGGTAGAGCCACTTTTTATAGGTCGCAATGCCCTCGGGCTCGATGCCCATATCGGTAAGGTCGAGGTGCATAAGGCGCTCGGCAGAGTAGCGGTTTACAACATTGAGCGCCGTGTGGCGTGGCGGAACACCTTCGGCCAGGAAGATGTAGTCGCCGGCGATGTGGCTTCCCTGAGGTATCCTGATATCTCCCGCCGGAATAGAGCCCAGCGCATCTTTCAGGTATAGGTGCACCTCGCCATTGGGGTCGGAGTCGCTGAGACGTGGCAGCGTAAACCACATAAGCATACGGCACTTGCCTATGGTGCAGTAGAGGTAGAGCAACCTTCGCTCGGCATCCACAGCCCAATCGCAGGGGCCGTTAATTTCGTCGCCCGAGTAGAAAATCTTCTGCACCAACCGTGAGCCCTGCAACGAGATGTCGTTTACATAGCAGGCCCTCTGGCCACGACACTCCGAGACGTAGAAGAGCGGAAATGTGGACTCTTTGGAGAGGTATTCACAGCCGAAGGAGGCATTGTTGCAGTGCCCCGTGTTGCCCTTGACAGTAAAGTGATTAAGGTATCTGTTACGCTTTATATCCAGAATTACGCATTCGCCCCTGTCGTGCATCGAGAAGGCGTAGTCGCCATAGATGGCGAAGCCCTGCGTTGAACCCTTTATCTCTATATCCTTAGGTAGCAAGTCATCCACATTGCATACCATCTCCGCCTTGCCGAGTGGCAGGGTGGGCTGCTGCGCCATTGCGGCGAAGGAGCATAGCAGGGGTATTATGGCAATGAGACCTCTCATTTAGAGCATATCCTTAATTGTGCGGGCAATGCCCTCGGCATCGTAGCCGCACAGAGCATATAGCTGGGCAGGAGTGCCGTGCTCGATGAACTTATCCTCAATGCCCAAGGTGCGTATTGTGCCTTTGTAACCTTCGTCACACAGGAACTTTGTTACTGCCTCGCCGACACCGCCTCTTAAAGCACCATCCTCAACGGTGATAATCTTATCGAACTTTGCACCCACCTCTTTCAGCAGCTCTGCATCCAGTGGCTTGGCAAAGCGCAGGTCGTAGTGCGCTATGGAGTAGTTGCCCTCGCTCTCCAATGCAGCAATAGCATCTGCTGCGAGGTTGCCCACAGTACCTATTGAGAGTATGGCGAGCTGCTCACCATCCTTTATCTTGCGGCCCTTGCCCGTAGGTATAGCCTCAAACTCTTTGCCCTGCCACTCTACACCTCTGCCACAGCCGCGTGGGTAACGTATGGCATAGGGCGATGGGGTGGTGGCGGCGGTGTATAGCATATTGCGCAGCTCCAACTCGTTCATAGGTGCTGCCACAATCATATTCGGTATGCAGGCAAAGTATGCCAGGTCGAAGGCTCCGTGATGCGTAGCACCATCCTCGCCGACCAAGCCTCCGCGGTCGAGGCAGAATGTCACGGGGAGGTTTTGCAACGCCACATCGTGGATGACGTTGTCGTAGGCACGTTGCATAAATGAGGAGTATATGTTGCACACGGGGTGCATGCCTCCCGCTGCCAAGCCCGCTGAGAAGGTTACGGCGTGACCCTCGGCAATACCCACATCGAAACAGCGCTCGGGCATCTCACGCATCATTATATTCATCGAGCAACCTGAGGGCATTGCGGGGGTTATGCCCACAATCTTATCATCCTGGCGTGCCAATTCGAGCAGTGTTTCGCCAAAGACATCCTGATAACGGGCAATGGAGCTACTGGATGCTATGCGCTCGCCCGTGTCGGGGTTGAAACGTCCCGGAGCGTGCCACACAGACTGATTATTCTCAGCAGGCGAGTAACCCTTGCCCTTGGTGGTTATGACGTGCAGGAGCTTAGGCTCGTTCATATCCTTCAAGGCACTCAGCATACGCACCAGCTCCTCTACATCGTGACCGTCCAGCTGTCCGAAGTAACGGAAATTAAGGCTCTCAAAGAGGTTGCTGTTCTTCAACAGACCCTGCTTTACGGCGTTGCCCATTCGTTGGCATAGACGCAGAACGGGTGGCATAGGAGAGAGTATCTTCCATAACGCTCGCTTGACGCGGTTGTAGAATCGCGATGTGGACATACGGGCCAGGTACTTATCCAGTGCTCCCGTAGCCTGGTCGATAGCCATCTCGTTGTCGTTGAAAATGACCAGCAGATTGCCATGAGCCTTGTCGCCCGCATTATTCAGACCCTCGAAGGCTAAGCCTCCCGACATGGCACCGTCGCCTATGACGGCAACGACGTGGCAGTCGTCACCCTGCAACTCGGCAGCCTTGGCAAGTCCGTAGGCGGCCGATATGGATGTTGAGGAGTGGCCTGCACCGAAAGAGTCGTACTTGCTCTCTGCCATACGGGGGAAGCCGCTTATGCCGCCCAACTTGCGATTTGTGGGGAAGAGGTCGCGACGCTCGGTGATAATCTTGTGAGCATAAGCCTGATGTCCCACATCCCACACAAGTTTGTCGTGTGGCAGGTCATATACATAGTGTATGGCTACGGTGAGCTCTATCGTGCCGAGGCTGGACGCCAGGTGCCCGGGGTTCTTTGAGCACTCCTGGATGATGTAGCGGCGCAACTCGGCACAATATTGCGGTAGCTGCGACAGCGGGAGTCTCTTTAAGTCAGCGGGTGAGTTCACCTTGTAAAGCAAATCGTATTTTATCTCTTCCAATTCCATCTCCAAAGTTTGCTTAATCGTTTTGTGTCGGGTTATGCCACCGAGCACTCAATGCCTAATGCCTCTACACGTCCGGCAATCAGGCTTAGTTCCTCCTTCTCAACTTTTACTAATGTCTGACAGGGGGTGTCGCGGTCAATGGAATATACCATAACCTTCCTGGGGGCAATCTCCCTTACGATGTCGAGCCATGCGGCAACCTCGGACTCTGTGGTGTTGTCTATCTTCTGACCCAGGTACTCGCCTCTGAGGAACATCGTCTGCAATATCATCTGCCCCTTGAACTGCTTCATAAGTTGAACGGTGCGCTCCACCGAATAATTGCCCACGGGCTTGTTGAGCAGCTGCACGGTGGAGTCAAATGCCGAGTCGAGTTTCAGGATGTTGTTATCGACCCTTAGCAGGGCACGCACCACATCCTCGCGATGAATTTGCGTGGCATTGCTCAGCACCGACACCCTGGCTGCGGGACATAACTCGTTGCGCAGGGCTATGGTGTCATCTATAATATGCTCAAAGTCGGGGTGCATTGTAGGCTCTCCGTTGCCGGCGAAGGTGATGACGTCGGGTGGCGTGCCATCCTGCACCATCTGCGAGAGAGTCTTGCGCAGCATATCGCGCACATCCTCGCGGGCGTTGAATCTCTTTCTGCCCTCGTGCTCCTCATTCCAGCCGCACTCGCAGTATATGCAATTGAAGTTGCATAACTTTGACTCCACGGGGAGTAGGTTTACGCCCAGCGACAGTCCTAAGCGGCGCGAGCGTACGGGACCAAAAATTATATTGTCGTATAGCGATGTCATACTCTTAAAGTTTTGAACGGCGGAACTCCTTGGGGGTCATACCCGTATGTCGCAGGAAGTACTGCCCGAAGAACGATGGGTTGGGGAAGTTAAGGCGTGCCGACACCTGCTGCACGGTCATCTGCGTTGTTGAGAGCAGGGCCTTGGCGTTGATAATCACCGAGTGGGTAATCCAATTTGCTGCGCTGCGCCCCGATATCTGACGTGTGATGATGGTCAGGTACTTGGGTGTGATGTTCAGCTTGTCGGCATAGTACTGCACCTCGCGCGACTGTGTGATGTCGGTTGTGAGCAGCGACAGAAAGCGGCGGAAGGTCATATCCTGGCGTGTGCAGGGCTCGCGCTTAACGGGTATATGCTGCGCATATATGCCCGCCAACTCCAAACACAGCAACTGCAACATCTGTGCATTTATGTGCTCACGGAAAGGGTGGCTGTGGCGGCTATCCTTCTGCTGCATCATGTGGCAGATGTCGAGTATGCCGCTCAGTTGTTCGGGCTCCAACACCATACAGGGGTTTTCACGCATCATAATATGTATGGAGCTTGCTGCGGGGATGGCCAGGTCGCGCAAGAAGTTGGTAGCTATTCGCAGCGTGTAGCTCTCGAAACCCTCGCCGCGCTTGAAGCCTTGTATTATGGTGCCAGGGAAGGCGATGCATAACGTACCGGGCGAGAGCTGGTATTTGTGCTCGTTTATGATGACATAACCTTCGCCTTTCAGACAGATGAATATGCCTCCACGCCCGAATATGCGTGGTACGTTATTCTCGTTGATTATCGAGTCGTACTCCTTGCTGTCGATGTATGTAAAAAGCGGAGAGCGTTCTGCCTCGCTCTGTGGTTTTTCATTCTGTGCAATATCCTTGTTCCCCATTTACTTGCAAAATTATATTGCAAAGATAGTTATTTTTCGTAAATGCAAATAATTTTTGCGTTTTTTGATGTTCTAAAAGTCTGATATGATGGCATTTTAGAACATTTTGCGGAAAATAAGTTATGCTACAAGGGGTTGCCCTTAAACTAAGTCGGACAACCCCTGTTTGTTATCGCAAGGCGACTAACTCCTTGATGTTATGGCTGAATTGCCTTGCTTTGAGGAGTTGCTCCAATGTTATGTGCATGCGGTAGCGCCAATAGTGATTTAGGTCAGCGGGGACATTTATACGCTCCGCGGCCGCATCTGCTCCTCGCAGGGTATCGTCCGTGGCCAGCCAGTCTTGCAGGGGCAGTATGGCAAGCATCGAGGCCGAGCGCATCTGCCTTTCGATGATAAGTCGTGCTGTGGCTGCCGAGCACTCCTCCTCTGCCGTGCCTGCAAGGTGCAGGATGTCGCTCCAATAGCGTTGAGAGAGGTCTTTATCCTCCTCCCACCAGCTGCGTATGTTCGACATATCGTGTGTTGAGGGTGCTGTAACCGAAAAGTAGGGGTATGTAGATGTGTCGCCAAAGAGGTGCCCCATCTGCTTGGGCATACGCTCTATTTCGAGCGAGAGGATACCCTCGCCCGACATCACCTCGGGTACACACTGAGGTATCATTCCCAGGTCCTCGCCACAAGTTAGCATACGGGTTGTCGCCATAAGTGCCGGCAGACGTTTCAGGGCATAGGCGCGCCAGAAGTCGTTGTGACGATGGTAGAAGAACTCCTCGTGCAGACGCATATAGGCTTGCTGCTGCTCTTGCGAGAGGGCCTTGAAACTATCGGTCTTGTAACCCTCAATGCGAGGTGTGTAGCCACCGTCGGGGTAGGCTACAAACAGCGTGTTGCTGTCGTTGTATTCGGTCGGACAATCTTTTTCGGGGTTAAACGTAATGCCTCGGTCGTTTATCTCCCGAGCTGTATATGGCATCGAGGGATAGAAGTGGCCCAATATGGCACTTGGAGCCTTGCGAGGCACCTCCCAGATGCGGAAGAAACCGAGAATATGGTCTATGCGGTAGGCGTCGAAGTAACGCGCCATCTTTTGCAGACGGCGGCGCCACCAATCGTATCCATCCTCCGCCATGCGCTCCCAATTATATGTCGGAAAGCCCCAATTCTGACCCTCCTCGGCAAAGACATCGGGCGGAGCTCCTGCCGACATCGAGGTATTGTATAGTTCGGGTGCGCACCACACATCCACGCTGTTGGGCGATACGCCGATAGGGATATCTCCCTTCAACGCCACGCCCGACTGCCGGGCGTAACGATGCACATCGCAGAGTTCCCTGTCGAGCAGATACTGCACAAAGCAGTAGAAGCCCACCTCGCTTTTGTGCCGCAGGGCGTAGTCGTAGGCACGAGACTCGTCGTAAGAGGATAACTCGCCCCACTTGCGGAAGTCGGTTGTTGAGTGCTTATCGCGCAACGAGCAATATACGGCATAGGGCAAAAGCCACTCCTGGCTTAGAACCAGAAACTCCATAAACTGCTCGTTTTTTAGCACCTGCCCGCCGCATAGTTTGTAAAGTCCTTTCAGAAACTTTATTTTCAACTTTATAGCCTTGTCGTAATCGACCTTATCCAAGGCGTTTAGTCTCTCGGCCTTTGGGATAAAACTGTCATACAGTGCTTGCATCTTAGCCTTCGTGGCATCATCGGCAAGGTGTGCGCAGCTGTCGATGGCTGTCTGAGCCCCTAAATATAAAGGGTGCAGGGCAAATGACGATATGGCATTGTAGGGGTAGGAGTCGCGCCAGGTAAAGCTGGCGGATGTGTCGTTTACGGGCAGCACCTGTATAACCGACAGATTGGACTGCCTTGCCCACCTAATCATCAGTTTCAGGTCGCTGAACTCCCCTACGCCCCAGCTCTTTTGGCTGCGTAATGAAAAGACGGGTATTGCTACACCTGCTCCGCGCCACAATGCCGAGTGGCGAAGGCGCAGGCCTCTCACCATGCACGCAGCAGTGCTGTGGTGGGGTAGCAGGCGGTTGCCGCCCTCCTCGTAAGCCTTGAAGTTGCCCTGTGTGTCGGTTATGATGAACTTATACTCGGAACCGGCGGCCTCGTTGGGCAGTATGGCCTGCCAGGTATAGTTGTTTATGGCGTGCATCCTGATACCCTTTGTTGTATCCCAACCGCCTAAGACGTAACTCCCGCCAACGATGGCAAGCGTTTCATCCCGGCTAAGTGTCGGAGCCTCTACCTCAACAAGAAAATCTCCGCAAGAGGGACTTAAAGACTTGCGGGTCACGCCCTTGCGGCGGAATATGGTGTCGGTGAAAAATGACGAGTAGAAGGGCTGTACGGAGGACTTGTCCCACCAACGGTCGTGTATCGTGGAGCCGTCCATGAGTTTGGGCGAGAGGTGCTCGTGCTCCTCACGGCGTATAACCTCGCTTGATGGGGAGCATAGCTCGTAGTGATATGTCGTACCCTGCTTTACATCACACTCTGCGCTCCACACGCCACCGCCGCAGCATAGCATAGGGTAGCGCCTGTGGTTGGAGAATACGATGTGTAACTGCTGCTCGTCTGTGGTAAAATACTCTATGTAAAAGCGGTATTTCATATTTTGGTGTAAATAAATTTTCAGTTTTTTATTGTTTCAGGGGTGCAAAGTAATCTACGATAGCCTGTGCGCGCTTGTTGCCCACAACCTCTGTAAGCTCCTCGATGCTCGCCTCGCGCACTTTGCTTATGGTCTTGAAGCGTTTGTGCAGAGCGTTGAGGCTCTTTGCCCCGATGCCGTTAATTTGCTCCAACTCGCTCTTGATAAAAGCCTTGCTGCGCTTCTGGCGGTGGAACGTAATACCGAAGCGGTGCGCCTCGTCGCGTATGTGGCAGACAACTTTCAGCGGCTCGCCCGTGCGGCTCAGGTAGTATGGCATAGGGTCCGAGGGGAAGAAAATCTCCTCAATGCGCTTTGCCAGGCCGACGATGGGCACCCTGTTCTCAATACCTAAGGCACACAGCACCTCGTAGGCGCTTGACAGCTGCCCCTTGCCACCATCGACAATAATCAGGTCGGGCAACTCTGCACCCTCCTCCAACAGACGCGAGTAGCGGCGATAGACAATCTCACGCATCGAGGCGAAGTCGTCGGGCCCGACTACGGTCTTGACGTTAAAGTGGCGGTACTCCTTGCGTGAGGGTTTGCCGTCACGGAATACAACACACGACGCTACGGGGTTGGTGCCTTGCAGGTTGGAGTTGTCGAAACACTCTATATGGCGTGGCTGGTGCGTCAGGTGCAACTCCTTCTGCATAGCATTCATCAGACGCTCGGTGTGTCGCTCAGGGTTCTTTATTTCGAGGTTTTTCATCTGTTCGGCTCGGTAGATGCGGGCACTTTTGAGCGAGAACTCCAACAGATCGGCCTTCTCGCCTCGCTTGGGCACGGTGAAGGTCACCTTGTCGAAAAGCATTGCCGCCGAGGGCAGGAAGGGTACTATAACCTCCGTCGAGAGGTCGTGTGAGATATTTTCTACTATGTATTGGATAGCGGTCGATAGCATATCCTCGGCCGAGGCATCCACACCCGTAGTCAGGCGTACCGTATGCAGAGCCACTATCGAACCTCGACGCAGACGTATGAAGTTGCAGTAGGCTACATCGTCATCCTCCAAGAGTGAGAATATGTCGCAATCGACAATCCTGGCACTAACAATCACCGAGCGGCTTTGATAGTTCTCCAATGCATCCAGACGCTGCTTGAAGCGTTGTGCAACCTCAAATTTCAGATCTGCGGCAGCCTGCTGCATATTCTGCTCCAAATATTTGCGTACGGGGCGCAGGTCACCTTTCAACACATCCTTTGCCATGGCGAGCAGTTCGGCATACTCCTCCTCGCTCTGCCGCCCTACGCAGGGGGCTTTGCAGTTGCCCAAGTGGTATTGCAGGCAGACTCCGTACTTGCCCTTTGCGATGTTTTGTGGCGCAAGGTTCAACTTGCACGTCCTAAGCGGAATAACCTCGCGGATGAACTCCAATATGGAGCGTTGCATCGATATCGAGCCGTAGGGGCCGAAATATTGCGAGCCGTCGTGGCTGACGATGCGGGTGGACTCTATGCGGGGGAAGTTTTCTCGGCGCAGGACTATCCACGGATAGGTCTTGTCATCTTTGAGCAAGATGTTATAGCGAGGTTGCAGGCTCTTTATAAGTGAGTTTTCAAGCAACAGCGCATCCTGCTCGCTGCTTACGACTATATGTTTTATGGCGCATATCTGCTTTACGAGCACACGCACCTTTGCGGAGTGGTCTTTGTTTTTTACGAAGTATGATGACACACGCTTCCTGAGCGACTTGGCCTTGCCGACATAGATAACCTTGCCGTCGCGGTCAAGAAACTGATACACTCCCGGGTCGAGCGGCAATGCTGCCACCTGCTCCATAACCATATCTTTAACAGTGCTCATAATTGGTCGTTACTTATTGCCGGCAATCACCGTATCCATTCTCCTGTCGTGGGGCTCGGTGGGGAGGTTGTCAAGTAGTTGGTGGGCATAACATACACCTATGCAGAAAGCCCGAAACCCTTTGCGCGACAGGTATTTGTCGTAAAACCCCTTGCCTCGCCCCAGACGCTCGCCCTTGATTGTGAAGGCTACACCCGGCACCACCATAAGGTCTATCTCCCCGGCATGGCAGGGCTCTTTGCCTTGTGGCTCCAGAATGCCGAAGGAGCCCTCTTTAAGGTCGTCGGGGGTGTAGTCAAAAAACTCCATATCGTCGCCCTCGACACGGGGTAAAACGACCCTGCAAGGGAGGCTCTGCGCTAACTCCTGTATCTGCACTTCGTCACTCAGCGGCGCAAAAAGAGCCACAACCTGTGGCGAGTGGCAGGTGATGATATGGCGCAATTGTTCCACCACGCTAAGGCTCTCACTCTGCCGCCTTTGCCCGGAAAGCGAGCGAGTTTGAAGTTTTATATTGTGTCGTATATCGGCTTTTTTCATTTTTATATATCTAAAATCGCTTTTTAGCTGCAAATTCAGTGGCATTTTTATTGTTATTGTGCAAACAATTATTATCTTTGCGGTAACTATGCAAACTGAATTTTTGCAAATTCACAAACAAAAATAAATAAAATAAACTTAATCTTAACATTATGAGCTGTTTTTTATTGAATTCATCTCTCGGAAAGAAGCTGGTGATGAGTATCACAGGCTGTGCCCTTGTGCTCTTCCTTCTGTTCCACATGGCAATGAACCTTGTAGCATTGGTTAGCCCTGCGGCCTACAACATGGTGTGTAGCTTCCTGGGTGCTAACTGGTATGCTGTTGTGGCAACCGTAGGTCTGGCCGCATTGGTTGTGCTGCACTTTGTTTTTGCTTTGATTCTCACTTGGAGCAACTATCGTGCTCGCGGCACACAGCGTTACGCTGTAACCGTAAACGAGCCAGGTGTTGAGTGGGCTTCAAAGAATATGCTTTTGCTGGGCTTCATCGTTGTATTGGGTCTGGGTCTGCACCTTTGCCACTTCTGGTCAAAGATGATGTTTGTTGAGCTTATGGGTCAGCACCAGAACGCTTTGGGCTTCGACCCAACAAATGGTGCGGCGCTTATCGCCTTCACATTCTCTAAGTGGTACAACGTAGTTCTCTACCTTGTATGGCTTGCAGCTTTGTGGTTGCACCTTAACCACGGCGTGTGGTCTATGTTCCAGACCGCAGGTTGGGCAAATGACACCTGGTATCCACGTTTGAAGTGCGGAGCTAAGATTGTTTCAACACTTGTTGTCCTGGGCTTTGCGGCTGTTGTTATCGCATACTTCGTGTGCCCATGCTACCAGGAGGCAGTTTTTGAGACTCTCAGCATCTCGGATGTTTGCACCGACGCTTGCTGCGCAGGTCACGCAGCCGAGGCTTGTGCTGATGCTTGCTGTGCAGGTCAGGCTGCCGCAGAGGCTGCCACAGAGGCTTGTACTGAGGCTTGCTGCGCAGGTCACGCTCACTAATATATCCTTAGAACAATTAAAAACAAACAAATATGGCGTTAAAGTTAGATTCTAAAATTCCTGCTGGTGCGTTGGCCGACAAGTGGAGCAACCACAAAGCAGCAATCAAGGTCGTAAGCCCCGCAAATAAGCGTAAGCTCGACATTATCATCGTCGGAACAGGTTTAGGAGGTGCGTCAGCAGCTGCTTCACTTGGTGAGATGGGCTACAACGTAAAGGTATTCTGCATTCAGGACTCTCCTCGTCGTGCGCACTCTATCGCAGCACAGGGTGGTATCAATGCAGCAAAGAACTATCAGAACGATAACGACTCGGTATATCGTCTTTTCTACGATACTATCAAGGGTGGTGACTACCGTGCACGCGAGGCTAACGTATATCGTTTGGCCGAGGTGTCAAACCTCATCATCGCCCAGTGCGTAGCTCAGGGTGTTCCTTTCGCTCGTGAGTACGGCGGTCTGTTGGCAAACCGCTCATTCGGTGGTGCTCAGGTATCGCGTACATTCTACGCCCGTGGTCAGACCGGCCAGCAGCTCCTTTTGGGTGCTTATGCAGCCCTGAACAAGGAGATTGCCGCAGGCTCGGTAAAGAGCTATCCCCGTCACGAGATGCTCGACATCGTTATTGACGAGAAGACAGGCGAGGCTAAGGGTATTATCGCCCGTAACCTGGTGACAGGTGAGTTGGAGCGCCACGGTGCACACGCCGTAGTTATTGCAACAGGTGGATATGGTAACGTATTCTTCCTCTCGACAAATGCTATGGGCTCTAACGGCTCGGCAGCATTCCAGTGCTACCGTAAGGGTGCCGGTTTTGCTAACCCTTGCTTTACACAGATTCACCCTACGTGTATCCCTATCCACGGTACACAGCAGTCTAAGCTGACCCTTATGTCGGAGTCACTGCGTAACGATGGCCGTATCTGGGTGCCAAAGAAGATGGAGGATGTAGAGGCTATCCGCAAGGGTACAAAGATGCCATCGGATATCGCCGAAGAGGACCGCGACTACTATTTGGAGCGTCGCTACCCAGCCTTCGGTAACCTTGTTCCTCGTGACGTTGCATCACGTGCCGCTAAGGAGCGTTGCGATGCAGGCTATGGTGTGAACGAGACCGGTCTGGCTGTATTCCTCGACTTCAAGACCGCCATTGAGCGTCTGGGTAAGGATATCATCAAGCAGCGTTATGGCAACCTCTTCGATATGTATGAGGAGATTACCGACGTGAGCCCTTACGAGCAGCCAATGCAGATATTCCCTGCCGTACACTATACAATGGGTGGTATCTGGGTTGATTACAACCTTATGACTACAATCCCCGGTTTGTACGCTATCGGTGAGGCTAACTTCTCAGACCACGGCGCAAACCGCCTGGGTGCATCGGCATTGATGCAGGGCTTGGCTGACGGTTACTTCGTGTTGCCTTACACTATCGGCGACTACCTTGCTAAGAAGATTCAGGCTCCTAAGATTAACACAGCGGATGCAGAGTTCGAGGAGGCTGAGAAGGCTATCAAGGCTAAGATTGAGAAGCTCTTTGCTATCAAGGGTGAGCAGTCGGTTGATGATATCCACAAGCGTTTGGGTAACATTATGTGGGACAATGTAGGTATGGCGCGTACCAAGGAGTCTTTGGAGAAGGCTATTGCTGAGATTCAGGCTCTGCGCAAGGAGTTCTGGAAGGACTTGAAGTTGGTGGGCACTGCCGATTCGTTCAACGTTGAGTTGGAGAAGGCTTTGCGCCTGGTAGATTACCTCGAACTTGGCGAGTTGATGGCACGCGACGCCCTCAATCGTGAGGAGTCTTGTGGTGGTCACTTCCGCTCGGAGCATCAGACAGAGGAGGGCGAGGCTCTTCGTCACGACGATAAGTTCGCTTATGCAGCTGTTTGGGAGTACAAGGGTATGGACCGGGAGCCAGAACTTACCAAGGAGCCACTTGAATATGAGTTCACCGAGCGTAAGCAGCGTAACTATAAGGACTAATTTGACGTTAAACTTTAATAACTGAAAACGATGAATTTTACATTAAAGATATGGCGTCAAAAGGACGCTAACGCGAAGGGAGAGTTCAAGACCTACAAGGTTGAGGGTATCTCTGCCGACACATCATTCCTCGAAATGCTCGACATTTTGAACAATGACCTCGTACATAAGGGCGAGGAGCCTGTTGCATTTGACCACGACTGCCGCGAGGGTATCTGCGGTATGTGTTCATTGCACATCAATGGCCACGCACACGGCCCATCACAGGCTGTAACCACTTGCCAGATGTATATGCGTAAGTTCAAGGATGGCTCAACAATAACCATCGAGCCTTGGCGTTCGGCTGCCTTCCCTGTTATCAAGGACCTGGTTGTAAACCGTGGTGCTTATGACGAGATTCTTCAAGCTGGCGGTTATGTGTCGGTGCGTACAAACTCTGTACCCGACGGTAATGCTATACCTATTCCAAAGGCTGACGCTGACGAGTCAATGGATGCAGCGGCTTGTGTAGGTTGTGGTGCTTGTGCTGCAACTTGTAAGAACGGCTCTGCAATGTTGTTCGTTGCTGCTCGTGTGTCATCTCTCGCTAAGCTGCCTCAGGGTCGCGTAGAGGGTGCACGCCGTGCAAAGGCTATGGTTGCCAAGATGGACGAGCTGGGTTTCGGTAACTGTACGAACACAGGTGCTTGTCAGGCACAGTGTCCAAAGCAGATTTCTATCGCTCACATCGCACGTCTTAACCGTGAATTCTTGGCGGCTAAGTTGCAGGACTAAACGAAAAGTTGTCTAACAAGGTGTTTTCTGCGTTATACTCGCCCTCAAAATGCTCATTTACGCTCAGTAAACTCCGCTTTTTTGGGCTTCACAAGCCTTGAAAACCCTCTTGTTATACAACTTTTAGGAAAAGGTTATCCAACAGAAATGCTGGATAACTTTTTTTGTGCTATAAAATAGGTGCTAAAACTCTATGCGGTGGTTAATGATGCGCAGCGAGTACTCCTCGTCAAAGTATTCGACAATGCCACATAGCGAGCCGTAGCCGTCGGGGATGGCCTCATTGCCATAGGCGCACTGCGCTATGGTGCGCACCCTAAGGGAGTTGCCATAGCTGTCAGATATGGTGTGCGTAGTTGTTACGGGCTTGCCGCTTGCGGGGTCTGTGTCACACCACTTCTCGCCTGCATCGGCGCCAAATGTCACGTTTTCAAGTCGTACATAGTTGCCAATGTGGTGCGGCTCTAACTCGGCGATTAAAATCTTCTGGGGCTCTATCTTGTGTGGCGCGTGCTTGTTGATTTTTATATGCTGCGCACACTGTTCGGGTGTAAGCCTCGCGATGTTATATTCAGCCGAGGGTGGGGCTCCCAGCACAACTCTGCCTCCGCTTGTGCCCAGTGCGAGTCCTGCACAATGAACTCTTATCTGTGCCCATACGGGAAAGTAGACGTATGTCGGGGTGTAATCGACAGGAATCTCTATGCAGCCACTCTCGTCACCAATAATTATTGCTTTGTCGTACTCACCGTGCAGGTCGTTGGCTATGACGTAGCCCTCGATGGATATGTCGTTGGTGATAATGTCGCTTGCCGAGTGGCAGAGGCTTTTCAGATGTGCAATGCTTACGGTTGAGGGTGCAGGCTCCTCAAATACGGGGTGTGGCTCCTCGCACGACGGCAGGCAGCAGGCCAGCAGACTAATTATGTGTGGTGCAATCTTTCTCATCGCGCATCTTTATAAAGAAACACCTCCTGCCGTCAAAGTCGCCGCGCTGCAATATGCCCGTCAACACAACCTCGGAGGTGGGAATGTAGCATTCGGCATAGGTGGCATATTCGAATGTGTTGACAACTATAATGTCACCACTCGTGTCGCAGAACACGTTGTAGCCCGTCCACTTACCCTCGGTGTTTACCTTCCACACGCCGAGGTAGTCGCTGCTGCAAAGCCTCAGACCGCTCAGGGATACCAGCCTGCCGCATAACTCCTCGCTAAGCGAGCTTATGGTATGCTCTGCGGGCGTTACTTTCAGATTGGTGTTGTGTGTTGTGACGTGCCTGTTGAGCAGCAGCCGCGTGTAGAAGTAGTCGGTGGGGTAGCTGCTGTATGAGGGAGCCTTACGACCTATTTGCAGCGTGCCGTTGTGGATGGCAGCGACGCAACCTTTGAGGTTTACCGTTACATAATTTCCTTCGGGATATATGTTGTGCAGGTCGTATAGCCCTGCCATTAACTCGGCTCCGGCGGATGTGTCTTCGAAGGTGAATGTGCGGTAGAAATTGCCCGCCTTGTCGCACGAGGTCACATAGCCGCCTATGATTAGCTCCTGCTCTATTGTCGCAGCCTTGTCGGCAACAAACTCCCGTAATTGCTGTATCGATATGTTGGGAGCAACGGCAGGCACTTGCGTGTCAATGTCGTCATAATTCCTGCAGCCCATGCCCGTGCCAACTATCGCCACGATGGCAGTTGTCAGCATAAGTCTTATGTATGATAGCAAGTCAGGCATACGCTAAATGGGTTGATAAATATAATGTAAAGGTAGGAATTTATTTTGGAATTATCTACTTGAATATTGTAAAACATTTGTCATTCCGAGCGAACGGCGTGAGCGTGGGAATCTCCTATGATGTATGACGTGGGAGATTGCCACGTCGGACAAAAGTCCTCCTCGCAATGACAGAACAATACTAAACTATATAATTCCGATTTATTTTGTTTTTTGCAGTATGTTTCGTATATTTGTATTGATATTGCGGAATACGCTATATTTATAGATGGCATTTAGGCTATTGTTTAGTTGACGAAACGACCAATTTTACAACTGACGGACAATAGGCACGCTAAATGCTCACGCCCTATGGCGTGGGTATGTGCTTTCGTCAGTATGGTGCTTGGTCGTACCAGTCAACAAAAGCAATACTCACGTTTCTTTTTTTTATTCCTGATTGCGGTTAAACGGTTGTCATCTACGGCTTGATACTTATTGTTTAACTTAAATATCAGTTTGTTATGAAGAGATTTTTACTCTTGGTCACATTCGCTGTGATGTTCGGTGCGGCACAAGCACAAGATGTTATCGTTTTACAAAATGCTGATGAGATTCAGGCAAAGGTTGTGGCTATTACGCAGGACCAGGTCACTTACAGGCGTTGGAGCAACCTCGGAGGCCCCACTTACACAATCAATAAATCGCAGATATTTTATATCAAGTATCAAAATGGCGAGAAGGATGTGATGACTACAATGCCCACCGCAAATAGAATGACATCCGCAGGTAGGTCAGCAACAGCACAATCCTCGCCTATTATGTTTGCAGGTTATGTAAACCTCGGAACGATATTTAATGCTGAGGGTGCGGGTCCAACATTTGATATCTCTGCGGGTATAAAAGTTTCTGACTATTTCTATGCGGGTATAGCAACCGGTTTTCACACTGCTTTTACGCCATATGAGTATTCTTATTCTAATAGTTACTTTACCGTATATGATACCGACATACTTTTCGATGGTTATATCCCCGTTGGTGTAAACTTAAAAGGTTATTTAACAAAGGGTAGAAAGGTTAATCCGTATGTAAATTGTACGCTGGGCGGATTTATTGGTGTAGGTGAAAGCCTTGGAGGGTGGAACGGTTTCCATTGTCAGGTTGGTATGGGTATCGATATCAAGAGATTTACAATCGGAATGGGTTATAACGCTCTTGTTAAATACGGCACAGCCCACCTCGGATATTTTAAGCTGGGTTATCGTTTCGGCAGGTAATCAATCATATTAGTACGTCATTCCACATTTTTGCACTTGGTGGCAGTTGTAGTAGTCGGTAGGGGTGCCGGCAAAAATGATTGGAATCTACCTTTTAAGTAGTTCAGTCGCAGGGGCGAATAGTAAAAGGTGGGTTTTTATTTCGTTACTACGATGATATATCTCATTTTTTAATTATATTTGCACATAGTAAAAGTAAGAAATAACTATAACAACTTATAACTATGGAATTTAAGGAGATTTTGGCAATATCGGGAATGCCTGGGCTGTATAAGTATGTGGCACACTCGAAGAATGGTATCATCGTGGAGTCGTTGGCAGATGGCCGTCGTATGAATGCGTCGGCTACATCACGCGTGAGTGCGCTGTCAGAGATTTCAATGTTCACCGAGGGTGAGGATATACCCTTGGCAGATGTGTTCAGTCGTATGTATGCCTACACAGGTGGTAAGGAGGCTCTCTCACCCAAGGAGTCGGCAGACAAGATGAAGGCTTACTTTGGCGAGGTGTTGCCCGAGTACGACCGTGAGCGTGTTCACGTCTCGGATATAAAGAAGGCTCTCTCTTGGTTTAATGCGCTGGTAGCAGCGGGTATGACCGAGTTCAAGCTTCCAACCGAGGAGGAGTAGGGTGTTGTACAAATTCAAGTGAAAGAGGTTGTTCTTCAAAAACTTGTTGGACAACCTCTCCTTATTTTTACTTGTTAAGTATTGCGGCGTAGCGCTCATCTATAACCGCCCAGTCCACAACCTTCCACAATGCATTCACTCCCTCGGCGCGGGCATTGCGATGGTCGATGTAGTAGGCGTGCTCCCACACATCTATTGCAAGCAGCGGATAGAGCCCCTCGGTCAAGGGGTTGCCTGCGTTTGACTTGCTTACAATCTTCAACACGCCGTGCGCATCGCTTGCAAGCCACACCCAGCCTGAGCCGAAGAGCGACAGAGCCTCGGCGGTCATACGCTCCTTCAATTTCTGATAACTGCCAAAGGTGGTGTCAATAGCCTTGCGCAGCTTGCCCTGTGGCTCGTCCTGTGGCTTTGGCGAGAGCTGGTCGAAGTAGAAGTTGTGGTTCCACACCTGCGCTGCATTATTAAAGAGCGCACCCTCCGCTGCAAGGATAATCTCCTCCAATGAGGCATTGGCAAGGGCGGTGTTTTCGATAAGTTCGTTGGTTTTGTTTACATACGCAGCCAGGTGCTTGTCGTGGTGATACCTGAGCGTCTGCTCTGAGATGTAGGGTTCGAGTGACGAGTAGCCATAGGGGAGAGGTTTTAGAGCGATTTTGGTTGTTGCTGCTGCCATAATCATAAATAATTTAATGGTTGTTAAAATCATAATCTTTCGTTTCTCTCTACCTCTGCAAATGTGGTGCCTCATTTTTCTGGTGGCTGCAATGAGGATGGCGGAATATTTGGAAAATGAAAGATTATTTGTATCTTTGCAATAATTAGTTGGACATCGTATGCCAAGACTATATATAATAGCAGGATGTAACGGTGCGGGTAAGACAACAGCTTCGTTTACTGTGTTGCCCGAGATGTTGGAGTGTCACGACTTTGTCAATGCCGACGAGATAGCCAAGGGTTTGTCGCCATTCAATCCGTCGAGTGTCTCAATCGAGGCGGGGCGCCTGATGCGTCAGCGTATGGATGCGCTGATGGCCGAGGGGTCGGATTTCGCCTTTGAGACTACGTTGGCAACCCGATACTACACCCGTTTTATCAAGATGGCACAGGAGAGAGGTTACTTTGTATCGCTGCTATACTTTTGGCTGCCCTCGCCCGACCAGGCTGTGGAACGTGTGGCACGCCGAGTCATTGAGGGCGGACATAATGTCCCACCCGAGGTGGTGCGCCGCCGCTATTACCGAGGCATACGTTACCTGACAACGCTTTATACGCCCATCTGTGACTATTGGGTCATCTATAACAATAGCTCGGTTGAGGGTGTGAAGAAGGTGGCGTACGGCTCGCGTGACGAAATAAGGGAGCTTGTCGATCCGTTATCTTATCGTACTATTTGCAAAATGTAAGAGTGTATGGGTGAGTTGGAACTTGAAAAGTTGCAGGAAAAGATAGATGAAGGTATTCTCTTGACGCAGCAGCGTCTTAAAGAGAAGGTGCTGAGAGAAGATGGTGAGTTGGTTGTTATGCGTGACGGCAAGGTTACGCATATAACTGCCGATGACCTTAAAGAGTAGAACAAAGAGTCTTACAAGGTATAACGTATTAAACACGCGAGGCTGTCCCACTTGGGAACAGCCTTGCTGTATTTAATGACTATCTGATTAGCGGATACGCTCCTTGTACTCGCGTGTACGGCTATCAACACGAATCTTGTCACCTGTGTTTACAAACAAAGGAACCTTAACGGTAGCACCTGTGTTTACTGTTGCAGGCTTCAATGAAGAGGTTGATGCTGTGTCACCCTTGATACCTGGCTCGGTGTAGATAACCTCCATATCGAGCACGGGAGGAAGCTCGGCTGAGAGAACAGCCTCCTTCTCGGTGTGGAACATAACCTCAACAATCTGACCATCGGCCATAAGGTCGTAGTTGTCGATGAGGTTCTTGTCGATGTTAATCTCCTCGAAAGTCTCGGTGTGCATAAAGTGAGCACCCAAGTCATCCTCGTAAGTGAACTGGTAAGGACGGCGCTCAACGCGTACCTGCTCAATCTTCTGGCCTACTGATGAGAAAGTCTTCTCAACAACATAACCATTCTCCAAATTTTTGAGCTTTGAACGTACGAATGCAGGGCCCTTGCCTGGCTTGCAGTGCTGGAAATCTACAACAAGGTAAGTCTTGTTGTCCATCTCTACGCACATGCCAATCTTAATATCAGCTGCTGTAATTGTCATAATATTTATGTTTTATTAGAATTTTGCCTTTTTGTCGGCGCAAAGGTAATACAAAAAATCTGTAAACGAAAGAGTTATCGTATGATATTTTATTTTCCACCACTCGGCGAGGCTATTTTTCTCCTCTCCACTCATAGTGCGGAGCCTTAATACCTACGTGTGCCACGATGCGCTCGACAACAGTCATCACGGCATCGTCAAGTGTTGCAGGGTGGGAGTAAAACGATGGCGAGGCGGGCAAGATAACAGCCCCCGCTTCGGTCAGGGAGGTCATATTACGCAGATGTATGAGCGAGTAAGGTGTCTCGCGTACAACCATAACAAGCCTGCGGCGCTCTTTGAGCATAACATCGGCAGCACGCTCTATGAGCGACGACGACACCCCTGCGGCGATGCGTCCCACGCTACCCATCGAGGCGGGCACGACAACCATAGCATCATACTCTGCCGAGCCACTTGCCACGGCAGCAAACATGTCGTCATTTGAGTAGCGGACAATCTTCTCGGACTCGGGCAGCGTAACGCCCTCGAAGCGTAGCACCTCGTGAGCTGTTGTGCTCACAATAAGGGCTATCTGCTCAACCTCCGTGGCGGCGAGCAGTTGTTGCAGCGTTTGAAGTGCATAAACTCCTCCGCTGGCACCCGTTATAGCGACGATGACCTTCATTTAGAGCTCTATGATTTTGCACTTTAAGCCCATCTCCTGCACACGTTGCAGCACGCGAGGCAGGGCGTAGCTCATATTGCGGAATGACTTCTGAGAATCGTGAAAGGCGATGATGCAGCCCGGGGTGATATGAGGCAGCACCTCATGCAGACACTTAATAGGGGTAACCGTGCGTGCATAGTCTCGCGAGAGAATGTTCCACATAATAATCTTGTGGCGGCGTGCTACGGCTCTAATCTGCGACGGTGTAGTCTGCGCATAGGGTGGGCGGAAGAGGTCGGTGCGCAATATATCGTCAGCAAAATCGACATCCTCGATATACTTCTCCAAAGGCATTCCCCAGCCTTTTTGGTGCGAGTATGTATGGTTGCCTATCTTGTGCCCCTCGTCGAGGATGCGCTGATGCAGGTCGGGATACATCTCGGCATTCTTGCCCAGCACAAAGAACGTAGCCTTGGCATCGTAGCGACGCAAAGTAGATAGTATCCACTCCGTGATACCCGGCGTGGGCCCATCGTCAAATGTGAGATAGACTCCCGTAGGGTCATCAATCTCCCATATCATATCAGGAAAGAGTCTCTTTATGAAACCCCAAGGCTTAATCTTCATTGCGCAATACGGTGTTAAGCAGTAGCGACTGCAAATGTAATGCTTTTTGCGCAATTACGGGTATATATTTTGCTTTAACTCCATTTTTAGCTATATTTGTGAGTAATTTTAGCAAAACGAAGTATGAAAAAGGCGTTTATATCACTGCTCATCGTATTGGGCACGTTGTCAATGATGGCTGGCTGCAAGCCATTTAACACACTCTCTACGGCGGACAATGCTACGGGCACACCTTACGAGTTGGTGCTGGTATGCGCTCAGGAGCAGTGGCAGAGTGAGCTGGGCGACACGTTGCAGGCCGTGTTGAAGCAACCCGTGAAGGAGCTGATGCAGTATGAGCCTATGTATAATGTGCTGCGCATATTGCCCAATAACTTCAAGAGTCTCACGGAGCGTCATCGCAATATCATCGTCGTAAACGTCAACCCCTCTATTGCCGAGGCGGGCATCTCGGTTAGGTATGATGTTACGGCAAAGCCTCAAATATACATCACGCTGCAAGGTCCCGACATCCACAGCCTTACAAAGTATGTGAGCGACAACCGCGACAATCTGCTCTACATATTGGAGAAGGCGGAGCGTGACCGCACCATAGCCTACTCTGCAAAGTACTTTGCGGCACCTCTGCGCGAGCAGATACTCGATAAGTTCGGTATGGACCTGGCTGTGGCAAACAACTACCAGCTGCGCACCGCAAGTGACGATATGATATGGATATCGCAGGAGTACCCTATGGCAAGCCAGGGTTTTGTCATCTACAAATACCCCTACACGGGCAAGGAGTCGCTGTCGGCGAAGGCTTTGGTTAAGGCGAGAAACAAATTTGTGGCACGCATACCGGGCCCTGCCGAGGGTTCGTATATGTCCACCGTAGATGAGATTCCCGACGACAGCGGCGAGAAGTATATCCCCTTCAAGCCCGAGTACCGCACGCTGCTCATCGGCGACCGCCCCTGGATTGAGATGGTGGGTCTGTGGGATGTTGAGAACTACTTTATGGGAGGCCCATTTGTTAGCTACACAACGGTAAACAAGTCAACCAACGAGGTTGTCACGATAGACTGCTACGTTTATTATCCCAAGACCAAGAAACGAAATATGCTGCGTGCCCTGCAACATCTGGTATATCTTGCCGAGTTCCCCGAGGCGGAGGGTAAATAACACAGGTAAAAACGCAAAGAGATAGAGGAGAGATGTCGTTTTGCGAATCACTCCTCTATTTCTTTTCCCGAAAAAGTTGTAAATTCAAAAAAAACTCCCTATCTTTGTTTCATAAAATTTTAGAGTTGTTAATTCGGGATTCCGATTGAGTGGTGCAGACCACGATATTGGGATTCTGGCTTTTTTTACTGTTTAAGACATGGCAAATGAAATTATCTATTTGACGGCAGAGGGTATGCAGAAGTTAAAGGATGAGCTTCAACACATGCGTTCAGTTGAGCGTCCCGCTATTTCAGCAGCCATTGCCGAGGCTCGCGACAAAGGCGATTTGTCGGAGAATGCAGAGTATGATGCTGCGCGTGAGGCGCAGGGTTTGTTGGAGATGCGTATAGCGCAGTTGGAGCAGACGCTTACAAATGCCCGTATCATCGACGAGTCGAAGATTGACAAGAGCAAGGTGCAGATTCTCAGCAAGGTGACTCTGCTTAACCACAATAACAACAAGCAGGTGACATATACCATCGTATCGGAGAACGAGGCTAACCTGCGCGAAGGTAAGCTCGCCATAGGCACTCCTATCGCCAAGGCTATCCTGGGCAAGAAGAAGGGCGAGGTTGTCGAGGTTACTGTGCCTGCGGGAGTATTGAAGTTTGAGATTTTGGATATCAACATCTAAACTTTATTTCTCATAACATATGCGAAAGAGGTTGTCCAACAAGTTTTTGAAGGACAACCTCTTTTTCTTGAAGTTGTATAACAAGAGCTAATTTTAGGCTTGCGCAGACTCGAAAACCGCAGTTTACTTGGCGTAAATGAGGATTTTCGAGGCAAGCGTAACGACAAAGTAGCCTTGTTAGACAGCTTCATTACCACAAAA
>JAZUMN010000042.1:0-15961 GCA_045603645.1 Alistipes sp. | reverse complement strand
ATGGTACTGTAACCGATAAGGGTAAGTTTGGTTTGAATGTTCAGAAGATGGATCACGCTGATGTTACAGCGAACTACTTGCAGGTTTATGAGAACAACGGAGCATATGTATCTCGTTCATTGTGGCAGCCTTCTGACCAGGGTAATGAGAACTACCCAATCCAGAAGACCGGCTACTATATGGTAGATTTCTCTGAGAACGCTGAGTTTAAGGCTGCTTTGGAGGCTGGTTTCTCTGCTGAGACAGTATTTATGATTCCTCTGAGCAATATCAATCGATGCACAGTTTTCGGTACTAATGCTTGGAGTATCTCTAAGGGTATGGATAATGACAAAATGTGGGCTTCTTACAATGTGGATATAACATCAAAACCTTGGCAAAACTTCGGTACTGTTGCCGAGTCTGGTGCTGTTTCTATCAACGAGTTCCACCACGCAATGTTTGTATATGATGCTGATAATGACAAGGTGGCTCTTTATATTGATGGTCAATTAGCCAAGGAGGATGCCAATGTTACAACCTTCGATGTTGGCGAGCGTTTGACTATTGGTGCTCGTTCTATGATGCTCACTGACGACAACTACGCATCTGCTATCCACCATTGGTGTGGTGATATCGCTTCGGCGAAGATTTACAACAAGGCTTTGACAGCTGCTGAGGTTGAGCAGTGCTATAACGAGGCAACTATCCCTGCATATAAGGAGGTTCTTCCACAGGCATTCTTTGATGCTAAGTTCAATATGGATGGTTCTATCGAGAATCAGGGTACATCACAGAATATTGATATTAAGCAGGTTGTTCCAGTTGAAGGCGATACTCCTGCTGTTGAGGTAATCAGTGGTGCTGAGTTCGGTTCAACCAACAATATTATCAACTTTACTCAGTTGCCATCTAACCCAGGCACATATTCTTGGGATGCTTGGTTGACAAGTACACAAGGTCGTCCTGAGGGTGCTGTGTACTACACAGTTGGTATTGGCGATGCCGTAGGTAATGCCGATTTCTTGGCTAAGTTGAACAGCGGTTATATCACTATTGAGTTTATCGCTGCTGTTGGTACTGATTTGGAGTACACTAATAATGACATTGACAAGTATTGTCCTTTCTCTCTGGAGTACTTTAACTTCAACTACTGGGTAAGCCCTATCGAAAAACGATTTATTAATAATAAATCTGCACAGGGAACCACTTTCCAGGAGGTCAATGCCTTGGTACCAGGAGAGATGGATATTATGACAGATATGCCAGACTGGTCTCATGTGAATGAGTTCCACCACTTCATTTGGGCTGCAAATGTTAAGGAGGGTATGTCGGCACGTGTTCTTGATGGCGTAATGCGTTTCAACAAAGATAGATATGACCTCACTAAAAAGCAGACAAGTGGTATGTGGATTGGTGGTTGTTACTGGGGTGTTAATACTATCTCTCGTCCATTCAATGGTAAGATTGTAGCAATTCGTGTATATGACCGCGCACTTGGTACAGCCGAGATGGGTGCTCTTGTTAAGAATGCTAAGCCTATCATTGATGCTTTGAATACTTATTATTCAGCGAACTAATCACGCGAAATAAGTTTTTCAAGCGTTAAAGCAAGATAATTTGGTTACGCCCGACCTCACACCGAGGTCGGGTGATTTTTTGCCTGCAAATGCATAACTTTTCAGAATTTATATTATCTTCACACTCTGAAACAACAAAAAAAACAACCAATAGCTATGAAACCTAACCCGAGCAAGAAGCAAAGAGCGCTCACCACACTCAAAGAGTATGTGATTATGACTATCGGAATGTGCATCTACTCATTCGGATGGATTGGGTGCGTACTCCCCGCCAAAAGCACCAGCGGCGCCGCATCAGGTCTTGCCATAGTTATAAGCACAGCCTTGGAGAATACGATGGGCTGGGATGTGAAGATAGGCACCATTGTATTTATCATAAACGCCACGCTGCTGATAATAGCAGGCTTCGTGCTGGGGTGGAACTTCGGCATAAAGACTATATGGTGCATACTGGCACTATCGCTGTCGATGAACGGCTGGCAGGAGATACTCCCCGCCGAGGATTTTCTGCACATAGACCGCTTCCTGTCGATGGTCGTAGGAGGTGTTATCACGGGCGTAGGCGTAGCCATGGCACTTATACAGGGCGGCTCGGCAGGAGGAACAGATATTGTGGCGATGATTATAAACAAGTTCCGCTCGATAAGCTACGGACGCATAATCTTCGTGCTCGACCTGCTCATCATAGCTTCGTCGCTGACGGTGGGCTTCACTATCGATGCCGCCATATACGGATACATTATGACTCTTGTCTTTGGCTACACCGTAGATATGGTTCTGGCGGGCAACAAGCAGTCGAGTCAGGTCTTTATCATCTCGCCCAAGTACGAGGAGATCACACGCGTGCTGAATATGGAGCTGGGGCGTGGCGTGACGCTGCTCAACGCCGAGGGCGGATACTCGCACAACCACTCGAAGATGGTTATGGTGGTGTGCAACAACCGCGAGACGCCCACCATACTTAAATATGTGAAGGAGATAGACCCCGACGCTTTTATGACCGTAGGCTCGGTTATGGGCGTATATGGCCGTGGCTTCCAGCCTATAAAACTATAACTTTGCGGCCGAGGCTGACATCTCGCATTGGCAACAGGTCGTTTAACCCTCTCTTTTGGGCGTTTCACCAAGGGAGAGGGTTTTACTTATATTATTATACATATTTTTGTGCAACGAAAATAGACACAAGCAATATGAAAAAGATTTTGTTAAGTTACATTCTCGCACTTGCGGCGGTATCGGTTATAGCGCAGACGCGCAGCACGGTGAGTGGCATAGTCACCTGCGTAGAGAATGGTGTGAAGGATGGTGTTGTGGGCGCACAGATTGAGTTAATGTCCCTGCGCGACACCCTTAATAAAAAATACACCCTCACGGCCATACGCGGAGCTTATCAGTTCAAGCAGGTGGCGGCAGGCAGGTATCGTATGATTGCCTCGTCGCTTGGATACGTTGCCGACACGACCGAGATTGAGGTGGTGCAGGGCAAAAACCTTATAGTACCCGAGTGGGAGGTAGAGATGGAGCGTCACAAGATTGACCAGGTGAGTGTCGTTACACAGGCCGTAAGGACATCCATAAACGGCGACACCATATCCTACAACGCAGCAGCCTTCAAGGTGCTACCCGACGCCGATGCCGACGAGTTGCTGGCAAAGTTACCCGGCTTGAAGGTCGATGGCGGAACAATAACCACGCAGGGCGAGACCGTGCAGAAGGTGTTAGTGGATGGACGCGAGTTCTTCGGCAACGACGTATCCACAGCCATCAAGACCATCCCTGCCGACCAGATTAAGTCGGTGGAGGTGTTCGACAAGTTAAGCGACGAGGCAGAGTTCTCGGGCATTGACGATGGAAACAGCTACAAGGCCATAAATCTTGTAACAAAGATTAAGACCGCCATCTTCGGTAAGTTCAACGCAATGTATGCCGTCGAGCCCAAGAAGCACGACGATATGCAGCACTACGGCTCGGTGGATGGCAACGTAAGCTTCTTCCGCAAGGTATCAAAGACAACCCTGCGCTTCCGCGCAAACAATATGAACGGCAACTCCGACTCGAAGATGGGTATGGGAGGCATAAACTACATCGCGCAGTGGGGCGAGAAGGATAAAGTAAAGTTGGAGGGCAGCTACTCCTTCAATGCCAACAGCAACAAGCATTGGAATTGGAGCGACCGCGACTACTTCCTCACCGACGAGGAGCTGGAATCAAATGCCGACAACATCTACCAGCGACAAGTATCAAACAGCAACAGCCGCAGCAAGGGCTACAACCATTCGTTCAACACACGTTTCGAGTGGCGCATAAGCGAACGTCAGCGCCTGATGTTGCGCGCACAAATATCTACGGGCGACAACGAAAACAACGGCACGAGCGCAAGCAACTACTTCCCCGTAAGTGGCAATGACATAACACTTAACAATTGGAACGCAGGCGAGAACGACAACATAAGCACCGGCATCAACGGCCACTATATGTTACGCCTGGGACAGAAGGCTGGTCGCACGCTGCAAGTAAACTTCGGTGCGAACTACAACACCAGCGATGCGCATAGCGAGAACTACTCGGAGAAGAAGAAATTAGACGAGGGCATAGAGCCCGTGCAGCAGCGCTCGGGATCGGACAACTACGGTTACAGCCTCAACGGAGGTATAACCTACGCCGAGCCTATCGGTCAGCACGCACAGGTGACGGTGGGCTACAATGCCAACTACAACAAGTCGGATGCCGACCGTCTGACGCACCTCTACGACTTTGAAAATAAAATTTACCTCCCCGACATTAACCCCGAATACTCGAACAGCCACAACACATCGTACCTTACACAACGCGTAGGCCCCGGCTTCCGTTTCAGCAGTGAGGGCACATCGGTGTCGGGACGACTGAACTATCAGCACGTGACTATGAACAGCGAGCGCATCTACCCCGCTCTCTACACCCTGCCCGAAAAGACGTTCGAGAACCTCACCTACTCGCTTATGGGGCGCATAAAGCTTAATATGGAGAACAGGCTTATGGTGCGCGTAAACTCCTCAACGTCTAACCCTTCGGTAAATCAGTTGCAGGATGTGGTGGACATATCAAACGTAAACCATATATCGGCGGGAAATCCCAACCTGAAACCTTCGTACTCACACCGCGCATTCCTCAATTACAACTACTCAGGCATCGAGAACGGCGTAACCTTCTCGGTGGGTGTGAATGGTTCGATAACGCAGAACTCAATAGAGACATCGGTTATACGTAACAGCCCAGGATATGAGGTATATAGCCCCGATGGGGAGTTCCTCACCACCCTCTCGCCTACGGGACAATACAGCAAACCCGTGAATGTTGACGGCAAGTGGAACTATGGCGGACATGTCAGCGTGGGTTTCCCCATAACCTGGATAGGCTGCAACTTCAATTTTAGCGCCAATGGCAGCATCAACCAATCGCCTTCACTTATCGGTAAGTGGAGTGCCGGCGACGAAGATGTAGATTGGAAGACTAACTACTCGAAGCGCCGTCAGGCAGGTGTCGGGGCTTCGCTGAGCAGTAATTTCAGCGACTTCATCGACTTCCGTTTCGCCTACTACCCCTCGTACAGCAACGTGAAGAACACCACCTCTCCCGAGAGCAACCGCGAGGAGATTGACCACCGTCTGTCGGGCAATGTGCGTGTGGTATTCGGCTTTGGCCTGACGCTGAGCGCCAACGCTTCATACTTTAAGACACAGGGACTGAACCAGCTTGCAAGCCAGCTCGAACACGAGAACCTGATTTGCAACTTCGGTATAGGTATGAAGATTTTGAAGAAGATGGGTGAGATAAAACTTGTGGCAAATGATGTCTTTAACCGCAACGACGGCTTCAACCGCTCGTGGAACGCACAATTTATGCAGACCTCGATGAGCAGCGTCATAGGTCGCTACTTCGGCATAAAGTTCACCTACAACCTGCGCCGCAACACCAGCGGACAGGACAACCCGCAGCAGCAACGCCGAGGCTTCGACCCCTCGATGATGCAGGGCGGAGATATGGGCGGTATGCGTAGTGGCTATGGCGGAGGTATGGGTGGTCCCGGCGGAGGCGGCAACTTCGGTGGCGGAGGTAACTTTGGTGGTGGCGGCCGCGGCGGGTTCTAAACTCCTCCCAAGTGCATAATACAGAAGAGGTTGTCCAACAAGTTTTTGAAGGACAACCTCTTTTCCTTGAAGTTGTATAACGGTAATGATGCCAAAAGAGCCTTGTTAGACAGATTCTTCTCTGTATAGGGGATATATTAAATCCAGAGCATAGCCGCCACACTCAGCAAAAAGCCCCCGACAAAGCCCACCAGGAGTTGTCGGCCACGGTTGCGACCCATATATAATCGCGCAGAGGCGAGCATACCCGACAGCAGTATAGAGGAAAGCAACTCGGCAAAGAGAGATGTCTCACCCAGAATATTGAGCATAACAAACAACGCCACGACAGCACCCATAGCCGTAAGATGCAGACTCACGCGGCAGATAGGCATCGTCACAAGGCAGAAGAGAGAACACATCACCCCCACCATAGCTCCTTTACGAAACAGCGCAAGCGACGGCACTCCGGCCATAGTCATCGCAAGCAACATATAACAGACAGCCCCCACAAGCAGGGTTATGATTACCAGATGCCGCCTCGACAGGGACTGCCAACGCTTTCGGCGCAGATGCTTCACGAGTGCAAACGTAAGAGCCGGCAGCACAAGCGTATAGAGCGCAACGCTCCACAGCAGATAGAACTTCACCCTTATCGTGTGATAGGAGTGTATGGTATTCGTAAAGAGCAGTATCATCATCACATAGACAGGTACTATGGACGGATGCAATGCCCACGAGAGTAACTTTGCTGCCTTATTCAACATTCTTAGATTTGTTTTCGCAACCGTGCAACAGGTATATCGAGCATCTCACGGTACTTTGCCACCGTACGGCGTGCTATGCAGTAACCCTTGCTGTTGAGGATATTCATCAGCGTCTCGTCGGTCAGCGGATGACGCTTATCCTCCTCGTCGATGCACTTTTGGAGTATGTTCTTTATCTCGTAGCTCGACACTATCTCGCCACTCTCGGTCTGCATAGCCTCCGAGAAGAGTGATTTGAGCAGTATGATGCCGAAGTGCGTCTGTACATATTTGCTGTTTACAACTCTCGATATGGTCGACACATCGAGTCCTGCACGGTCGGCTATATCCTTCAATATCATTGGTCGCAGCTTGCTCTTGTCGCCATCCTTGAAGTACTCGCGCTGGAAATTCAAAATCTCCTGCATAGTGCGCATAAGCGTATCGTGACGCTGCTTGATGGCCGATATAAACCACTTGGCTGAGTCTATCTTGCTCTTGACAAACTGCACCGCCTCCTTATCCTTCTCCGCGACATGGCCATCGGAAGATACCATACTCCGAATCATATCCATATAGTTGCGGTTGATTTTAACCTCAGGGATATTGTACGAGTTCAGCGACAGGTCGAACTGCCCGTCGTGATAGTCAATCGTAAAATCGGGGATGACGTATGGCGAGGAGTCGAAACGCCCGTCGGAGTAGAGGTTGCCGGGCTTAGGCGAGAGGTGCTTAATCTCGTCAATGGCATCACGGAATTCATCCTCACTCACACCCAGGCGCGCAATAAGTTTCTCGTAATGCTTCTTGACAAACTCCTCGAAGTAAGAGGACAATATCTTCAACGCCAAACGCTTGGCTGGGGTATCTATGCGTCGCTGCTTCATTTGCAGCAGCAGGCACTCCTGCAAGTTGCGGGCTCCGATGCCTGCCGGCTCCAACTGATGTATAATCGCAAGCAGTCGCTCCAACTCCTCCGCGGTGGTCTCAATACCCAGCGAGAAGGCTATATCGTCGGATATAGACTCCATATCGCGACGCAGGTAGCCATCCTCGTCAATGCTGCCAATAAGGAACTCTGCCACCCTGCGCTCCTGCTCTTTAAGGTTACGATAACCAAGTTGCTCGGTCAGGTACTCCTGCATAGAAAGACCCTCGCTAAGGGTCACGGGACGCTGTTTCTCATCCTTGGAGAAGTTATTTACACGCAGCTTATAGCTCGGTGTATCATCCTCGCGCAGGTAGTCATCAACCGAAATCTGCTCCACCTCATCGTCTCTTGTCTCCTCCTCTTCGAGAACAATATTCTCCTCAATCTCCTGCTTGATGCGTTGTTCGAGTTGCAAAGCGGGGAGTTCCAGCAGCTTTATCATCTGTATCTGCTGGGGCGACAGGGTCTGTATCTGCTTTTGAATCTGACGTTGTGAAATAGCCATCATTACTACATTTTAAGTTCCACTTCGACAGGTTCCTTCAATTTAGCGTGTTCAGGATTAGAACTCCGCGTTATTTGGGGTGCGTGGGAATGGGATTACGTCGCGGATGTTTGTCATACCTGTAACGAACAGCAGCAGACGCTCGAAGCCCAAGCCAAAGCCTGAGTGAGGTGCTGAGCCCCAACGACGTGTATCAAGATACCACCACAACTCCTTCTCGCTCATTTCGAGCTCCTTTACGCGTGCAGAAAGTTTGCCATAGTCGGCCTCACGCTCCGAACCGCCTATAATCTCGCCGATTTTTGGGAACAACACATCCATTGCGCGTACGGTCTTGCCATCCTCGTTCTGCTTCATATAGAAGGCCTTAATCTCCTTTGGATAGTTGATAAGGATTACAGGACACTTGAAGTGCTCCTCCACCAGGTAACGCTCGTGCTCGGATTGAAGGTCACAACCCCAATCGCAAGGGAACTCGAACTTCTTACCCGATGCCTTCAAGATATTGACGCCCTCGGTGTAGTCCAGACGCACGAAGTCGTTTTTAAGCACAAACTCCAAGCGCGCGATAAGCTCGTTATCCCACATCTTGTTCATAAACTCCAAATCCTCGCGGCAGTTCTCCAATGCGTAGCGGATAAGGTATTTCAGGAAGTCCTCAGCAAGTTCCATATTATCCTCCAACTCGTAGAATGCCATCTCAGGCTCAATCATCCAGAACTCCGACAAGTGACGTGGAGTGTTTGAGTTCTCGGCACGGAATGTAGGGCCGAAGGTATAAATCTTACCCAGAGCCAAAGCGCCAAGCTCACCCTCCAACTGACCCGACACGGTGAGGTTGCAAGGCTTGCCGTAGAAATCCTGCGAGTAATCCACTGCGCCATCCTCGGTGCGAGGAGGGTTGGCAATGTCAAGTGTCGTCACGTTGAACATAGCACCTGCACCCTCGCAGTCAGAGCCTGTGATGAGGGGTGTATGCCAATAGTAGAAGCCGTGGTCGTTGAAGTACTTATGAATAGCGTACGCCATAGCGTGACGAATACGGAAGATAGCACCAAAGGTGTTTGTGCGAGGACGTAGGTAAGCGATGTCGCGCAGGAACTCCAACGAGTGGCCCTTCTTCTGCAATGGGTAGCTCTCAGGGTCGGCCGTGCCATAAACCTCAATACTTGAAGCCTGCACCTCAACACCCTGACCCGATGCTGGCGACTCAACGAGCTTACCATCAACGCGTATGCAGGCTCCTGTGGTAATCTGCTTCAACACCTCCTCATCGGCATTTGCCAAATCTACCACAACCTGAATATTTGCCACGCACGAGCCATCGTTAAGTGCGATGAATGCTACGTTTTTGTTGCCGCGCTTTGTGCGTACCCAACCCTTAACTGTGATGTCGCAATCCTTTGCGCCCGATTTCAGAATTTCTGCAATTCTTTGATTTTTCATAGTTTATATCGTTATTTAATTATCCTCATAGTCCCGTGATGACCACTCATTCGTCTATCAACCTACAAAGGTAGTCAATTATTTGATATTTGTCAAAAAAAAAAGTACCTTTGCAAATGGTATCACACGCCAAAAGTATTTATTGGATTATATTAGAGATTAGTTTTTGCAATATGAAAAGGTTTTTCCTGCTGGGCATAGCCCTTTTTTCGATATTCGTCACACAGGCTCAGTCGCCACGCATCTTCCGCAGCGAGTTCCTCACCTACGACAAACGTGAAGATGCCAAAGCAGACAAGCGCGAGGAGACTGCGGGCTACGAGGAGTTCAAGCCCGAGCGCATAGCCATAGCCGGTGGTGAGGTGCGCTTTGTACAGAAACTGCACATCGACGCTACGCGCAACGACTACAACACATTCTTTCACTTGGAGAATGTCGGTATGGCATACACGCTGTTTGTAAACAACGAGCCCATAGCAGATGTCGAGGACCCCTACACCCCTGCCGACTTCATCCTGTCGAAGCACCTGCGTCAGGGCGTGAACGAGATTATGATTGGCGTGCGTCAGAGCCGCACCCCCGAACTCCAAGAGAACATCTTCCAGCCCGGCTTTGAGCAGTTTGAGAATAGTTACTTCTTCGTGCAGCGACGCGTAGCGGTGCGCGACTTCGAGATAGTGCTCGAACCCGACACCACACGTCAATATGCCAAGCTCAAACTCGATATCATCGTCGCCAACGACTTCAACTATACGGAGACTATTCAGGTGGGCTACGACATCTACGACCCCAAGGGCAAACTCAAAGAGTACAGTGTAAATGAGATTGAGATAGATGGACATTCTCAGGATACGCTGCGTTTCAACCCCGACATCTACCACTCCTACAACTTTAAGTGGGGCGATGGCAAGACACCGCTCTACGACGTGATGATTTACATCAAGCGCAACGGTATGCTGTGGGAGTACATTCCTTTGAAGGTGGGCTTTGGCAAGACCATATTCCACGATGGCAAGTTCTACCGCTTCGACAATGTCCTGCATCTGCAAAAGAAGGAGCACTTCAACGCTGCCGAAGACCGCCAAAAGACCTTTGCCGCTATCGAGCAGGCCAAGCTCAGAGGTTACAATACCCTCTGCCCCGACTATCCGCAGCCCAAGTGGTTCTACGATATGTGCGACAAAGCGGGTATGTTTGTCATCGACTGCGCCAATATAAACTCTCCGACAGAGCATCAGAACCGAAGCGTAGGAGGCACGCCGGCCAACAATCCCAAACTGGTGAAGGAGTATTTGGAGCGCGTGAAAGCAATGTATTATCGTTCTCGCAATCACTCTTGCGTCATAGCCTTTAAGCTGGCGGGTGACAACTCGGGTAACGGCTACAATATGTACAAGGCCTACGAGTGGTTGAAGTCTGTCGAGAAGGTACGACCCGTGATTTACACAGGCACCGATGGCGAGTGGAACACCGACCTGGAATAACCCCTTGGCAAGATGAATATTGAACTTATCGTCGTAGGCAAGACCGACCTGCGGGAGGTGGAGGCGCTGGTCGAGATGTACTCGAAGCGCATAAACCGCTACTGCAAGTTTTCGGTGACCACCATCGCCGATGTACGCAATACCAAGAATATGGCCCCCTCACGCCAAAAGCAGTTGGAGGGCGAGCTTATCCTGCGCCAGGTGGATGACGGAGATTACCTTGTGCTGATGGATGAGCGTGGCTCACAATACAGTTCAATGGAGTATGCCGACTGGTTGCAGAAACGTATGCTCAGCGGCGTGAAACGTCTGCTGCTCGTCATTGGAGGCCCTTACGGTTTCTCGCAGGAGGTGTACGACAGAGCCAATGGTAAGATATCGCTCTCGCGTATGACCTTCTCACATCAGATTGTGCGCGCCATATTTGCTGAGCAGCTCTACCGAGCATTTACCATATTACACAACGAACCTTATCATCACGAATAGTATGAAGATTTTCAAGACCCACACAGCACTGCTCATCTGGCGCATCGCACTTCTGTATGTCGTTATGTTGCTGTGCCGACTGCTCTTTTATGCCTACAACTCAACGCTTATGGGCGAGATTCCATTCTCGGAGTGGTGGAGCCTGGTGTGCGGCTCGTTTAAGTTTGACACCGTATCGATACTATACACCAATGCCGTGTTTATCCTGCTCTCGCTGCTGCCCCTGCACATCAGGGAGCGCAGCTGGTGGCTTAGAATCAAGTTCTGGTACTATGTAATTGCCAACTCGCTGCTGATTGTGGTCCCAAACCTATCGGATGCGATATACTTCCACTACACCCAGAAGCGATTTACTGCCGACGAGATATTCTTTGCCGAGAACGACAACTCGGCTCTGCTGATACTGAAATTCGCAGCCGAGAACTGGTATGTGGTGCTTGTGGGCATAGCCCTTATCATTATGCTGGCGGCAGGCTACTGGCGCAAGACAAGGGAGCAGAGTCTCTTGCGCGGCGTGTGGTACTACCTGGGCTCAACACTTATTCTGGGCTTGGCCGCAGGTCTGAGCATAGGTGGCATAAGGGGTGGCTTTACCAAGATGACACGCCCTATAACGATGTCTAATGCAACGCTCTACACCGCCGACAATATGCGTGCTACGATGATTCTGAGCAATCCATTCTGTGTGCTGCGCACAATAGGGTCAAGTGGCAAGATATCGTATCAGAAATACTTTTCGCAGGAGGAGCTGGACTCTATTTACTCGCCCTGTCACTACCCCTCAACAACAGAGCCGACAGGCTTGGAGGGTCGCAACGTAGTTATCTTTGTTATGGAGAGCTTTTCGGCCGAGCACTCGGCACTGCTTCGCCCCGACCTATACCAGGATAAGGAGAAGAAGGGATACACCCCATTCCTGGACTCGCTGATGCAACAGAGTTACACATTCTATAATATGTATGCCAACGGCCGCCGCTCCATTCAGGCGCTGCCGGCTGTGTGGGCGTCGATACCTTCATACAAAAATCCATTTGTGCTGATGCCTCAGGCTATGGCCAAGACCCGCGCCCTGCCTGCTATACTTGGCGACAAGGGCTACCGCACAATGTTCTTCTGCGGCTCCGACCACGGCTCTATGGGCTTTGGAGCCTTTGCCCGCACCACGGGCATCGAGCATCTTTACAGCCGTCAGGACTACGAGAAGGCACACGGCAAGGATGACTTTGACGGATACTGGGGCATTTGGGACGAAAAGTTTATCGGCTATATGGGTGAGGAGTTGCAAAGCGTGCAGGAACCCTTCTTTGCCACAATATTCACACTCACATCGCACCACCCCTTCGTCATTCCCAAGGAGTATGAGGGAAGGTTACAGGAGGGTCTTACGCCCAACCACAAATGCGTGGAGTATGTCGATGGAGCTATCGAGCAGTTCTTTGCCCGCCACCACGACGAGAAGTGGTTCAAGAACTCTATCTTTGTCTTTGTTGCCGACCATGTGTCGAGTGAGCAGTTCTCTGACGTATTCCGCAACTCTCCGGGCAGTTATCAGGTCGTAGGCTTTATACACGCCCCAGAGAGTGACCTGGTGGGCGAGCACCGTGACGTGGTGTCGCAAATTGATATTATGCCTACGCTATTGGGTCTGCTGGGTAACCGAGAGCCCTACTTTGCCTTCGGTCGTGATATATTTGGCGAAGCAGAGGCAGAGCCCATTTCGGTAAGCTATGACAACAATATGTTTCAGGCTATCACCGCTGAGCATCTGATACTCTTCGACGAGAAACAGGTTGTCGCCGTCTATGCCAAGGATGATGTGCGACACGAGCATAACCTGCTGGGCAAGGTGGATGTAAGCTCAATCCAGCGGCGCATGCAGGCTATGATACAGAGCTATTACAGCCGTATCGAAGCCAAAGATTATGTAATACACAAATAGAAGAATAGCAAAAGAGGTTGTCCTACACATTCGAAGGACAACCTCTTTTGCTTGAATTTGTATAACAAGAGCTAATTTTAGGCTTGCGCAGACTCGAAAACCGCAACCGACGCTGCGGAGCGAGAGCAGAGTAAACTTGTTTACTTTGCCGAGCCGCGAGGAGGAAAAGCCACCCTTGTGTGGGTTAATTACTTGGCGTAAATAAGGATTTTCGAGGCAAGCGTAACGACAAAGTAGCCATGTTAGACAGATTCTTTCCTTTGAAGGAGGGGTCAATTTACTTATCCAGGTTTGACCCCCACACAAGCCTTAGCGAGTAAGGTTCGCCACCACATTTGAAATACATAACGCCTTCCGTCGCGCTTAAATTACTCCATACAACCTGTGGCCCCTTCTCAATATAGATAGCATTGGAGAAGTCTCTGTCTCTGCTAAATCGGTAACCACCGGGGGTCTGCCCACTCGTCAGGACATTATCATTGTCATCGCGCAACTCATACGTCAATGCCAGTGTCGAGAAGAACTTGATTGTCTTGGTTGACTTATTGATGGTCATCTTAATCTTTTTTGCCACATCCTCGGGAGAAGCACACAGAACTATTTCGTAGCAATTAGCTCCTTCACGCAGCCACTGCCACTGAGGTGTGTTCTGACCCTTATAACGATAGCGCAGGCGATAGCCTTGTTTCAACTCAGACGTAAACTTAGCCTTTTTAGGTATGCGATCCTGAACATAGCCAAGTGGAGCTATATTCGCAAGATATGTGGATGTTAACGTCTCAATAACAGTTCCCTCTTCATCGCATAGCACAAGTTCTACATAACCCGTAAACGACTCCGCACTTCCATTATGAATATGAGCTAAGGCCAACTCAAACTCCTGGTTTGGCTTAAACGTGCAAGCTGCTGACTCGATACCCCACTCGGAAGGCATAAAAACGCTGCTTCCCGTTTTAGGGTCTGTGGCATACCTGCCCCACAGCTCCCAGGTAAGATAGTCTCGTGACTTAGATGTGCCACTCCTATCAGGCTCAAAATAGAAACTTGCCGCCATATTTACATAGAACTCGTTTTTAGGGAGATATACATAACCATCACCAAAGCCCCAGCCCCAATTTACGTGGAAATAGTTAGTGGTAGTATATCCATCCAGGACATAAGCATGGACGGCATTCCACGCAACCGTAGGGCCATAGTCTTTGATGTTTGTGGCAAGTTTTTCCGCCCACTCATCGTCGCTATAACCGTAGTAACCCATGTTTATTGTACCCTTGGAATACTTAAAGTGGGGTACAACCCGTGTGGGGATTAAGCTAACCGGAGCGGTCGAAAAAGCTGGTCCCCAGCTCATCTGCACCGCAGTACCCAGGTCGTACATCAATCGGGCAACAGCCTCACCCTGCTGTTGAGTATATTGTCCCGTATATTCCATAAGCATATCATTCCAATTATAACTATGTCCAAGCACATTCTGCGGAATCGACCGGTTGTATGTTGCATTGCCGGAACTCCACGTGTAGCTATATGCCGGAACTGTTCCCACACCTTTGTCGGGCCAGTTATGATAACGCATAACAATACCAAGCGCCGTAGCGACACAGCCCGTAAGTCCCCTACCCTCGGGAAACTCATACAAGAATTGATTATAAGGTCCATGCTGGTTCCACCTGGCTGTATTGTAACGTAAAACCTCTTCTCCAACGCCTAAATCGGCACGGCTTACCTCTACCATACCCTCACGCTCCGCAGCGATTTGCCTGCACCAGCACGAAAGCATATGACGCGCCGCATCGGGCATCTTATCCACCTCGAAGGTGTTGTCGAGCGCGTAGGCTATAATAGATGGGCGGACATTGTCATCACCTGCCACAATTACAAAAGATGCAGCATCTGCCCTGTTGTATATGTAGAGCAGCGATTCATCTATATCCCCCTGCGCACCACGGGTAACGTCAGCAGAGATATCTTTTCCTGCCCACTCCAACTTTAAGTTCACCTGCGAGGAGCGCGTTGCCGTCTGCTCAGCAAAAAATTGAGCTGCAATAGCACGAGCCCGCTGCTCACCAATTGGAGCCGCTGACAAACTGAATGCTGTAAATACCAATAACAGTAACAATAAAAATCTTTTCATATCTGTGTAAATATTATTTTCCCTAAACAATCTATTTAGCCACGCACCTAACTATTTTCAAGCCACAAGGCAGGAGCGTAAGTGTCGATTTTTTACCTTTGCAGAGTGCGGGCTGCACCACATCGCGGTTGGTGGCAGTATTGGCAGCCGTAATATCCTGCGATTCAAGGCTCCACACCTCCTCTACGCGGTATCCGTCGGGAAGGTTAAGCCTGATTTTCTGCGTTGCTTCGTGCGAGCGGTTTGCCAGAGCTATGCATATATCGCCCTCGCCGTTCATCGTCGCCGCAGCATCCACAAAGCAGAGGTCCTGAACCATAGTCTTGGTGTCGGCAGCAACATCACCCTCCAAACGTGCATAGTCACCCAGGCGCGCAGAGGCTATGCCTGCACCCTCAATCTCTACTCCAAGCAGGCTGCCCACAAGATACTTGCGGTAGAGGTCAAAGACATAATATGCCACGCTGCGGTAGGCATCACCCTCGCCCGCAGTCTTTACAAGCCCGTGACCATTTACGGGGAAGATGTAGTTTGCCATACCCACATAGGGTGAGTTACGCAGAAAGACGTTGAGCATCGTTGCTGTGGTGATAACATCGTACTGACGGCGGTCATCCTGACGCGAGAA
>JAZUMN010000041.1:0-4696 GCA_045603645.1 Alistipes sp. | reverse complement strand
GAGCAGAGTAAGCTTGTTTACTTTGCCGAGCCGCGAGTAGGAAAAGCCAACTTTACGTTGGGTTAACCGACGCTGCGGAGCGAGAGCAGAGTAAGCTTGTTTACTTTGCCGAGCCGCGAGGAGGAAAAGCCACCCTTGTGTGGGTTAATTACTCGGCGTAAATGAGCATTTTCAGACAAGGCAGATGACAAAAGAGCCTTGTTAGACAGATTCTACCTTTTCTTGAATTTGTATAACAGCACTATTTATCGCTTCGTGGCGTTCCCGAAGGCTTTGGCAATGGGACAGAGTGAGGCAGAGGCTTACCGAATACAGGATAACCCTCCTTGTCCCAATCAAAACGCTGCGCGTGGGGCTTGCGAGCCTCACTACCATTCTCAGTGTGACGAGCGTGGTAAAGGATATAGTGCTCCTTACCGTCGGGTGATACGAAGAAACTGTTGTGGCCCGTGCTGTACATACCATTCTCAGGAGCCTGGCTGAATACAGGCTCTGAGCGCTTCTTCCAGGATGCTGGGTCGAGCAGGTCTGCATCAGCGTCAGCTGTCAGCATACCCAACTTATAGTAAGGAGTCCAGCAGCCGCTGGCAGAATATACGATGTGTACCAGGTTGCCCTTAGGGCTTTTAAGTGGCTGAGGGCCCTCATTTACATAAATGGCAAATGATGGAGTCCAGCCCTTAGGGTCGATGTATTGACGCTCCCAGTCAAACTCGGGCTTAGATATCAGTACACGCTCCGAGCCCAATGTCCAGGGGTTAGCCATACGAGCAATGTAGATACACTGTGTCTCGGTATCGACACGGCGTGTCTGCCAGCCAGACCATACCATATACCACTCACCCTTATGCTCAAACAATGAACCATCGATAGCCCAGTTGTTGTCGGGGTCGGTGCTGATGCGGCCCTTCATTACAAACTCGCCATCGAGGGGGCACTCGGCGTCATTTTCAAGCACATACATCTGGTGGTTATCCATATTGCCGTCGTCAGCGGCGTAGTAGATATACCACTTGCCGTTAATGCGGTGAATCTCAGGAGCCCACAAGTGCTTTGAGTTAGATGGGTCTTTTGGCACCCACACCACCTTGCTCTCGGCATTTTCCAAATCGGTGATATCCTTTGTTTTCCACACACGCAAGTCAGAACTTGTGGTGTGCATATAGTAATAGTAACCATCGTGCCATATAGCCCAGGGGTCGGGTCCATATGAAAGCAAAGGATTTGTAAAGGTCTCAACCTTACCGCAGCCAGCAAAAAGGCTGACGAACATCAAAAAACTGAATAATCTCTTCATAATAAAAAAATTTAAAGGGTTATTAAATATTTATTTTTCAACTCTTTACACCTCAAACAGTGACTCAATAATCGCATCCGAAATCAAAAACCTCTCAGCAGGAATGGCCGCCCTGTTCGCCCTGATCGTCACATCACCCGATGCCTGCCAGCTCTCCAAAACAGGAGTAATTCTATCCATTACACCTCTGCCAAAACGGCTCTCAATGTATGCGAGGTCAATGCCCTCGGCACAACGCAGCGAGGTCATCAAATACTCGTTGAGCCTGTCTCGCTCAGTAAGTCTCTCCACGACCCACTCTCTGGCCTTGATATACTCCTCAACATCCTGCTCAACGTAGTGACGCTCCACACCATTGTAAGAGTGCGCACCTGCGCCAATACCCAGGTACTCCGACCCGTGCCAATATGACGAGTTATGTTGCGCTCGGTAGCCGTGCAAGGCGTAGTTCGACACCTCGTAATGCTCATATCCCGCAGCCGTCAGATTGTCGTGCAAAAGAGCGAACTCGCGCTCACTCTGCTCCTCCGCAACCTCGTGCATCTGTCCCCGCTGCAACCTCCGGCCAAAAGCCGTATTGGGCTCGATGGCAAGGTGGTATGCCGAGATATGCTTCACGCCAAGGCTCAGCGCACGCTCTATATTCCTTTGCAGCACCTCTTCACCAAAACCCTCAACACCAAAAATGAGGTCTATGGTGATATTTTCCAGCCCCGCATCCTGCAACCTGCGAACAGCCATCTCGGCCTCCGCAGCCGTATGACGGCGATTCATAAATCGCAACTCTGCATCATCAAAGGATTGCACACCAAGACTCACTCTGTTGATTGACGTTTGACACAACTGCCCGACATACTCCTTTGAGATGTCATCGGGATTAGCCTCAACTGTCACCTCCCCCACATGGTCACACTCCACAACCTGCGCAGCGTGCTCCAAGAGCAACTGCAACTCCACAGCAGGCAGGAGCGAGGGTGTGCCGCCTCCGAAATATACCGTCTTTATACTTCTGTCGTGCAAAAAAATTCGCTGCTCCTCTATCTCCGCATGCATAGCCCTTAAACACTCCTCCCGAAGCCCCAACTTCGCCGTGCGAAAAAAATCGCAGTAGGAGCAAATACGTTTGCAAAAAGGTATGTGAAAATAGAGTCCCGCCATACATTTTGTTGCAAATTTAGAATTTATAATCCAATATTCAAAATTTTTCAACGATTATTCCTCGCTTCACCGCCGCCAAAGCCTGAATTTTCACTCCGCAGGCACAACCGTAACACCTCTTAAAATCTGCAATACACCACCTTTGAAAACCTTTTGGCATATTTAATGTTATATTTTTGTTAAAAATAAGTGTTAATTATTTCACAATTAAAAATCTTTCACTATTTTTGTAGCACTGAAAAAGGGGCTTTTTGCAACGGTTACACCGCAACAGCCCTTGTAAAAGCAACTCGGCCACCATAAGAGCATATTCCACAAAATCAGAGGGGTCGGGATAAAGTGCAAAAGAAGAAGTTTAACTAAATATTTTTGTAAAATTATGGCAAAGATTGATTTGACAAAGTATGGTATCACCGGCACAACCGAGGTGATCTACAACCCTTCTTACGACGAGCTCTTCCGCGAGGAGACAAAGCCAGGCTTGACAGGCTTCGACAAGGGTGTTGTAACAGAGATGGGCGCTGTAAACGTAATGACAGGTGTTTACACAGGTCGTTCTCCTAAGGATAAGTTCTTCGTAATGGACGAGACTTCAAAGGACACCATCTGGTGGACATCAGAGGAGTACAAGAATGACAACAAGCCTGTAACCAAGGAGGCTTGGGCTGAGTTGAAGGCTTTGGCTTCAAAGGAGCTTTCAAACAAGAAGCTTTACGTTGTTGACACATTCTGCGGTGCCAACGAGAACTCACGCTTGAAGATCCGCTTCATCATGGAGGTTGCTTGGCAGGCGCACTTCGTTAAGAATATGTTCATCCGTCCTACCGACGCTGAGTTGGAGGTTTACGGTGAGCCCGATTTCGTAGTATTGAACGCTTCAAAGGCTAAGGTTGAGAACTACAAGGAGCTCGGCCTGAACTCTGAGACTGCCGTAGTATTCAACCTCACCGAGAAGATGCAGGTTATCATCAACACCTGGTATGGTGGTGAGATGAAGAAGGGTATGTTCTCATATATGAACTACCTCCTTCCATTGAAGGATATGGCTTCAATGCACTGCTCGGCCAACACCAACGAGAAGGGCGAGACAGCTATCTTCTTCGGTCTTTCAGGTACAGGTAAGACTACCCTTTCAACAGATCCTAAGCGCCAACTTATCGGTGACGACGAGCACGGCTGGGACGACGAGGGCGTATTCAACTTCGAGGGCGGTTGCTATGCAAAGGTCATCAACCTCTCAAAGGAGAACGAGCCAGACATCTGGAATGCTATCCGTCGCAACGCACTCTTGGAGAACGTAACAGTTGATGAGGCAACAGGCAAGATTGACTTCGCTGACAAGTCTGTAACCGAGAACACTCGTGTATCTTACCCTATCTACCACATCGACAACATCGTTAAGGGTGTATCTAAGGCTCCTGCTGCGAAGAAGGTTATCTTCCTCTCGGCTGACGCATTCGGCGTATTGCCTCCTGTATCAATCCTTACTCCTGAGCAGACTAAGTACTACTTCCTCTCAGGCTTTACAGCCAAGTTGGCAGGTACAGAGCGCGGCATCACCGAGCCTACTCCAACATTCTCAGCTTGCTTCGGTGCTGCATTCCTTTCATTGCACCCAACAAAGTATGGTGAGGAGCTCGTGAAGAAGATGGAGGCATCAGGTGCTACTGCATACCTCGTAAACACAGGCTGGAACGGTACAGGCAAGCGTATCTCAATTAAGGATACACGCGGTATCATCGACGCCATCCTGGATGGTTCAATCGACAAGGCTGCAACAAAGCAGATTCCTATCTTCGACTTCAAGGTTCCAACAGCTCTCCCAGGTGTAGATCCAGCAATCCTCGACCCACGCGACACTTACGCTGACGCAGCTCAGTGGCAGGTTAAGGCTGAGGACTTGGCTACTCGCTTTATCAAGAACTTCTCTAAGTTCACAGGTAACGAGGAGGGTAAGAAGTTGGTTGCTGCTGGTCCACAGTTGTAATCCATTGTCTTGCAATAAAAAAGAGGTTGTCCAACAAGTTTTTGAAGGACAACCTCTTTTCCTTGAAGTTGTATAACAAGAGCTAATTTGAAGCTGCTCGCAGGATGAAAAAGCGGCTTATTGGTCAAAATAGTACATAAAATCGGGGCGGTTTTTGTTTATTGGTCAAAAATAGTACATAAATGTGGGCAAACACCCGCATTTTCTACTTGTATTTGAGCTTAAAATACTCGTCTATAAAGAGCTTACGATAC
>JAZUMN010000040.1:0-20173 GCA_045603645.1 Alistipes sp. | reverse complement strand
CCCCCGTTGTAGCCGTGTCTGACGAGGGTACGATGCCCACATTTTGGGCAAACTTTTTATCCATTTCTAACGCAAATAGTGCAAATATATAAAAATCAATCAATTGCCCCGATTTTATGTACTAATTTTGACCAATAAGCCAAAGCGTGGTGCTGAAAACTTATTTACTAATTGCAGGCCGTAGGATAACCTTATGGCATAAATAAGCAACAGCCCCACGCCATACCTAAACAGGTATGACGCAAGGAAGATGTTTGCTTATCCTTCGCCATTTATCGAATTTCCTACGTCCGCAATTAAAGAATAAACTTACACTTTCCGCGTAAAAATCAGTATGTTGCTACAAAATTAGAAAACTTTTCGCAATTAACAACACTCTTGCGGGGTCTTGTTCGGGTAGAATGCAAAAATAATGGAATTATATAACGTCATGCCACATTTTTGCACTCGGCAGCCGTGGCAGTAGTGATTAGGGCACAGGCAAAAATGATTGGCATCTACCTTTGTGGATGGGCGGTGGTAGGAGCAATAAAACATTTAGTATGCGGTAGATTCCCATCGTCGCTTTCGCTCCGGGGAATGACGTTTATTTTATTACCTCTGCTCTCGCCTTAGGGATGACGTGTATAGGGTTAGGAACAAAACAAAAGCGAGGAAACACCGCTCCCTCGCTCTATTATTAGCCTATCTGTTAGTTTACTTGCCCCACAAGTTGCGTGGATATACACCGGCCTCGATAAGCTCCTCAATCTTGGCTACAAGCTGAGGTTTGTCGGCCTGGTATGTCACGCCAAACCAGTTGGCTGTGGTGCTCAGTACGCGGAGCTTAGAGGTGCCCTTGCCGACGAGCTCATTAACCATCAAAGGAATAAAGAACTCCGCCTTCAAGTTAGCCTGGTTGGCTGGGTCAGCAAGGAAGCCCTTGAAGTACTCCTCAGAGTGAGCGAAGTAATCGGGTGTGAAACCAAAGAGGTTCATAGATACGGGGGTGTTCTCCTCCAAGGCTACGTCGTCGCCCAGGTCGTGGAATACGATAGTGCCCTCGGCATTGCGCTCAATCTTGGTGCGCTCAACGATAGAGGTGAGGAAGCGGTTGTCGTCAATCTCGCACACGCCGCGTGATACGGTACCGTTCTCCGACAAAGTCTTGTTTACCTCGTAGCCCACCATGCAGTAGTGGTTCTCGCTGCCGCCGAGCTGGCTGAGGTAGTCGCCGATAACCTTGTAAGCGTCAGCGCCGTAGAAGTCGTCAGCGTTGATTACTGCGAAAGGCTCTTTGATGGCATCCTTAGCCATAAGCAGGGCGTGGTTTGTGCCCCAAGGCTTTTCGCGACCCTCAGGTACAGAGAATCCCTCAGGCAGGTAGTCAAGTTCCTGATAAACAACCTCCACGTCAATCTTGCCACCGAAACGCTCCTTGTTGAATACAGCCGTGAAGGCGTCAGCGAAAGAGTGACGGATAACAAATACCACCTTGCCGAAACCGGCACGGATAGCGTCATAAATTGAGTAGTCGATGATGGCCTCGTTGTTAGGACCAACGCCATCCATCTGCTTCAAGGCGCCGTAGCGTGAGCCCATACCGGCAGCCAAAACAAGTAATGTAGGTTTAACCATGATTATAATTTTTTAAGTATTGAGTTTCAATTGTGCAAAGATAGGTAAAAATAGTGAAGAATTACATTTTTACATCAATAATAATGTATGCAGATATATTTTTAGTCGTAATAGTATGGTTTTTATGCTTATATGCCGACGCCTGTATGAGTACAGGCGGTTAATGGTATGTTAAATGTCGTTTCGGAGAATATTATTTTGAATTTTGAATTTTGAATTCTGAATTATTCATTATCTTTGTACAATGTAGAAATGTGTGCTTATGGAGGCAAATGAGAAAAAGATAGGAACGTGGTTTGGGCGTAAGCGTATTGTAATGTGTGACCCATTGACCCAGGAGGAGGATTGGAGTGTACATATCTCACGGCTGGGACTTGTCGGCTCGGTGGCGGCATTTGTGCTTGTGCTGCTTGTGCTGGTCCTGGTGTTTGTCGCCTACACACCAATTCTGGATGTCTTTCCGGGTTATAGAACAGCCGCCGAGCGTCAGCACGATGAGCTGGTGCAGAGTGTTATGCGTATCGACTCGTTGGAACGTCGTATGAACGATATGCTCACCTATAACGAGAATATAGCGATGATTTTGGAGGGACGTACCCCCGTTGTGCGTACACCACTCAGTGATGGCGATGCAGCGGCATTGGATAAGACGCTGGTCTCGCCTTCGGAGTTTGACTCTCTGCTGCGCTTGCAGATGGAGGGCGATGGCGATTACTCTCTGGCACGCACGCTGCGCAGTCGTGAGCAGGGTGGCCGTCTGATGTTCGCTGCTCCTGTCGAGGGTATCATAACGCGACACTTCTCGCGCGACGACAACTATTTGGGTGTGGGCATACAATCAGCACCCAATTCGCCCATCACAAGCATCGACGATGGTGCTGTGGTTGATGTGGTTATGGGTGGCGAGCAGGGCGCAACGGTCACCGTGCAGCACTTCAATGGCTACATTTCGGTTTATCGCAACCTCTCGCAGGTGCTGGTGTCAAAGGCTCAGGTGCTTAAAAGCCGTCAGGTGATAGGCTACAATGCCATGCGTGACAACGAGAGCCGGCAAAACCCTCTTGTAGAGATTGAGATATGGACCGAGGGTAAGGCTGTGGACCCTGAAAATTATATAGTTTTCTAATTTGCAGGCAGAGATGAAACAACGGTTATCCATACTTGGCTCCACAGGCTCGATTGGAGTGCAGACGCTCGACATCGTGCGCGAGAATCCCGACCTCTTTGAGGTAAACTCGCTTGTGGCGGGTAGTAATTGGGAACTTTTGGCACGTCAGGCCATAGAGTTCGATGCCGACAGTGTAGTTATAGCCTCGTTGGATAAGTACCCACAACTAAAAGAGGCGTTAAGGGATTATCCCATCAAGGTCTATGCGGGCAGCGATGCCATCTGTCAGGTAGTGCAGTCCTCGCAAGTCGATGTTGTGGTCAATGCCCTGGTGGGCTATGCAGGTCTGCATCCTACGGTGGCAGCCATCGAAGCGGGCAAGAAGATAGCTCTTGCAAATAAGGAGACGTTGGTTGTGGGTGGCGACCTTGTTATGCGTATGGCTGCCCAGAAGCGAGTGCCGCTGCTACCTATCGACTCGGAGCACTCTGCCATATTTCAATGCCTGGTAGGCGAGCAGTCGCCCGTGCGGCGTCTGATTGTGACGTGCAGTGGCGGAGCATTGCGTGATGTGCCTGCCGCAGAGCTTAAAGATGTCACCCCCGAGCGTGCCTTGCAGCATCCGCAGTGGAGTATGGGTGCCAAGATAACCATCGACTCGGCAACGCTTGTAAACAAGGGCTTTGAGGTCATTGAGGCACATTGGTTGTTTGGTATGGCTGCCGAGCAGATATCGGTGCTGATACATCCGCAGTCCATTGTTCACTCGATGGTGGAGTTTGAGGATGGAGCAATAAAGGCACAACTCGGCACACCCGATATGCATATGCCTATCAGCTATGCCTTGATGTTCCCCCGCCGTGCGTCACGCCCTGCGGAGAGGTTTGACTTCCTTGCCCATCCTACGCTCACATTTGCTGAGCCCGACAGGATGAAGTATCCTGCGCTTGACATCGCCTACGACTGTATGCGCCGCGGCGGTACGGCTGCGTGTGTTATGAATGGCTCGAATGAGGTTGCTGTGGCAGCCTTTCTGGCGGGTAAGTGTCGTTTTACCGACATCACAGCCACCATTGAGTATGCCTTGCAGCACTCGTCGTTTGCCCAGCACCCCACATTGCAGGACTACGAGGCGTCGAATTTGGAGTCGAGGGCTTTGGCTGAGGAGTATTTGAAGTTGAAATAATTTAAGTTTTTTAAGATGGATATAGTAATTAAAGTAGTTCAGTTTTTTATGAGTCTGTCGCTCCTTGTGGCGATACACGAGTTTGGCCACTTTATCGTGGCACGAATCTTCAAAATCAGAGTAGAGAAGTTTTATATATTTTTTGACCCCTGGTTCTCGCTCTTTAAGTGGAAGCGAGGCGATACGGAGTATGGTGTGGGTTGGTTGCCTTTGGGTGGCTATGTGAAGATTGCCGGCATGATTGACGAGAGTATGGATTTGGAGCAGATGCAGGCTCCCGTGCAGCCTTGGGAGTTTCGTGCCAAGCCCGCCTGGCAACGCTTTATGGTGATGATTGCAGGTGTTGTGATGAATGTTCTGCTGGCGATGATGATTTACTCTGGCATATGCTACACTTACGGCACAAGCTACCTTGCCAACGAAGATGCCAAGTGGGGTTATAATTTCAACGAGGCGGGCGAGCGTATGGGCTTCAAGGATGGCGACAAGATTATCTCGATAGACGATGTAAAGATTGACAATGTAAACGAGATACGCCAGATGTTGCTCCTCACCGAGAGTGACCGCCGTGTGGTTGTAGAGCGTGAGGGTGGACAGCAGGAGTTCACGATTGCCTTTGACGAGCTATTGGCTATGCGCCGAGAGAAGTCATATGCTGACCTATATACGTTGCGAGTTCCGTTTATCATCGACTCTGTTGCAGCCCCTACGGCTGTTGCTGCGGGACTTATGGTGGGCGATGAGGTTGTGGCGTGCAACGAGCACACCGATATAGATATTACCTCTATGACCGAAGATATCCTCCCCTCGTTAAAGGGGGATACGGCTACCCTTGCGGTGCTGCGTGCCGGCGAGAGGGTAGAGCTCCAGGTGCCTGTGAACGATGAGGGTAAGATAGGTGTAATGATGAAGGTCGATATGTTTGCTCCTCGCATACGCACCTACACTCTCTTTGAGGCTATCCCTGCGGGTGTGAATATGGCTGTTGATACGGTGGTAGAATATTGGCAGCAGCTGAAACTTATCTTCCAGCCCAAGACCAAGATGTATGAGGAGCTGGGTGGCTTTATCTCTATCGGCAATATCTTCCCTTCGGAGTGGGATTGGTTGCGCTTCTGGTCTATGACAGCCTTTCTGTCGGTGATGCTGGCTGTGCTTAACATCCTGCCCATACCCGGCTTGGACGGAGGTCACGCACTCTTTACGTTGTGGGAGATGCTCACGGGTCGCAAGCCAAGCGATAAGTTCTTGGAGGTTATGCAGTACATAGGCTTCGCCATATTGCTGGCACTTGTGATTTTTGCCAATGGAAATGATATTTACCGCTTATTCACTAACTAATGGCAAAGGTTAAGAAGGCATATTTCTGTCGCGAGTGCGGCTTCGAGGCTCCCAAGTGGCTGGGTCGCTGCCCTGCGTGTGGTGAGTGGAACACCTTTACGGAGGAGGTAATTTCGAAGCCTGCCTCGGCTGTGGGTGCTGTTGTGGTAAATGCTCCGCAGAGTGTGCCACAGCGCGTGAGTGAGATAAAACCCTCTACGCACCAACGACTTGATATGTGCAATGCCGAGGTCAACAGGGTGCTGGGCGGTGGCCTTGTGCCAGGCTCTCTGGTGCTGCTGGGTGGTGAGCCGGGTATCGGCAAATCGACTCTCAGCCTGCAACTTGCTCTTACGTCACACGGCCTGCGCACACTCTATGTCTCAGGTGAGGAGTCTGCCGAGCAGATAGGTATGCGTGCCGAAAGGTTGGGCATAGGCAATGAGGAGTGTTACATATACTCCGAGACGTTGCTTGAAAATATCATTCAGCAGATTGAGCAGCAGAAGCCCGACGTTGTGGTTATTGACTCCATACAGACAATCTTCACGCAGACCATAGACTCCTCGGCGGGTAGTGTGTCGCAAATCAGGGAGTGCGCTGCGTCGTTGCTCAAATTTGCCAAGACCACGGGAACATCAATCTTCATCATCGGCCACATAACCAAGGATGGCACTATCGCGGGGCCCAAGATTCTGGAACATATTGTCGATGTGGTATTGCAGTTCGAGGGCGATGGTAATAATGTGTATCGCATCCTGAGGGGCATAAAGAATCGCTTTGGAGCAACGTTTGAGATTGGTGTGTTTGAGATGCTGGATAATGGTTTGCGTGCCGTTGAGAACCCTTCGGAGATACTTCTTTCGCATTATGAGGAGCCACTGAGCGGCATTGCGGTGGGTGCGTCGGTCGATGGCGTAAGACCCTACCTTATTGAGGTGCAGGCTCTGGTTACGAATGCAGCCTATGGCACACCGCAGCGCAATGCTACGGGCTACGATTCGCGTCGTATGAGTATGTTGCTGGCGGTGTTGGAGAAGCGTGTGGGTATGAAGATGTTTCAGAAAGATGTCTTTTTGAACTTCGCCGGCGGCTTCCGCGTGGCGGATACGGGCCTCGACCTCTCGATTGTAGCCTCCGTCATATCATCATACTACGACCGTGCCATATTGGATGGCATCTGTTGTGCCGGTGAGGTGGGTCTCTCGGGTGAGGTGCGTCCTGCGCCGCGCAGCGAGCAGCGTATAAGCGAGGCGGCGCGCTTGGGTTTCAGGCGTATCATCGTGTCGGGTTTCCTGCGTAAGAATCTTAAAACGCCCAAGGGCATAGAAGTAATCTATATCAACAATATCGGGGAGCTGCCTCCCGCGCTCTTTACCGAGTAGGATGTTTGGCACTGTATTTGAAGATTAAATCTTAAAATATGGTGACTATGACAATAAGTGATTTGAAGGCTCTCACGGCGGGCGAGAGGTTTGTCCTGATTGATTTCTATGCTCAGTGGTGCGGCCCCTGCAAGGCTATGCACCCCGTGCTGGATAGTGTGCAGGAGCAACTGTCGTCGCTGGTGGATATTGAACGGGTAGATATTGACCGTCCCGAGAACTCCCTCTTGGCTGACCATCTCAGAATACATGCCGTGCCTACATTGATACTCTTTCGTGAGGGGCGGCAGCTGTGGCGCCGCAGTGGCGTTATGTCTGCGCAGGAACTTGTGAACGAACTGCGCCATCAGGAGCGTTTGGAGATTTACTGATAAGCCTCCATACGCCAGCTCATCTCGTCCAAGATATAATCACATCCCGCAGAGGGGCTGAATTGCGCAAGCGTATCCTTTACGTTTTGGCGCAGTGCTGCGTTGCGATATGCGCTATCGAGCAGTGCGACAATACCCTGTGCTATGATGCGCTCTTTGGGGTGACGCTCTAATATAGAGGGCAGCAGGCTTAACTCCGCCTGTGTTACGCCTCTTCGCGCCATAGCCATCAATGCGGCGTATGTAGCAAAGATGTTTTCGCTCTGCGCCCACTGATGAAATATCTGCCCTAACTGGGGCACGCGCCACAGTAGGGCAAAGGCACACTCCTCGGCAATCTCGGAGTTTATAAGAGCCTCCTCCCACGTCACAGCCTCCTGCAATGATAAGTGTTCAGGCTCGGCAATGTGCATCGCGGCAAGGTTGAGCTCGCGCACCTGCTGACGTAGCAGGTAGAGGGCAAAGTCGTGATCAGGATTCTCCTCCTTGGCTATTGAGCGCACCGTGGGCAGGCTTACGCCATAGTTAAGCCCGTAGTGTTTGCCATAGTAAAACATACTGTCGGCAACAGCACCATTCATCTGCTTGCGCATCTTGCCCAGCAGCGATATCATTTTCGATGTGTTCACCTTGTGCAAAATGACGGTTACTTCTTCGCAGGAGCCAAGATATGCGCCGTGCGTCCCAATTCAAATACAGGAAGTATGGCAGAGCCTACCACCTTGTCGCCAACGGTAACGGCACAGGTGCTCATATTGGCAAGGCGAACAGCTATGGTAGCTACCTTGGGCTGAGGCTCAACCTCCTCTATATAGCTGAACTTGGGCTCTGTGGCCGAGGGCGTTAGTTTAAGAGCAATGATGTTGCCGTCGTTTGCCGAGGTGGGCAGCAGACCCACTTGCGACTTAAAGCGTGCCAATGTGTATTCGGTTGTCTCTTGTGACAGAGCAATGGTGAAGGTGTGAGTCGAGGTTGTTGTAATCTTCTTGCCCAGGAAGAGTTCCAGGTACTCCTGCTCCTTTTTGTCCAGAGTCTCCAACGCCTCCTTTAATCCTGCGCCAAAGACATTCTCGCCCGCCTCACCTGTGATGAGCTCCATACGGTGGCGACGTATCGAGAAGATGGCCTGTGCTGCCTGCTGCGCTGCATCCTCGATGCTCATTATTGAGGAGGAGGTGCGCTCGGCCGAGACGCGCGCAAACTCTGTTGCACTGCCTAAGTAAGACTCGGTGCTGACCTTCTCCTGCTCATTGCATTCAGTCTTTTGAGGCTTGCCTGCAACGTTAATCTTGGCATCGGCCACGGCATAAGTTGTGCGCTCGACAAGCGAAGGACGCACATCCAGATATTTCTGCGCATACTTGGCATAGGGCCCTACCAAAACCTGCTCGCTGGTTATGGTTAGCTGAACTTGTAGCGTGGTGCAGGGGTCAGAGATGATTAGCTCGCCCGCAGCGTTGTAGTGAACACCAAGTGGAGCATATACCGTGTTGTTTTGAGCCGATAGGTTGAGGGCAAAGCATAAGGTCAATGCCAAAAGTGATATTACACGTTTCATTGTAAAATGTATTTAAGTTTCTTGACAAATATACTCTTTTTGTGCGGATAATCAAAATTTAAGGTAAAAATCCTTTGTCAGGGCGCGGTAATCGTCGCTGTATCCCGTGGGATTATCATCCTCGATGACGAGCCTTTCGGTGAACGGTATGTCGTGCGGCGGGAGAGTTTTTAGCTCTATGAGTATGCGTCTTACGCCGCTTGTTGGTGTAGAGTGCAACTCCGTGCGGCGGCAGACGAAAAGCTTGCCGCGTGTGGCGGAGAGAAATCTCTCGCACTCGGCAGGGGGCAGTATAAGCGAAAAGTGCCCTTCGGGTGATAGCAGACGCACGACACCCTCGACCAGCTCCTCAAATGGCAGTGATGCGGTGTGGCGTGCCGTGGAGCGCTTGCCATCGGGTGGGAGCAGCGAATCGACAAAGTAGGGTGGGTTTGATATGATGACATCAAACTTCTCTTCCGCCTGAAACTCCTGTAATGGCGTGTGATGCAGGGTTATGCGCTGACTCCAAGGGCAGGTGTCGATATTCTCTTGCGCCTGGGCGATGCAGTCGGGGTCGATGTCTATGGCAGTGATGTGTGCCGCAGGGTGGCGTTGTGCTGCCATAATGGCTATAAGACCCGAGCCCGTACCTATGTCGAGAACTCTTTTGCACGAGAGGGGAATCGTTGCCCACGCACCGAGCAACGTGCCGTCGGTGCCGACCTTCATTGCGCACTTCTCGTGGCATATGTGAAACTGCTTGAATGTAAACCCCTTGCCCCGCATAGCTCATCCTTTACTTTAAGTAGCCGTCAATACCCGCTCCAAACAGCGAAAAGTCGTATCGTGTGGGGTCGTCGGCATCGAACTCGCGCAGCGACTGTGTAATCTCCACCGTTGCCTTCCAGTCGCTCTGCTTGCGACTTAAAAGCCCCAGAGCACGACCCATATTTCCTGTGTGTACATCCAGCGGCAGATAGAGTGCCGACATAGGTATCTTTTGCCACAGACCGAAGTCAACGCCTCGGTTGTCGCGCCTTACGAACCAGCGCAAATACATATTCAGACGCTTGCACGCAGCACCCTTGTCAATCGAAGAGAGGTGCTTCTCGCAGTGTGTGCTGTGCTCACAGGAGAAGAACTCGCGGCGGAAGAGTGACAGCACCTGCGCCATATCGTGGGTGGCTAAGTAGCTCTGCTCGAAGAACTCGCCAATGCCGCCCCAGCGCTCGATGATGTGGCGCATACATAATATAAAGTCGGTGAAGTCCTGACCGTTGAATGTGCGGTGTACATAGGTTTGGAGGTGACGCAGGTCGCCCTCGGAGGCGTTGCTGACAAAGTCCGCAGGGGCGTAGTCCATATACTGCATCATACGGCGGGCGCTCTTCACTATCGCCTTGCGGTTGCCCCACGCTATGGTCGAGGCCAGCAGACCCGCTATCTCCCTGTCGTGACGCTCCGTAAAGAGGTGAGGAACGCTTATGGGGTCGGGCTCGATGAACTCCACACGGTTGTATTTGTCGTGAAGGTGCTCCAATAATTCGAGTAACTCGTCGTGCTGCATATAGCCTTAGATTATTTCGCCGTCACGCATCGTTATCTTGCGGTCGGCCATAGATGCCAGGCCGTCGTCGTGAGTTACGATTATGGTTGTCTGACCCAGCTCCTCGCGCATACGGAAGAAGAGAGAGTGTATCTCATCACGGTTTTTGGAGTCGAGGTTACCCGAAGGCTCATCCGCCAGGAGCAGGGCAGGGTGGTTTATCAGGGCACGGGCGATGGCTACGCGCTGCTGCTCGCCTCCCGAAAGTGCGCTGGGCTTGTGCGAAAGGCGCTCTTTGAGGTTCATCATTTCCAGCAGTCGCTTCGCCTCCTGTTCCACCTCGCTGCGGTTGCGATGCGCTATGAGGGCGGGAATCATCACATTCTCCAAAGCCGAAAACTCGGGCAGCAGGTGATGAAACTGAAAGACGAAACCTATCCTGCGGTTGCGGAAGTCCGACAACTGCTCGTCGCGCAACGTGCTGACCTGCTCACCGTCAATCGTTAGCGTGCCGCTATCCATCTTCGACAGTGTGCCGAGTATTTGTAGCAGGGTGGTCTTGCCTGCGCCGCTCTGACCCACAATTGACACCACTTCGTGAGGCTTGACGTCGAGCGATACCCCTCGCAATACCTCCAACGAGCCGAAGCTCTTGCGTATGTTTTCTGCTTTAATCATAACACAAAGATAATTCAAAATTCAAAATTCAAAATTCAAAATTGGGAAAAAAGTTTACTTTGCTGAGAGAGAGCAGTGAAAAGCCACCCTTGCGGTGGGTTGAAATTCAAAATTGAATAATAAATAGCGTCATCCCCCGAAGGCGAAGCCGACGATGGGGATCTACCGCTTACTAATTCGCCCCTGCCACCGCCCACATTAAAAGGTAGATGCCAGTCATTTTTGCTTGTGCCCTAAACACCACTGCCACGGCTGTGGAATGCAAAAATGTGGCATGACGGGTTTTTGAGTGGAGGTAAATGGCACCATCGGAGACTCAAATTGTAAAATTATTTGCAGAAAGTGTGTGGTTTAAGAAAAAAAGTGTATCTTTGCGCGCTATGTTTAACTAAATTAACTTTTGAGAAAATGCCAAAAATGAAAACAAATGCCGCTGCAAAGAAACGTTTTACTTTCACCGGCACAGGTAAGATTAAGCGTAAGCACGCTTATCACAGTCACATCCTGACAAAAAAGACTAAGAAGCAGAAGCGTAACTTGTGTTATTCTTCAACTGTATCTGCAGCCGACGAGGCTAAGATCAAGAACTTGTTGGTTAAATAATTAACCGCAGGGCAACAAACATTATTTTATTAACAATCGGGACAAAATAGCCCCAAAGAGTGAGAGAGAATCTCGCCGCTATGAGTTCCATCAAAAACTTATTTTACTATGCCACGTTCAGTCAATGCTGTTGCGTCACGCGCAAGAAGAAAGAAGGTTTTGAAACTTGCCAAGGGAAACTTTGGTTCAAGGGGAAACGTATGGACAGTTGCGAAAAACACTGTCGAGAAGGGTTTGCAGTATGCTTATGCACACCGCCAGCTCAAAAAGAGAACATACCGCTCATTGTGGATTACACGTATCAACGCTGCGGTTCGCGCTTACGGTATGACCTATTCAGAGTTTATGGGTAAGGTAAATGCAAAGGGTATCGAGCTTAACCGTAAGGTTTTGGCTGACCTCGCAATGAACGAGCCTAAGGCATTTGAGGCAATCGTTAATGCAGTGAAATAGCACGCCGCTCTGCGGAGCAGGCAGAGTCAGGAGGCATCGCCGCAAGGTGATGCCTCCTGTTGTTTTGTACGGAGGGATAAATGGACAAAAGGTTCAGTGGTAACTTTGGTGTAAAAACAGGGCGAAATAAAATATTATTGTTCGCAACGGTGTTTGGGGTGGTATAAAGGGTAAAAGCCGTTGCAGGGGCTATGTTTTATTGGCTACTTTTGCGGAGGATGAAATCCCGTAAGACTATGAAGGCAATAATAAACCCCAAATATTTATCGCTATATGATTTTGTTCTTTCTCTACCTGCTTGCTTCGACACTATGCCAGGGGCTGAGACGCTTCATCAGGGGCGGAATGTAGTGAAGGCCGTTTGGTTAAACGATGTTAAAGTTGTAGTGAAAAGCTATGAACGTATATCCTGTCTGAATAGAGTAGTATATGGCTCACTTCGTCAAAGCAAGTCTATGCGTGCTTACTACAATGCCTTGCAGTTGTGCTTGCTGGGGATAAATACCCCTGAGCCTATTGCCGCTATCGATACACGCAAGAATGGACTTTTTGACAGGAGTTTCTTTGTATCGGCATACTCCGATTTTGAGCCGCTGACAGAGATCGCCGACGATGAATGTGTGCCAGAACGTGAGATGCTGGACAGCCTGGTAGATTTTATTGTTAAGTTGCACGATGCGGGTGTAGTGCATAACGACTTAAATATTCGCAATATACGATATAAACGGCAGGGTGAAGGTTACGAGTTTGAGGTTATTGACAACAACAGGATGAGATTCTGTAAACGCCTGTCGGAGAAACACCGCCTGCACGACTTGCGTCACCTGAATTGTTCAAGTCAGCCGTTTGTCTATATGTTGGAGCGTTATGCCCGACTTACAAATATCGATATGGGTGATTTCTCGTTAAAGGGCGTAGCCTCGCGCCTGCTATACAGAAAGCGTAAGCGTATAGAGCATAGAATCAAAAGAGGTCTTAGTGCGTAGATTTACGCCTTCTCTCGGCGCAGGGCCCGTTTTAGGCGCACAACACCCTCCTTGCCCAAGATGAGAAGCCCTGCATACTGAGCGGTCTTGGCCAGGCCGAAGAACGTAGCCCACAGGATGCCCTGAATGCCGGTCGCAATGGGAAGGAGAAAGACTCCAAACGAGAGGGCGTAGAACACGGCACACGCCACAAGAGTAAGTACTCCTGTGCGAAATGACAACCCCTGCAAAAACTCTTTCACCCTCACCCAAATGGCTTTCATATCTCGCAAACATTAGTGTTTGTTGCAAAAATAATACAATGTCACAAAAAAAACAAATGTGCGGCGCGCAGCGGGTTAAATGCTATAATTCAACAAAAAACACCCTCAGGAAGTGCACTGTTAAACTTTTTTTTGTAACTTTGAGAGTTAAAACAGTTTTTTACCTAATATTACTATGAAGTACACATTAAAAGAAGTAACGGATAAGTTGCTTGAAAAGGAGTTCATCGAGCTGCCCAAGCGTCTGTATAAGGACAATCGTAATTGGGTGTGCCCGATGGATGATGATATAAAGGCGGTGTTTGACCCCGCAAAGAATAAGCTTTATGCTGATGGTGAGGCTATCCGTTGGGTGGCATATAATCAGGAGGGTGAGGTTGTAGGTCGTATTGCGACCTTCTACGATAACGAGCACGCCTACTCTTACGAGCAGCCTACGGGTGGCTGTGGCTTCTTCGAGGCTATCAACGACCAGGAGCTTGCCAACCAGCTCTTCGACGCTGCGCGTATGTGGCTTGTGAGCCGCGGTATGGAGGCTATGGATGGCCCCGTGAACTTTGGCCCCCGTGATTCGTGGTGGGGCTTGCTGGTTGAGGGTTATGAGTTCCAGCCACTGTATGCCAACCCTTATAACTTCCCATACTACAAGGAGCTCTTCGAGAACTACGGCTTTCAGAATTACTTTAACCAGAACACCTACTTGTGGCGTGTCTATGATGACGATATCAACTCCTCTATTGCTGAGCGTGCCAAGCGTCTGATGAATACCCCCGGGTATAGTTTCTCCAATATCAAGGGTCGCAATTTGGAAGAGGTGGCCGAGGATTTCCGCATCATCTACAACAAGGCGTGGAGCCTGTTTACGGGTGTGAAGCCTATGCCCAAGGAGGAGGCACAGGAGATTGTCAGGAAGCTGGCTCCTATTGTCGATGAGAACATCATCTTCTTCACCTACTTCAACGACGAGCCTGTCGGCTTCTTCATTATGGTACCCGACATTAACCGCATCATCGGTAAGTTTAACGGTAACCTTAACCTGTGGAACAAGCTGCGCCTTATGTGGGAGTTGAAGGTTAAGAAGTCGTGCGACCGCATCTTCGGTATGATTTTCGCCGTGACGCCCGAATTCCAGGGCAAGGGTGTTGAGTCGGGTATGATTCAGTATATCTACGAGAATTACTTCTGCGCCCCCAACGTGAAGTATAAGACTGTGGAGTTTGCGTGGATAGGCGACTTCAATCCCGTTATGAATCGTATGATTCAGCAGTATGTGGGCGGTACGCGTCATAAGATGCACACCACCTACCGCTACCTCTTTGACCGTGAGAAGCCTTTCGCCCGCTGTCCTCGCTTAGGTATCAGAAAGAACGAAAAGTAGGCGGCAAAGTGGCGCAAAAAGCAAGGAAAACTAAACTAAAACCAATATAGAATGAAAACAACAGCATTTACAAAGTATCATATCGCGGCGGGTGCCAAGATGGCGGAGTTTGCGGGTTACAATATGCCCATCGAGTTTTCGGGCATTAACGACGAACATATGACCGTGAGGGAGAAGTGCGGCGTCTTTGACGTGAGCCACATGGGCGAGATATGGGTTAAGGGCGAGAAGGCTCTCGATTTGTTGCAGCACATAGCATCGAACGACGTGTCGAAGCTCTTCGACGGCAAGGTGCAGTATGCCACAATGCCTAACGGTAAGGGCGGTATCGTGGATGATATCCTAATCTATAAGTTCAGCGACACGAAGTATATGCTCTGCGTGAATGCCGCCAACACCGACAAGGATTGGGCACATATCTGCGCCGAGGGCGAGAAGTTCGGTATGAAGGCGGGTGTTGAGTTGGAGAACTCCTCTGACAACATCGCGCAGCTCGCTATTCAGGGTCCTCTGGCTATGAAGCTCGTGCAGAAGATGTGCGACGAGCCTGTTGAGGATATGGTCTATTACACCTTCAAGCAGACCAAGTTGGCAGGTTGCGACGTTATCCTCTCGGCTACGGGCTACACGGGCTCGGGTGGCTGCGAGATTTATATGTATAACTCCGATGCCGACACCATCTGGGAGGCTATGTGGAAGGCGGGCGAGGAGTTCGGCTTGAAGAATATAGGCTTGGGTGCACGCGACACGTTGCGCTTGGAGAAGGGCTTTGCTCTGTATGGAAACGATATTGACGACACCACATCGCCTTTGGAGGCGGGCCTGGGCTGGGTTACCAAGTTCGTTGAGGGTAAGGATTTTATCGACCGCGAGTTCCTGGCACAGCAGAAGGCCGAGGGTGTTAAGCGTAAGCTGGTGGGCTTGAAGATGATTGACAGAGGCATCCCACGTCACGGCTATACACTTGCTAACTTGGAGGGCGAGGAGATAGGTCACGTCACTTCGGGCACTATGTCGCTAATGTTGAAGGTGGGCATCGCCCTGGGATATGTCAAGAGCGAGTACGCCGCCGTAGGCACCACGGTCGCTGTGGTTATCCGCGATAGACTGTTGAAGGCCGAGGTGGTTAAGTATCCGTTTGTGTAGGTGAAAATTTGAGACAAAGGTTTCAGATAAGGGTATAAATACCCCTCTCCGATTTCGGGGGGGGGGTATTTCGTTGATTTACAATCAGTTAGATGAGGTAAGGAATATAATATAAATTCGAACAACTATGAAGAGACTATTTCTTTTATTAGCAGTGTTTGGTTTTATGTTCACCGCTTGCGAATCGGGTGGTGACGATAGTCGGTCGCAGATTATTAAGTTTCAGGATGAAAATGCAAAGTTTATTTGCACTCTGCATTGGGACGAGAACGAGGATGGCGAATTATCGTATAAGGAGGCTGCGGCGGTTACCGACATTGGTATGAGATTTCAAGGTTCTTCTATTGAAATCTTTACTGAGTTAAGAAACTTTACAGGGCTAAAAGTTATTGCTAACAATGCCTTCCAAGATTGCGCCGATCTTTTGAAGGTTTCCCTGCCTGAGCAGGTTACAGCCATCGGTGCATCTGCATTCAACAATTGTGCTAACTTGCTGAAAATAAATATTCCAAATAGCGTAACTTCGATTGGTGGTTATGCATTCAAAGGTTGTGCCTCATTGGAAAGTGTTACCATTGGCGATGGTGTTACTGAGATTGGAATTTCTGCATTTTATCGTTGCACCTCGTTAAAAAGTGTTTATTGCAAGCCTATAACGCCGCCTAAGGGAGGTACCAATATGTTTTCTTTCAACGATTTATATCGTATAATTTATGTACCATTAAAATCGTTAAGTGCTTACAAGTCTGCAATTTATTGGAATGATTATTCTTCTTCTATTGGAGGTTACGACTTTTAATGTAAGGTTAAATTAACTTAAACAGGAGGTTGCTTGAATTCAGGCGACCTCTTGTTTGGTATATATTTTGCTGCCCGGGATAGAAAACAACAATTATGGATAGTATATTTTCGTTTCTGTTTCCCTTAAAGCTATATCCTCGCTCGGTGTCGGTTATGCTGCTCGTGCTGAGGCTGTTGTTCGGTGTGCTGCTGCTGTGGCACGGCATGAACAAGATAGCGCAGGTGGCAACGGCTGCCGAGAGCTTTCCCAACCCACTGGGGCTGGGGCATAAGTTGTCGTTCTACCTTGTGGTCTTTGCCGAAGTGATATGCTCGGCAGCGGTGATAATGGGTGCCTTTTACCGCTTGGCGCTCATCCCGATAATCTTCTCTATGGCGGTGGCGTTCTTTGTGGTGCATCACGGCCAGCCGCTTGTGGCAAAGGAGTTGGCACTGATATATCTGGTGGTCTTTGCGGTGCTCTACTTTATGGGTGCGGGGGCTTACTCCTTGGATAATATAATAGCCAAGCGGCTCGATGAGGCCCGTCTGGCTAAAATAGAAGTGGCTGAATAAAACGGGAGTGTCAACTAAAACTCCACCGCGGGGGCTTGCGCTGCGGCCTCGTCGGCTGCGAAGTAAGGCTTCTGCTCGAAGTCGAACATCATAGCGATAAGGTTTGCAGGGAAGCGGCGCACGGCGGTATTATAACTCTGCGTAGCGTCGTTGAAGGCCTTGCGTGCCACCGTGATACGATTCTCGGTGCCCTCCAACTGCGCCTGCAACTCCAAGAAATTCTGGTTTGCCTTCAAGTCGGGGTAGCTCTCCGATACAGCTATCAGGCGACCCAAAGCCGATGTCACAGCACCCTGTGCCTGCTGGTATTGTGTGATACTCTCCTCGTTAAGGTCATCGGGTGATACCGTGAGCGATGTTGCCTTGGCGCGCGCATCCACCACAGCCGCCAGAGTTGATTCCTCGTGTGCTGCATAGCCCTTTACCGTCGTAACCAAGTTTGGAATAAGGTCGGCACGACGCTGATACTGTGTCTCAACATTCGACCACGCACTCTTTACAGCCTCCTCCTTCTCGACCATACCGTTGTATGTCGAACAAGACGAGAACGAAATCATAGCGACCACCGCCGCCAAAATAATCTTTTTCATAGCTTCTAATTTTTATATGGGTATTTTTTCTCAGTGTAATTTTGAATTGTTTTTTGTCTATTTCCGTGCGTTAGACAAATTTTATGTTTGGTTAATTTTTAATTCTTCCTGCTTACCATCTCGACCCTGCGCCACCGCCACCGAAGCTGCCGCCGCCCCAGCCGCCGCCGAAGCCGCCGCCACGGAAGTTGCCGCCAAAGCCGCCTGTGCCTATGATTGTGCCACCACCGCGATGACCGCCTCCCGACGAGGAGCTGTCGCCTGAACGGCGTGTGCGCTTTACTACCGAGCCACACTTGCTGCAAACAAAGCTATCCTCGTAGATGATAAAGCCGTTGCTGCGACTTACGATGCGGCTTGAATCCTTCTGCAACGCCACCTGTTTGCACTCGGGGCACTTGCGCGATGCACGGTGCACCAGCCATATAATAGCAAGAAACAGTAGCAGCATAGCCTCAAAGATGAGGAATACCCACACAATCTCGATGTCATCCTCGGCATAGTCGCTGCCGTCATCATCCAACTCGCTGCCGCTAAGCACGCGGCTCATAGCCTCCACGCCTGCGACCATACCCTCGGAGTAGTCGCCACGGCGGAAGTGGGGCAGCATATATTGTGTCTGTATGCGCTTGCAGATAGCATCGGGCAGTACACCCTCTACGCCATAGCCTGTGACGAAGCGTATCTCGCGCTCGCGCTCAACAAGCAAGATGCCTATGCCGTTGTCGCTCTTGTTGCCTACGCCCCACGACGAGAATAACTCGTATGCAAAGTCGAATACATCGTCGCCCTCAATGGCCTCGATAGCCACCACAGCAGTCTGGGCGATGCCTCGCTGACGCAGGTTGTAACATATAGAGTCAATGTGCTCAACAGCCTCGCCGGATAGTATTCCATCGGGATTTGAGGTGAAGCAATGGCGGTCGCGCAGCTGCACGTTCACAACCTCGTCGGGGCTGTACCTGTCGGCCGCCACGGTGAGGGTGCATAACGCAAAGTGAATGAGTAATAAAAATCGCTTCATAGTTCTTACCTATATAATATAGTATAGCCCCAGGGCTCAATGTCATATTCCAGATGCAGGGGCAACAGTGCCTCCTCGCCTGTTATGGCATTGGTGTAGGTGCCGGCATATATGCCATTGTTAAAGTCTGCATGGATGGTGTATGGCGAGAGGTTTAGTATGGCAACCACTCGACTGCCCTCCACCTCGCGCACGAAGGTCATCAGGCAATCCTTGGCGTTGTTCTCAATCTCAATGATGCGACCTCCGAGCTCTCCCGCCTGCAATGCCTTCTGGGAGTGTTTCAGCGCTATCAGCTTACGATAAAATGCCGTGTGCCCGTTTGCCTCATAGTGCGGAATGTGGTCTTTGTCGAAAAACTCGAATGAGTGGTCGTAGCCCACCTCCTGACCCGTGTAAATCAACGGCATAGCCGCCTCCCATAGGAAGGTGAGAGCAGTCATAACCTCCAAAGATGCACCAAAGCGTGTGAACTCACTGCCGCTCCACGAGTTCTCGTCGTGATTCGATGTGAACATCATACGCATAGCCGTTGATGGGTATTTCGTGCGGTCAGCATATAGCGTATTGCGCAAGTCCCACACGCGGCGCCCGCCCTTGGCAATGTCGCACATCATGTGGTGTATCTCCCACGCATAACCCATATTGAAAGCTCGGTCGAAGAGATTCAGCTCCTCGGCCTCGGCCAACATAAATATGTCGGGCTTTATGGCGTGTAGCACCTTGGCGGCCTCCTGCCAGAACTCAATGGGCACAAGCATAGCCATATCGCAACGGAAGCCGTCAATGTTGTGTTTCTCAACCCAAAAACGCATAGCCTCAATCTGACCTCGCCACACATCACGATTGGCATAGTTTAGTTTGGCGGTGTCGGTCCAGTCCCATGGTACCTTGGCCGTGCCGTCAGCCTCACGCTCATACCAGTCTACCGACTTTGACTGTAACCACCTGGCATCGCGAGCCGTGTGATTAGCTACCCAGTCCAGCAGCACCTTCATCCCAAGCGAGTGAGCCTTTGCGACAAAGGAGTCAAAATCTTCAATGGTGCCAAACTCGGGGTTGATGGCTTTGTAGTCCCGTATCGAGTAATATGATCCCAGCGAGCCCTTGCGACCCTGCTCACCAATGGGATATACGGGCATAAGCCAAATGGCGTCAATGCCCAGGTTGTGCAGAAACTCCAACCTTTCTTCCGCAGCCTTCAACGTGCCTTCGGGAGTTAGCTGGCGCACATTCATCTCATACAATACGGCAGAGTATGCCCACTCGGGGTGTGGATATGTAGTGTGTGTAGTCATTTCGTCTGGTATTAAGCCTTACAAATGTAACAAAAAAAATCTATTTTTAATTTTTTGCGCTCATACTTTATCACCTTTGTTGTTGTTACATATACAAAAACAGCGTGTTTATAAAAATTTTGGTTTTGTGTGTTGATGTCGTAATGTGCTGAAAATCAGTTGAGGCTTGGTTTGAGGCTGATTTTTTTTCAAAAAAACATTCAAAAAGTTTTGCAGAATAAAAAATAAGGTCTATCTTTGCAACCGCTTTCGCTTAAAAAAAAGGCGATGCGATAAGAAGATATTAAGCGAGCAGTCGCGAGATATAAAAAGTTCTTTGAAGATA
>JAZUMN010000039.1:0-9721 GCA_045603645.1 Alistipes sp. | reverse complement strand
TGCCGCCCTGCTGCTTATGGCACGCATCCGACGGGATATTCGCCGGTTGAAATAGCCATAAACAGCAATAAGGTTTCTGAAGGGAGCTTAAGGGGGCTTAAGGTTCCTTAAGGGTCTCTTTTTTTCGCCTTTCACGCCTTTGTTCGCCCTTTCGGCCCTTCTCAAAACTAATTTTTAATTCTTAATTCTTAATTTTTAATTAAAATTCGTATCTTTACGCCAAATATACCAACCAATATGGATTTCGATCAGACACAAGATACGGTCAAAAAATGTGGCTGCCGCCCCGTTGTCGGGCGCGGTTGCTGCTTCACGGAGGGCGAGAACGGCCCTGAGGCCTTTGCCCGGGAGGGTTGCTTCAAGCTCCACGAGGAGAACTGGCTGGAGGAGTACCCCCAGCACACCGAGGGGGATATCTTCGAGGTGCGCTTCAAGAATACCCGTCGCGGTTTCTACCAGAATGTGAACAACCTAGAGCTCAAGCGTGGCGATATTGTCGCCGTGGAGGCTGCTCCGGGACACGATATCGGCATCATCTCCCTGACGGGCGATATGGTGCTCAAGCAGATGCGCCGCACGGGGTTCAACCCCCAGAATGGCGAGTTCCGCAAGATCTACCGCAAGGCCAAGCCCTACGACATCGAGCGTTGGCAGGAGGCCATCGCCCTGGAGCATGAGACGATGATCCTCTCGCGCCAGATTGCCGCCGACATGGGGCTCAACATGAAGATTGGCGATGTGGAGTATCAGGGCGACAAGATCAAGGCGATCTTCTACTACATCGCCGACGAACGTGTCGATTTCCGCGAACTGATCAAAGTATTTGCCGAGCAGTTCCACATCAGGGTGGAGATGAAACAGATCGGAGCCCGTCAGGAGGCAGGTCGTATCGGAGGTCTGGGCTCATGCGGCAGACAGTTGTGCTGCGCCTCATGGATCTCCAATTTCGTATCGGTGACCACCAACGCGGCCCACATGCAGGATCTGTCACTCAATCCGCAGAAGCTTGCAGGTCAGTGTAGCAAACTCAAATGTTGTCTTATCTATGAGTTGGATAGTTATATTGATGCCCGCAGGGAGTTCCCGAAAATCAATGCCCCCTTGCAGACTCTTGATGCAGACTATTTCCTGGTCAAGACCGACATTCTGGGTCGCACGATGTCATTCAGCAGCAGCAAGGACTCTATGGCAAACCTCGTCACTATACCTGTGTCGCGTGTGCGTGAGATTTTAGCCATAAACCGTGCCGGCAAGAAGGTTGATTCCATTATCGACAAAGATAGTGTGGTTACTGTCGAGGAGCCTACATATCGCACCGAGGAGGATAGCATCACCCGCTTTGACAACCAGAGCAAGCGTCGTCGCAAGAATAAGAATCGCGACAAATCGCAGCGCAATCGTCAGGCCGAGGGTGCCCAGCAATCAGAGGCGCAGCCCGCAGCACAGGTCAAGGAGGCCGGCGAGAGAGGCGATAGAGAGGGCAGAGGCGACAATCGTCAGGGTCGTGAGCGACACAATCGCCGTAACTTCCGCAACCGTCGTGACAACCGCAACGAAGGAGCCAAGGGTCAGAATCAGGACGGTGCAGCACCCGCAAACAAAGAGTAACTCTATGCGCAAAAAGGTTGCAGGCATACTCTGTTGTGTGGTTGCCACACTGTCGGCGTGCAGCATTGCGCCCGACTATGTTGTGATGACCGATGTAAACGTGCGCAGCTGGCACAAGACCGCCACATTGGAGTATGTAAGCGACTCGGAGCAGGAGCGTAATCTGAGTATAATGTTACACATCAACAGCCGCTACGAGGCTGAGCATTTGGATTTACAGATAAAGATGTTCTCGCCCGACTCACTCTTCTTTACCGAGGAGGTACATCTGAGCAGCACTCCGCATAGGAATCTTCCCGCATCAAAATCCATCGATGTAGAGATACCCTACCGCCGCAACGTGCGTCTGCTGCATAGTGGCAAGTACACCGTTCAGATTACACCACTCGGCACGATTTCGGGTGTGGAGGCTGTCGGTATGAATTTTATGGCCGACTAAACAATATTTGAGCAACCCTTAAAACCTACTATTTTGGGAAAAGATAAACTTAGAAGATTTGCCGAGAACCTCACATTCAGCTGTATGGTGCAGCCCGAGTTTGAGGATATATTCCATAAGGACCACCCCTTGAAGGGTCGCTGGCACAAAGATTTCTTCCACAACGACAACCCAATAATCTTGGAGCTGGGATGTGGCAAGGGAGAGTACACCATAGCTCTCGCCGAGCGTAACCCCAACGCAAATTATATTGGTGTGGACATCAAGGGTGCGCGTATGTGGCGCGGAGCCAAGACCGCCACAGAGACGGGAATGAAGAATGTAGGCTTCCTGCGCACACGCATCGAGTTTATAAACTCATTCTTTGCTGAGGGTGAGGTCGCCGAGATATGGATTACATTCCCCGACCCACAGCTCAAAACACGACGTGCAAAGAAACGCCTCACATCGCCCATATTCTTGGAGTACTACGCGCAGTTCCTCGCCGCCGATGGATGGATAAATCTTAAAACCGACTCGCAGCACCTCTACGGTTACACCAACTTCATCGTGCAGCACTTCTCGCTGCCCTGCGAGGCCTCAAACAACGACATCTATGGCACGGGGTATGCCGATGCCGAGCTATCGGTCAAGACCGCCTACGAGACAAAGTTCCTGCAACGCGGACTGCCAATTACCTACACCCGTTTCTCGCTGGCAGGAGGCAAATCATTCCCAATGGTTGAGTGGGAGGAGGATGAGAAGTTGGAGAAGGACAACGAGGAGGCAAGAATAGGCATTAGCAAGTGCTAATTATGTATATAACATATGAATAATGAGGTTGTCCAACAAGTTTTTGAAGGACAACCTCTTTGATTTATAGAACTTTTTTTGAGCTATATATTCCCACTCTTAATTGATTACTCCTCAACCTTTACAAGGTCAAAGAACGAACTAATCTCTTGTTGGTCAATAGCTTGACGAACATTAAAACGCTTTGTCTGGTCAAGATAACCAGGTCGGCGTACCTTTATCTCTATTTGCACATCTCGAGAGTTTGCATATGTCAAACCAAGTATATTAAAAGCGCGAGTCTCCTCAAATGGAGTATTACCTAACCAATTCTCATTAGTATTCTTAACTTGGTCGGGAACACTCGAAATTACGCGCCAAAAAATTCTTGCGCCCTGAGGTGCTGACTCAAAGTACCAACGTATAACGGTTCGCTCCAAAGATGTCTGTCCCGGATTATCTCGTGTTACAACTTCGTTCTCAGCACCCTGAGGGATGGTGGTATCCTTGTCCTGTGTCAGCCGTGTAAATAGTCCATTATTACTTGGTTTTGAAGACTTAACCACTGAACACGAGGTTATGAATATAGTTGGCAACAATAATAGGGCAATATACGTATATAACTTTTTCATCTTATGTTATTTTATATTTTTAATATTTAATTATTCTGCTTTTATCATATCAAAAAACGCACTAATCTCCTGTTGGTCAATAGCCTGGCGAACATTGAATCGCTTGGTTTGGTCGATATAACCTGGTCGGCGCACTTTAATCTCAATCTGAACATCATTGGCATTATCATAAGTCAAACCAAGAATGTTAAATGAACGAGTCTCCTCGAATGGTGTATTACCCAACCAATTCTCGTTAGTATTCTTGACCTGGTCGGGCACACTCGAAATTACTCGCCAAAAGATTCTTGCCCCTTGTGGTGCTGACTCAAAGTACCAACGAATGATAGTGCGTTCCAACGATGTTTCTCCGGGATTATCACGAGAGACCACCTCCCCTGCTTTGTTTTGTTGGGCGTCGATTCTCTCAACATAATTTGAAGGTCGCATATTCATTGTGTAATGATTGCTAGCAGGTTTCATCATTGCACCTGTTGCTGCGTCAATAGCCATACCTGGGATACCGCCCAACAAAATATTTAACAGGGTTGTTGAGTTGAATTTTTTATCAACATTTACCTTGCCATCGCTGTATCCAGAAGCAGTTGCGGTAATAGTTGACGATTTGAAACCTCTTTTGATTCTCACTTTTGCTGGTAAATAGATATCTGCATATTGCTTGCCATCAACAGTCATAGTTACAGGTGCTGGTATTGGCTCTGCATTATCAACAACAATTTTCGCTTTTGAACCATTGAAAATAGACGCACAAGAGGTCAGTAATACGAATAAACCGAATAAGCCTATTACTTTTTTCATTGTTTTTTTATGTATTTTTTTTGTTAGTCCCCAACAAATTAATAATACTTATAACAATAAAAAACGTGGGACTAAATCTTATATTCGCTTGTCGAGGTTCTGGAATACCTTAGCTGCAAAATATAGAATAAAGCCCACGTCGCAATAGACGTGAGCGTCAAACTTTATTCCTTTGCAGCTTTGAAATTTTCCAGATTTCGACAAGCAAGTATAAAGATAACGCTTTTTATATGTTTGCGTCAATGTCGATAGACGCAGTAAAGGATCTGAGTAATTTAATATTGTATATGTTTCATAGGCAATTATGTTTTAATTTCTACTGCAAATATAGTATCTTATGTCGTAATATACAATATTTAGTCAACTTTTTTCAGGACTATCGCCGTACGTGCAGTATTATAAACTTTCAGGCGTGGGTAGAGCGCACCATCTTCGTCCTTGACATTAAAGGTAAAGTGCTCCTCGCCAAGCTGCTGACGCGCCAAGCCTCCGAAACGCTCTTCATCGGTGGAGAGCACCACCTCATATTTACCCGCTTCACGAACGGGCAACTCATAATCGGGAATAGCAGCTGTGGGGTGCCAGTTAAAGATAAATATAAGGTCGCGGTGCGAATATACCATCGTCTTGTTATCCTCATCCATAAGCAGATTGTAGGGGTAGCCGTCGGAGAGAATCTTATTATCCTTAACAAGTGAAATCATAGCCTCGTCGAAATCAGCCAGGAAGGCGTAGCGCAGAAAGCCATTGTCGCGGAGCGACCACTGACGACGTGCATAGTTATATGACCAGCCGTTACCCTCACGCGGGAAGTCTATCCATTCGGGATGGCCGAACTCGTTACCCATAAAGTTAAGGTACGCTTCGCCGCCTGTCGTGATGGTCAGCAGGCGTATCATCTTATGCAGAGCCATACCCCTATCCACAACCACACTCTCGCAGGCACGGTCCATAGAGTCATACATCAGTTTGTCCAGCAGACGGAATGCAATGGTCTTGTCGCCTACCAACGCCTGGTCGTGCGACTCGGCATAGGCCACGGTCCTGACCCCTGGCAGGCGGTTGGTCATAATGTTCCACATCTCCCATATATTCCACTCCTCGTCGGGGGTATCTTTCAGCATCTTAATCCAGAAATCGGGGATAGCCATACCCAGACGGTAGTCAAAGCCTACACCTCCATCCTCAATCTTGCAGCACATGCCCGGCATACCACTTACATCCTCGGCTATGGTCACAGCCGTTGGGCGGAAGTCGTGAATAAGTCGGTTGGCGAGAGTGAGGTATGTCACAGCATCCAAATCAACCCCAGCATCGAAGAACTTCTCACGGCAGTCGAAGTCGGTGTAGCCACGGTGATAATAGAGCATAGACGTCACGCCATCGAAGCGGAAGCCGTCAAAATGATATTCATCGAGCCAATACTTAACGTTCGAGAGCAGGAAGTGCTCCACTCCACCCTTGCCGTAGTCAAAGACCATAGAGTCCCAATATCGCTGATAGCCCGCCTCGCCCGGCTTTGAGTAGTGATGACCCGAACCATCGAGGTCGAGGATGCCCTCATTCATATTCTTCACATAGTGAGCGTGCACCAAGTCCATAATAACGGCTATACCCATCTTGTGGGCTGTATCAATCAGAGCCTTCAACTCCTCGGGCGTACCGCAACGTGACGAGGGGGCGAAGAAGTTGGCAACGTGATAGCCAAACGAGCCATAGTAAGGGTGCTCGGCTATGGCCATAAGTTGCACAGCATTATACCCTGCCTGCTTGATGCGGGGCAGCACCTTGCGGGTAAACTCCTTATACGTTCCCACCTTGGGCTCCTCCTGCGACATACCGACGTGAGCCTCGTAAATCATCAGGTCGCCCACCTGCGAGATGTCAAATTTTTTGTTCTTCCACTTATATGGTTTTTCGGGGTTCCAGAACTGAGCCGTATAGTTTTTGGTCTGCTCGTCCTGCACCACACGCGTTGCGTAGGCAGGTATGCGGTCGTGCCAGCCATTCTTGCCGTGAATGTGGAGTTTATAGAGTGAGCCGTGCTGCAACAGATGTCCATACATGGCATTGGGCAGAAAGATGCTCCACACGCCGTCTGAATTCCTGTCCAGGCGCAGCTGCGTGCGCTGCCACGAGTTAAAGTCGCCAAAGATAAAGACATCGTATGCCTCGGGCAGCCACTCCCTGAACCACCAGCCGTCCAGGGTCGCGTCCCACTGCCAGCCGTAGTAGCGGTAGCCATTGGCATAATCAACAATCGAGCCTGCCTGCTGCTCAATAGCGCCCAGGCGTGCCACGAAACGATTGTGACGCTCCTGAATCTTCTCTGCCACGGGATGAAGCCACTCGTCGCGCTCAACCATTGGTAGCATATTCTTTTCCTTCTCCATACGATTGGTTGTTTTTGCTCAATTTATACACAAATATAAGAAAAAATTCGTTATATTTGTCGGGAAAAATATTTGAAACAATATTTATTAACTATTAAATAACTTAAAACTATGTTCAAAGGACAACCAAAAGGTTTGTATGCCCTGGCTCTTGCCAACACAGGTGAGCGCTTCGGATACTACACCATGCTTGCGGTATTCGCACTCTTCCTGCGCGCAAACTTCGGTTTGGATGCCGGCGTAGCGGGAGCTATCTACTCAACATTCCTCGGATTGGTATATTTTATGCCTCTCGTGGGTGGTATCCTGGCCGATAAGTTTGGCTTCGGTAAGATGGTAACAAGCGGTATCTTCATTATGTTTATCGGTTACCTGTTGCTCTCGTTCCCACTCGGAGGTGATACATTGGCTATGATTGCTATGCTCGTTGCGTTGCTCTTCATCAGCCTGGGTACAGGTCTTTTCAAGGGCAACTTGCAGGTTATGGTAGGTAACCTCTACGACGACCCCAAGTACGCAGACAAGCGCGACTCAGCATTCTCAATCTTCTATATGGCCATCAACATCGGTGCTTTGTTTGCACCTACTGCTGCCGTAAAGATTAAGGAGTGGGCAGAGACCTCTCTCGGCTTCTCGGGCAACGACGCCTACCACTTCTCATTTGCTGTGGCTTGCGTAGCGTTGATTGCGTCAATCGCCATCTACTACATCTTCCGTCCTACGTTCCGCCACGTTGAGGGTGGTCAGCGCAAGAAGGGCGAGGAGACACCCGTTGAGGATACCCTTACACCTGAGCAGACCAAGGCTCGTATGACAGCTTTGTTCCTGGTATTTGCTGTTGTAATCTTCTTCTGGATGGCATTCCACCAGAACGGTTTGGCTCTTACATACTTCGCTGATGAGTTCACAGCCAAGTCTTCTGAGGGCTTGCAGAGTATGGCTTTCAACGTATGGAACTTAGCTTTGGTTATCGTGGCTGTTTATGCCGCTTTCTCAGTATTCCAGAGCGAGAGCGCAAAGGGTAAGACACTGTCAGCAGTTGTTGTGCTGGGTGTTATCGGCATCCTGGTTTACAAGTACCTTAACATCAACGGTGCTGTGGCCGTTAGCGCACCTATCTTCCAGCAGTTCAACCCATTCTATGTAGTTGCTCTGACACCTGTTTCAATGGCTATCTTTGGTGCACTTGCAGCCAAGGGCAAGGAGCCATCTGCGCCTCGTAAGATTGCTTACGGTATGCTGGTCGCTGCTGTGGGCTTTGCCGTGATGGCTATTGGCTCAATAGGTCTTTTGACTCCAAACGAGCAGGCTGCGGCTGGTGAGGCCGGCACATTCGTATCGGCTAACTGGTTGATTTCAACCTACCTTGTCCTGACATTTGCAGAGTTGCTGCTCTCACCAATGGGTATTTCGTTTGTGTCGAAGGTGGCTCCTCCAAAGTACAAGGGTATGATGATGGGTTGCTGGTTTGTTGCGACAGCCATAGGCAATATGCTTGTTGCTGTGGGTGGCTTCCTCTGGGGTGGCATTCCATTGTGGATTACCTGGTCAGTATTTATCGTTCTTTGTTTGCTCTCGGCGCTCTTTATGTTCGTTATGATGAAGCGTTTGGAGGCTGCGACAAAGTAAACCACAATAAATCATATTTATGGAGGTTGTCCAACAAGTTTTTGAAGGACAACCTCTTTACCTTGAATTTGTATAACAAGAGCTATTTTGAAGCTGCTCGCAGGATGAAAAAGCGCAGTTTACTCGGCGTAAATGAGCATTTTTCAGACAAGGCAGATGCCAAAAGAGCCTTGTTAGACAGATTCTTTTTGTTTATATTTGCGTTCAGGTAAAAATCTTTCAATATGAAAGCCATTCTTCTCGTCACGATGATAGCCTACACGGGCGGTAACATATACCTCTTTGTGCGCTCGCTGCAACAGTTTTCACACCTGCCGCTGTGGGGTAAGGTGGCGTTTGGCATACTCTTTTGGGTGATGGCATTAGCTCTCTTTATCGCCATAGGAGCCCGTGATGTTGCAATGCCCGAGATGGTGGCACGCACACTCTTTCGTGTAGGGTCTGTGTGGATGGTGTTTCTGCTTTATATGGTTTTATCGCTCTTAGTGGTCGATGTGATACATCTTGCACTACCCCACTTCGGAGGCTTTTACTATGCTCTGGGCTTTACAATATGCTTGCTGATATATGGCAATTGGAACTACCACCATCCCCGCATCGAGAACATCGAAATAGAGATTGAAAAGCCTCTTGCAAAGCCTCTGCGCGTTGTGGCGGTAAGTGACATCCATCTTGGATATGGCACGGATAAAAAAGCACTGCAAAAGTATGTAGCGCTGATAAACGAGCAGCAGCCCGACATTATATTGATTGGTGGCGACCTGATAGACAACAGCGTAAAGCCTGTGCGCGCGCAGCGTATGCAGGAGGAGCTGCAAGAGTTAAAGGCATCACAAGGCGTATATATGGCAATGGGTAATCACGAATATATTAGCGGCGTAAAGGAGTGCTCCGCATTGCTCGAAGATACACCCATAGGCCTTCTGCGCGACAGCATCGTAACGCTCAACAGCGGTATACAAATCATAGGGCGTGATGACCGTACAAACCCCAAACGCAGACCTTTGGAGGAGTTGGTTGCCGAGTGCGATAAAACAAAGCCCATAATCGTCATCGACCACCAGCCTTATGCCTTGGCTGAGGCAGACTCGCTGGGTGTAGATTTTCAGTTTTCGGGACACACCCACCGCGGACAGGTCTTTCCGCTTAACCTGCTCACGGACAGAATCTACGAGCAGAGCCACGGCTACCGACATTGGTCACACGCCCACATCTATGTTTCAAGTGGGCTCTCGTTGTGGGGTCCTCCGTTTCGCATAGGGACATACAGCGATATAGCTGTGATAACAATTAAAGGGAGATAAAATCAGAGGTTGTCCAACAAGTTTTTGAAGGACAACCTCTTTACCTTGAATTTGTATAACAAGAGCTATTTTGAAGCTGCTCGCAGGATGAAAAAGCGCTGTTTACTCGGCGTAAATGAGCATTTTTCAGACAAGGCAGATGCCAAA
>JAZUMN010000038.1:0-32724 GCA_045603645.1 Alistipes sp. | reverse complement strand
ATTTCTTGCAAAACCAACGCTGTGACCCCCGCCAGATGCCCTTACGGACCACATCAAAACTCCCGCAACGAGAGCAACTTTTTGTCCATAGTAATTATAAATGATGCAAATATACTAAATCTCAGATATTTACCCCCTCTTACAGGTCTCTTTTTTGACCATTAAGCCCAGATGCCAAAAGAGCCTTGTTAGACAGATTTTAGTGGGAATTTATTTCACCTCGCCCTTGTCGATATACATATTGTTATCTCTGCCTTGGGGACGCTCAATCTGTGGCCCCTTCTGCATCGGGGGGCGTTGTCCTTTGTGCACCGTAGGATGCTGGCCCTTGTGCATTGGGCGCTGCATACGCTTCTGCATAGCCGCACGATGACGCTTCTGCATCTTCTTATACTTATCCCACTGCTCCTCGGTAAATATCTTCTTCAACTGACTGACCTTCTTCTCCTGCTCTTTCTTCATCTTCTCCCAGCGTGCCTTGTTCTGTTTTGCCTCTTTGAGGTAGAACTTATAGAGCTTTTGGTGCTGGGCATCGCTCAGGTTAAGGGCTTTGCGCTGCCAGTCGGCACGACGCTGGGCTATCTGCTCCATAGTAGGAGCCTTGCGCTCGGCAGGCTTAGGCTCGGTATTCTGCGCAGATACTGTAACGCTCAGCAAAAGAGCAACGGCTGAAATGATAAGTGACTTTTTCATAATTATAGTTTTTAGGTTAAACAAATATTCTCGTCGGCTATACAAAACTAACGAGAATAATCGCTTGTGCTCCTTAATGCTGGGTCAAACGCCCAATATGGGGGTCGAAGTGACCTCTGCCGAGTGCGAGTCTAACGCTGTTTCAGGCGCAGCAGGTTCATAACGCCGTCAATGAAGGTCATCGGGTGGGTAGGTGTTCCGGGCAGCCACAAGTCAACGTGGTAACGTTCCAGGAACTCTCTGTTGATAGCCTTGCTTTGGGCAAACAGTCCTCCCGAGCACGCCTCCGAGCCGCAGACAATGACAATCTTGGGTTCGGGTATAGAGTTATAGCATATATCCAGCGCCTCGGCCATATTCTGCGATATAGGACCTGTGATGACTACGCCGTCGGCGTGACGTGGCGAGGCCACAAACTCCACTCCGTAGCGACCAAAGTCGAAGTTCACGTTACCCGAAGCATTCAGCTCCATCTCCACTGATGCATCGCCCGCAGCCGACACCTGACGCAGTTTCAGCGCCCTGCCAAAGAGCGAGGGGATAACCTCACGCACCTTGTCGTGGTGGAACTCTATGCGCTCGTCGCCGGGCTTTACGATAAGGGCCTCGCGCGAGGTCGAGCCAATCTTGTAGTCGTTGGTAAAGCGTATATTCTTTGGAGCACGCAGAGCGCACTCGCCACAGAACAGACACCTGCCCAAGTCGAGCGTGAAGGGTGTTGTCGAGATAGCCTTCGTGGGGCATAGCCTTGCCGCCGCCTCGATGTCCTGCTTGTCGTCGGTAGATGTAAGCACGGGGCGACCGCGGAATTCCTCGGTGAGCTCAACGGCATTCAGGTCGGGTATGTACTGCCAGCCGTGGCTGTGCAGAACCTTTATCTTTGGAATTATCATAATCTTAACTGTTACAAATCGTGACCACAATATGAGAGGTTGAAACTCTTGTTGTTGATTGGGAAGTCCGAGATGCCCTCGCTGCGCACCGCCAGCGTCAGCGCCAGCCAGTTATGCAGGCTTGGGTCCTTGATCTTGTAGGTAGCTATGGCGCCCTCCTTGTCGGTTATGGCTATGTGACAAATCTCACCTCTCCAACCCTCAATCAAACCTAAGGAGAGGCTCTCGGCCTGCAATGCCGTATCGTAGTCGGGTGCAGGAAGTGCCGCAGGTGTGTAGCGGCTGAGCAGTTGCAGTATGTAGTCTGCCGACTGCAACACCTCGTGGCAGCGCACCATAAGACGCGCCATAACGTCGCCATCGAGCATCTTCACCGCCTGGTGTTCTATTGCAGTTGAGTAAGCCGCATAGGGGTGCGACGAGCGTATGTCTCGACCTGCGCCACTCGCCCTTGATGCCATACCCACACCGCCGATGCGCAACATTTCGGCTTTTGGTACCAGACCGCACTGCTCGAAACGCGAGAGAATGCTTGGCGAGGACTCTATATCCTCCTTCACCTCGTTGTAGCGACGGCGTACATCCTCGACATTCTTGCGTATAAGTTCTATCTTCGCCTCCGTGAGGGGCTTGTTTGTACCCCCGGGACGCACCAGACCCTTACCAAAGCGGTTGCCACACCACGCCTGGGTGGTGTTTATGGTTACCGTTCTCAGTGCCTCGCACGCCACCTGCCCAAGCTGGTAGCCTACATCGGTGCAGAGTGCGCCCGTATCGGCTATGTGCATCGCCATACGTTCTAATTCAAGAGCCACGCAACGCTCTATGCTGAGGTTGTCGTTGCTCGCCTTGCCTGCCAGCTTCTCCACCGCAGCGGCAAATGCCACCGAGTGCGACACGGCACTGTCGCCCGCAATGGCCTCCGCCAGAAGCGACTGACGCAGACGGTTTGTGGTTGCCGAGAACTCATTCTCCACGCCACGGTGCTGGTAGCCCAGGGCTATTTCCAGGTGCAGCACATTCTCGCCATTGCATATAAAGCGGAAGGAACCCGGCTCGATGATGCCCGCGTGTATAGGGCCTACGTTCACTTCGTGCAGCGACTCTCCCTCAATCGAATAGAAGGGGTAGTTGTCCATCGTTGAATGGCGGTTGCGGCGGTTGAACGGAAAGCGCAGAGGCTTATTCCACGGCATAGAGTCAAACTCCACGTTGTAGAGCTCGGTAATCTCACGCTCGAAGGGGTGCATCTGTGGATGCAGGGCCGTGAGTGAGGGCAGGGCAATGTCGTCGTAGTACTCCATCGCAAACGACGTTATCATCACCTTATGCTCCTTGTCGTCGAGCAGTATGAGATAAAACTTCAACTTCTCCTGCTCGGGGCGTGCAAAGTAGTGAGCCACATGGATGTTCTCGCTCTGCAAGCGCTCCTTCACATCCTCATACAGGGCGGCATACTCCACCTGGGGGATGTCCGACAGCTTGACGGCTGCGCCGAGGTTATCTGTAATATAGTATTTCATTCGCTATAATGTTGCTATTTTGTCAATGATATTGCAAAGTATCTCTGGCTGCCACAGACCCAGCACGAGAGCCGCAAGGAGCAGTGTCAGGGCGCTGTACGATAGTCGGCGGTCGATGTTTGAGAGGTGCAGCTCATCCTGATTAGGCTGGTAGCACAGCTTAATGAAGCGGTGGCACACCGTAAATATCACAATGCAGAGCAGCACAACCATAATGGCTATAAGCCACCACTTACCCACCGCGAGAGACTGAGCCATAATCATCAGCTCCGAGATAAAGAGTGGCGAGGGAGGGAATGCCAGCACAGCCACCATACCAACTATAATGGCTATGGCTCCCACCTTGTTGATTTTGATGTAGTCGCCAATGCGGTTTATGCGGTAGCCGTTGTATATTTGTCTGACGATGGCTATTTGCAGGAAGAGGCCGCTCTTGATGAAGGTGTGGCATACGACGTGGAACACTGCTGCCCACACACCTGCACCACCTATGCCCAGGCCTATGGCTACGATACCCATATTCTCAACCGTAGAGTAGGAGAGGAATCGCCTGTAGTTGTTCGTGCGGCGCAGGAACAGCGCACCTACAACGAGGCTCATAACACCAATTATAAGCATCACACTCTGCACCCACTCCATCAGGGTGGTATGTGCAAAGAGTCGGTAAACTCTGAAAATAGCCAGGAAGCCCGCATTCACCAGTCCCGTAGAGAGCATTGCTGCTGCCGGTGCAGGGGCTGCGAAGTTGGCATCTACGCCGATGGTGTAGAGCGGGAATATCTCCATCTTACAGCTATACCCCGTGAGCACAAGCAGGAAGGCCGCCTTCAAATATAGTGGGTTACCATTCACGATAAGCTGTTGCAGGTCACCATAGTTAAGCGATGAGTTGGCCGCTGCGGCGCACAGCAGCAGGATGCCCAGGTAGGCTATGGCAATACCCGTAGAGCACACGAACAGATACTTCCACGTAGCCTCCAACGTAGCCTCCGAGCGGCGGTAGTAGAGGATACCTGCACCACACAGCGTGGTCGTTTCGAGCAGAATCCACGTTATGGCTATGTTGTTTGCAAAATATACTCCCGTGATAGCCGTTGTGAGCAGCATCAGCAGGGCGAAGTAGCTGCGATAGTCGGTAATCTCATCTCGTTTAAGGTAGGCGTCAGAGTGTATAAAGACAAATATCGCTACCACGACGAGCAGCAGGTAAAAGAGTGTTCCCACCTCATCGAAGGTGAAGAACACGCCCGACGTAGAGAGGTACTTACCTCCCAGGAGCACTCCGGCAAACAAGGCGTGTGCTGTCAGGTACATAGCACACAACATATGCACCGTGCGACGGCTGCGGGCAAGAAATGCACTCGCTCCTATGGCGAGCCATATTGCAAAGAAGATATATATCATAACTTAATCTTTTACGTTGGTTAAAGAGTCGCTGTTGTCGGTGTGTATCTGCTTGTCTACCTTGGTCATAAACATTCCGAGCATAAGCACAGAGATAAGGATATCGAGCATAATGGCTGCGTTGATAAGCATTGGCATCTCAACACCTATGGCCATTGAGAAGAGGAACACTCCATTCTCAATAACCAGAAAGCCCACCATGTGTGTAAAGATGCGTGAGCGCAGCACTATTAGGATAAGTCCCGAGAGAAGGGCATACAATGCAACGCCAAAGAACACCATATTGATATTGTGGTCGGCAACGTAATAGGTCATCACGGCACTTATCGTGAGAGCCGTTATGGAGAGCATCAGCGAGTTAAACAGCGATGTGCCCGTCGCCGTCACACGGTTTATATGTGTCTGCTTGATTACGCGCATCAGGATAGCCGGCACGATGAGAGCCTTGAAGATAAGGGTCTCGATGATGATGAACGAGAGTTCGAGCCAGTCCAGCGAGTGCAGGCGCAGCAGGGCTATGCCCAGCAAAATCCACCCCTGCATAGCGATTATTGAAGCATAGTTGCGGAAACGCTCAACGATAGAAATGTAGATGAGCGTGATGATGTAGAGTATAATTAGTGACAGTAGCATATCCTTAGATGTTAATATTCAATTTTAGCAGGAACCCGATAAAGAATATCAATGCCGCCAGAGCCGATATGGTGACGATAAAAGTAGTGTTGCGCGATAGCTTGTTTCTCGCCTGCGACGACTCCACAACACCTACCGACACACCCGTGAGGAGTATTGCCAAAGGCACTGCAAACCACCAATGGAAGCATCCCGTAGCTGCCACGGCATTGGCAGCAATCATCGAGAAGCAGGCAGTCTTTAACCAGCCGGCAATCTGTATCATACCCATATCCACGCCGCTGTAATCAAGACACATAACCTCGTGTATCATTGTAAGTTCGAGGTGCGTGCGTGGGTCATCCACAGGCACACGGCCCGACTCCACAAAGGTAATCTCGACAAAGAGGAAGGCTGTCAGCAACATAACTATCGTCAGGTGCAGGTCAAACGACTGCTCATACTCGAATATGTCGGCAAACGAGGTGTAACCACAGAACAGGGCGAGTGTGGCGAAGCCAATCATCATCGCAGGCTCAATCAATGCCCCATACAGAGCCTCGCGGGCTGCTCCCATACCCTCAAACGAACTGCCCGTATCCATTGCAGCCAAGATGAGTGCTACGCGGGCAAGTGCCAACGTGTAGGCGAAGCAGATAACGTCGCCCTTAAACGAGATTACGGGGTACAGGTCGGCAACGGGAATCATAAGCGTTGCGACGATGGCTGCACCTAAATATACGGCAGGTGCAATCTTGAAGAGTGCCGTTGTGGTGGTTGAATATACAGCGCCCTTGCGCAGCAGCACATTCACATTGCGTAGGTGCTGAGCAAAAGGTATACCCTTGCGACCAGCCAGCACGGCACGCGTGCGGTTTATTATTCCGGGTATGGCGATTGCCGTAATAATCATCAACAGAGTGTTCAATACTATTGCCATACTTAGATAAACTTAAAGATTGAAAGAATAAATATCACTACCAGGAAGAGCAGCGCAAAGAGAATGTAGTGGTTGATTTTTCCCGTGCGCAGACTCATCGTGCGTTTGTTAATGATGTGTAGCAGCTCAACCCACCACGCAGCAAACAGACGGTCAATCTTATCCTTGTGGCGCACGCTGTAACCGTGCGTTGAGGGGAATATCTCGCTCTTGCTCACGGCACGACCCTCGACGGTGTTCTGCGTCAGGGTTGTGGCGATAGACTCCAACCCCTCGGAGAAGGACTCTCCTGTATATTGCATACGAATATTGGGCGAAGTGAAGCCGCAGCCCCACGTTGGGCCCTGCTCAATGCGGCGATTGCGTTGCAGACGCTGCTTAAAGGCATAGAGCAGGGCAATGACTATGATGAGCAGCCACGCTGTAAGCGATATCTTCCACAGGTTTGGTGATAGGTAGCCCTCGATGATACCCTCCGAAGTGGGGTAGAACTGCACCGCTACACTCTCCACAACCCTGATAGCACCCTGTGGGAACAGACCTATTGCAATTATGCACGCCATAGGTATTGCCATCGCCGCAATGCGCAGGTTGTCCACCTCGGTTGATTCCGCTACGTGGTGATGACGTGGCGAGCCGAGGAAGATGGTGCTGTAAAGTTTTGTGAAGGCCAGCACGACCACTCCGCCAATGAGAGAGAGAGCCAGGATGCCCGCTGCGGCGTAGATGGTGTTCACACCCTCGCGTATGCTGTCCAGCATACCCAAGTATATGAGGAACTCACCCACAAAGCCATTCATCGGTGGCAGGGCGCAGATGGCAACGGTTGCTACAAGGAACAGGATAGCCGTTACGGGCATATGCTTGGCCACACCTCCAAAGTTGTCGAGTAGCGTAGTGTGCATCTTCGAGTAGATGTTACCTGCTCCGAAGAAGAGCAACGACTTAAAGAACGAGTGGTTTATCGTGTGCAGCAATGCTCCGCAGAAGGCTATGGCGGCCACAGCCTGATTACCTGCGGCGTAGGCAAGTGTGGATATGCCCAAGCCTATGAAGATGACTCCAATGTTCTCGATACTCGAATATGCAAGCAGTCGCTTGGCGTCGTTCTGCACGGCAGCCAGTATAACACCCCACAACCCCGTGATGATACCTCCGCCAAGAATTATAAGGCCTATGATGTGCAACTCCTGCGCCTCGACCACATACCACAGCACGCGCATAACACCATACACACCCGTCTTAATCATCACACCCGACATAATGGCCGAGACGTGCGAGGGTGCTGCGGGGTGAGCCTCAGGCAGCCAGACGTGCATAGGGAACAGACCCGCCTTCATACCAAATCCCAGCAGGAAGAGTATGAAGATAGGTAGCGTCTTGCCGCACGAGAAGCATACGGCCAGGTCGGCGAAGTTGCCCGACCCGCTAACGGTATATATGCCGGCAAAGCCCGCTACAAGCAGCACGAAACCTATGTGCATCATAATCAGGTAGGCCAAAGCAGCGCGGAGTACCTGCTGTCGCTCGGCATCGAACAATATGAGCAGGAACGAAGCTATGGTCATCAGCTCCCACGCAAAGAGGAACGAAAAGCCTCCGCTGGACAGCACAACCAATATCATTGACGCCACCAGCACAACCAGAGCGGTGTAGTGCAGGGATATGTGTGCCGGCGACTTCTTGTCAAGATAGTGTGACAGGTAACCGCGTGAGTAGAGCAGTGTTGCCACGCCAGCAATGCTGATTATCAAGACAAAAATTGCAGACAGCGGGTCCAACGTCAGCAATTCGCCTCCAAAGAAAGGACTCATAATCTGCAATAACTCCATCTCCTCCCCACTCAATAGCGTGGCTATTGCCGCTGTGGCTGAGAGCAGGGCTACTGCCGCTGTGGCAGTAAATGCTACCCACATCTTCTTTTGTAGTGGAGCCGAAAAGATTGCCACTATAAGAAGCATAAGAGCAATAAGCAATGAAATATAAAACATCGTATAAAGTTGTTGTTTACAATCCGTTAATTGTTGCAACCATAATCGCTGCTGCCACGGCAGCCGTCTCAGTCCTCAGACGCTGCGTACCGAGCGATATGGGTTGAAAGCCGTTTGCGACTGCAAATTTAATCTCTTCGGGCGAAAAATCGCCTTCGGGACCAATTAAAATTAAAATATTCTCAGATTTTTTTATGACCGAAGGCAGGAAGGGCTTCTCGCCAAAACTCCTGTCGCAGTGTGCTATAAACTTTTGCCCCTCAAACGGAGCCTCGATAACTTGTCTTAGAGGAGTTAATTCATCAAGAGCAGGGTGGTAGGCTTTCAGCGACTGCTTAACGGCCGAGGTGATGACCCTCATTTCGCGGTCAAGCTTTATGCTGCGACGCTCGCTGTGGTCACACTCAATAGGTATAAAACGACTTGTGCCGACCTCTGTGGCCTTTTCCAGGAACCATTCGTAACGGTCTATGTTCTTTGTCGGAGCCACTGCCATTGTGAGCGAGTAGGGCAGCTTCTCATACTCGGCAAAGGTCTCCACAACCTCTACGGTGCAGTGGTGCTGATGAGGTTCTACGATGCGGGCCTTGTAGAGGTTGCCCCTGCCGTCGGTTATGAATAGCTCGTCACCCACACCCAGGCGCAGCACCCTGACGCAGTGCTTCGACTCCTCCTCTTCCAGAGTGTATATGGGAGGAGTGATATTAGGAGAGTAAAATAGTTGCATAACTTGGTGCTAAATATTATCTTTGCAAAGATATTAAATATAAATTAAGGAATGAAACGCTTTTTAGGTTTATTCGCATTTGCGATGATTATTATGACTCATTTTTCGTGTAATAAGGCCGAAACCGTTGCTGTAAACCCATTTTTTGAGCCTCAGTGGGATACTCCTTACGGTGCTCCTCCCTTCGACCGTATCAAATCAGAGCATTTCAAACCCGCCTTTGAGCAGGGTATGTTGCAGCATAAGGCTGAGATTGACAGCATTGTAAACGCTGCCGAGCGTCCCACATTCGAGAATACCATATTGGCGTACGATAATTCGGGCGAGATGCTGTGGCGTGTGGCTACGGTGTTTGGTATGTTGTCCGAGGCCGACACCAACGAGCAGATGCAGGAGCTCTCTGCCCAGATATATCCGGCACTTGCGGCACACAGCGACGCCATCTCTATGAATGACAAACTCTTCGAGCGTATTAAGGTTGTGTACGAGAGCCGCGATGTAGAGGGCTTGCAGGGCGATGAAAGACGCCTTACCGAGAAGATATACAACGACTTTGTCCGCTCGGGAGCATTGCTCTCGCCACAGGATAAGGACTCCTTGCAGCATATTAACGAGCGCCTGTCGGCTTTGGGCGTTGATTTCAGTCGCAATCTGCTTGCCGAGACCAATGCCTACCAACTCCTTGTCGAGCGCGACAAACTCGATGGAGTACCTACGGCTGTGATGGAGGTTGCTGCTGCCGAGGCAAAGGCGGCGGGTAAGGGCGGGAAGTTCCTCTTCACCCTGCATAAGCCAAGTATGCTGCCTCTGCTTACCTATTGCCGTGACCGTGCTGTGCGTGAGCAGATATACAAGGCGTACTTGAAACGTGGTAACAACGATAACGAAAACGATAATAAGTCCATCATCGCTCAGATGGTCAGCCTGCGCTACCAGAAGGCTAAGTTGCTGGGCTACGATAGTTATGCCCACTATGTTACTGCCGATGAGATGGCGGGCAAGCCCGAGGCTGTGTATGAGCTCTTGGAGGGTGTGTGGACACCCGCTTTGGAGCAGGCAAAGGCTGAGTTGGAGCGTATGGAGCAGTTGTTTAAGAGGGATAATGGCAACGACGCCAAGTTCGAGTCGTGGGATTGGTGGTACTATGCCGAGCAGGTACGCAAGAAAGATTATAATATCGAGGAGGAGCGTGTGCGCGATTACCTGTCGCTGGAAAATGCCAAGAACGGAATCTTCTTCCTTGCCAACCGCTTGTTTGGTATTACGTTACGTCCTCTGCGGGCTCCTGTGTATCACAAGGATTGCGAGGTGTATGAGGTGCTGGATGGTGATGATACGCCTCTCGGTGCGCTCTACTTCGATTTCCATCCCCGTGCCAGCAAGCAGGGTGGTGCGTGGTGTGGCACCTATGTAGACCAGTCATACAAGGATGGCAAACGAGTGCCTCCCGTTGTAAGTATTGTGTGCAACTTCACCCCTGCCGTGGGCAAGAAGCCTGCGCTGCTCTCGATAGACGAGGTTGAGACTCTGTTCCACGAGTTCGGACACGCCTTGCATAACCTCTTTGCCGATGTTAAGTATCGCGGTCTGGCGGGCGTTGAGGGCGATTTTGTGGAGCTGCCGTCACAGATTATGGAGAATTGGGCATTCTCGGCACCTATGCTTAAACAGTATGCCGTACATCACCAGACATCGGCCGTTATGCCCGACCACATGATAGCCAAAATACGCAAGAGTGCAACCTTCAATGAGGGTTTCAATACCACCGAGCTGTTGGCTGCGGCATTGTCCGATTTCGATATTCACTCCGTTCAGAGTGCCGAAATGGTAGATGTTGCCGAGTTCGAGCGTAAGTCGCTCACGGAGAAGCGAGGCCTCATACCTCAGATTGAGCCTCGCTACCACTACACCTATTTCAGCCACATCTTCGATGGTGGTTACTCGGCGGGCTACTACTTTTACATCTGGGCAGAGGTGCTCGATAAGGATGCCTTCCAGGCCTTTGTCGAGAGCGGTGACCTCTTTGACCGTGCTACGGCGGAGCGCCTGCGCCGAGAGATTCTCTCAAAGGGAGGCAGCCGTGATGGTATGGATATGTATCGTGCCTTCCGCGGTGCCGACCCCGACAAGAGGGCAATGCTTGTTGCGCGCGGCTTGGTTAAGGATGAGGTTGTTGATGACTCGGAGCCTCAGCCCCAGCGAGAAGTTCTGCATATAAATTCACGCGAGTTGGCTCGTCAACGTGCCGAGCGTTCACGTCAGGAGCGTGAGGCTGCCCGTGCTCAGGCCGCAGATTCGTTGGCAATGCAGGCCGCAGATTCGTTGGCGGCGCAAGCTTCCGATTCACTATCTGTACAGGTTGCTGAGCCTGAGCCACAGATGGTTGAGTCGCAGGTGCAGGCTGATAGTGTTAAGATAGTAAGTGAAGAAACAAAATAGAGTATAGAATTATGAAAAAATTATTTTTGATGATGACATTCAGTGCTTTGATGGCAGGTTGTGGTGAGCAGATGCCCGTAGTGGTTCTGCCCGAGATTGATACCACAAACCCTCTTTTGGCAGAGTGGGATACCCCTTATGCCACACCCCCTTTCGATAAGATTAAGATTACCGACTACGAGCCGGCTATCGAGACGGCTATTGCTGTGTCGCGTGCCGAGGTTGATGCCATTGTGAATAATCCCGCCAAGCCTACGTTCAAGAATACGGTGGTGGCGTTGGAGCGTCAGGGTGCGCTGCTTAACCGCATCTTGGGGCTGTTCTATAACTTGCGTGAGGCCGACACCTCGGAGGAGATGGACGCCATAGCTTTGCGCATACAGCCCAAGTTGACGGAGCTGAGCAACGACGTATCGCTTAACCCACAACTCTTCGAGCGTGTGAAGGCTGTCTACAATGGCTCTCGCTTTGGCCTGAGCGATGTTGATGAGCAGTTGCTCGACGATTGCTACAAGGGCTTTGCCCGCTCGGGTGCCTCGCTTTCTGATGAGGATAAGGCGTTGTATCGCGAATATACAGCCGCTCTGTCGGAGGCGACGCTGCTCTTTGGTCAGAATGCCTTGTCGGCAACGAATGCCTTTACGATAAATATCACCGATGCAAGGAAGGTTGCCGAGTTACCAGACTTTGTCAAGGAGGCTATGGCGGCCGATGCTGCGGCACGCGGTCAGAAGGGCTGGACCGTTACGTTGAAGGCTCCAAGCTACATCCCATTTATGACCTACTCGTCGCAGCGCGAGGAGAAGGAGGCTCTGTACAGAGCATACAACAGCCGCGCTTTGGGTGGTGAGTTCGACAACACGGCCATCATCAGCAAGATTGCTGACCTGCGCTTGAAGATAGCACGCCTTCTGGGCTACGACACCTATGCCGACTATGTGTTGGAGGAGCGTATGGCAGGCAGTGCCGAGAGTGTAAACTCGTTCCTCGAAGAGCTGCGTGAGGCAACACTCGACTACGGCAAGAAGGACTATGCAATGATTGACGACTATGCTCACTCGCTTGGCTTCGAGGGTGATGTGATGCCTTGGGATTGGGCCTATTACACCGAAAAATATAAGTCGGAGAAGTACTCAATCAACGACGAGCAGGTGAAGCCATACTTGAAGCTTGACAACGTCATCAAGGGTGTCTTTATGGTTGCAGAGAAGCTCTACGGCTTACAGTTTGTGCCAACGAGCGACATTACGGTCTACCACCCCGAAGTTCAGGCTTACGAGGTTAAGGATAAGAGTGGCGATTTTCTTGCTGTGCTGTATCTTGACTTCTTCCCCCGCGAGTCGAAGCGTTCGGGTGCGTGGATGACCGAGTTCAGAGGCACTAAGGTTGTAGGCGGTGTTGAGACACGTCCTTTGGTGTCACTTGTGATGAACTTCACAAAGCCTACCGCGACAACGCCATCGTTGCTTACCTTCGATGAGTTTACCACCTTCCTGCACGAGTTTGGCCACGCCCTGCACGGTATGCTGGCAAAGGGCGAGTATGAGTCATTGAATGGCACTAATGTATATCGTGACTTTGTGGAGCTCCCATCGCAGATATTGGAAAATTGGGCTACCGAGAAGGAGTACCTCGACCTGTGGGCTGTACATTATCAGACGGGCGAGCCTATTCCAGCCGAATTGGTCGAGAAGATTGTTGCCGCGAAGAACTTCCTTGCAGCGTACAGCAACCTGCGTCAGCTATCCTTCGGACTCTCGGATATGGCTTGGCACACTCTTGAAGCACCTTTCACGGGCGATGTTCAGGAGTTTGAGCGCGAGTCGATGGCTCCGGTGCAGATAACTCCTGTGGTTGAGGGCACAGCTATGGCTCCTGCCTTTACCCATATCTTCTCGGGCGGTTACGCCGCAGGCTATTACGGCTATAAATGGGCAGAGGTGCTGGCTGCCGATGCCTTCTCGCTCTTTAAGCAGAATGGAATCTTCGATGCCAAGACCGCAGCCTCTTTCCGTAAGCTTTTGCAGAGCGGCGGTCAGCGTCACCCTATGGAGCTTTATGTTGAGTTCCGCGGTCACGAGCCTCAGGCGAAGGCATTAGTAGAGTCTATGGGTCTGAAATAAGAAACCGCATAACAAGGTGATTTTGGTGTCACGCTTTGGTCGAAATATGCTCACATACGTTTAGTATGCTCCGCTATTTCCACCTTTGCGTTCCTAAAAATCCCACTTGTTATGCGATTTCTTGGTTTGGTGTGGTAACAAGGTGATTTTTTTTGTTAGTCTGTCCGAGGTGTGCTCACATACGTTTAGTATGTTGCGGTTTTTCGGGTTTCGTATGCCTAAAAATCCCACTTGTTATGCTGTTTATTGGTGGTGGCAGAATAGAGAGTTTAATGAATTTAGGGAATTTAGGGAAGACACATAAATCTTTCCCTAAACTCCCTAATCTCTCTAACTTCTCTAATTCAGCCTACTCCTGCTTGGCGGCGCGCTTGCGGTCAATCTCGTTGAGGAGAATCTTCCTCAGACGCATAGACTTTGGCGTAACCTCAACATACTCGTCGGCCTTTATGTACTCCAACGCCTCCTCCAATGAAAAGACCTTGGGAGGCACAATGACAGCCTTGTCGTCGGCACCCGATGCTCGCATATTGGTAAGCTGCTTGGCCTTGGTTACGTTTATGGTGATGTCGCCCTGACGTGTGCTCTCGCCAACCACCTGACCACAATACACCTCATCCATAGGTGCTATGAAGAAGCGACCGCGGTCCTGCAACTTATCTATCGAGTAGGCGTATGCCGTACCTGTCTCCGAGGCTATGAGTGAGCCATTTGTGCGCATCTCGATATCGCCCATCCAAGGCTCAAAGTCCTTCAGACGGTGGGTCATAATGGCCTCGCCCGCAGTTGCTGTGAGCATATTTGAACGCAAGCCTATGATGCCACGTGAAGGCACCAGAAACTCCAAACGTGTACGCTCGCCGTCAGACTCCATATTTGTCATATTACCCTTGCGCTTTGTCACCATCTCGATAACTGTGCCCGCATGCTCGTCAGGGCAATCTACGGTCATCTCCTCCACGGGCTCGCACTTCACACCGTCAATCTCCTTGATGATGACCTTGGGCTGACCCACTTGAAGTTCGTAGCCCTCGCGACGCATAGTCTCGATAAGTACCGAGAGGTGTAACACGCCTCGTCCATAGACGATGAACGAGTCGGCATTCTGCCCGGGTGCGACACGCAGTGCGAGGTTGCGTTCAAGCTCGCGGTCAAGACGCTCCTTCAAGTGACGTGAGGTGACGAACTTACCGTCGCGACCGAAGAATGGCGAGTTGTTGATTGTAAACAACATAGACATCGTTGGCTCATCAATAGCAATAGGTGGCAGCGGCTCGGGGTTCTCGAAGTCGCAAATCGTATCACCAATCTCAAAGCCCTCGATGCCCACCATGGCGCATATCTCGCCGCAGCCTACGCTCTCGACCTTCTTTTTGCCCAGACCATCAAAGACCATAAGTTCCTTGATGCGGGTCTTTATCATTGTCTCGCCGTCGCGCTTTGCAAGTGTCACATTCTGACCGACGCGCAACTCGCCACGCGTAATCTTACCCACCGCAATACGACCTACATAAGGCGAATATTCGAGTGATGTGATAAGCATCTGTGGTGTTCCCTCAACAACCTCGGGCTCAGGAATCTCGTCAATGATGGCATCGAGCAGAGGTGCTATTGAGTCGGTAGGCTCGTTCCACAGGTGTGACATCCAGCCCTGCTTTGCTGAGCCGTATATTGTCTTGTAGTCGAGCTGCTCCTCGGTGGCACCCAACGAGAACATAAGGTCAAAGACCTGCTCATTAACCACCTCGGGGCGGCAGTTGGGTTTATCTACTTTGTTTACCACTACGATAGGCTTCTTGCCCAGCGACAGTGCCTTCTGCAATACGAAGCGGGTCTGCGGCATAGTGCCCTCGAAGGCATCTACGAGCAGCAGTACACCGTCGCACATATTAAGTACGCGCTCCACCTCGCCACCAAAGTCGGCGTGGCCCGGAGTGTCGATAATGTTAATCTTGTAGTCCTTATATATAACCGATACGTTCTTCGACAGAATGGTAATGCCTCGCTCGCGTTCAAGGTCATTATTGTCCATAATAAGGTCGCCCGTGTTGTTGTCGCCACGCAGCAGGTGTCCGGCAACAATCATCTTGTCGACCAGTGTTGTTTTGCCGTGATCGACGTGTGCAATGATTGCAATGTTGCGAAGTTTTTGCATAGTAATTGAATTTATCGCTGCAAAGTTATAAAAAATCGGCAGAAATGTGCTATTTTTGCTTGACTATTCAAGTAAGTTATCGCTATGAAACATATAATTGAGATAAAAGGTCGCAGCCGTGTCGTTGTCGGACGCCTCGCCGAGGTGTTGCCCCAGCTATTGCCCGCAAAGCGTGTGATTGTGATTACGGACTCAAATATAGACCGCCACTACCACTCTTTTGTTGAACAATACGAGCACATTCTAATAGGCCTGGGCGAGACAAGCAAGACGCTGCATACGCTCGATGTGATTTATCGCCGCCTGATAGAGATGGGTGCCGACCGCTCGACATTTATACTCGGCATAGGCGGTGGTATTGTGACCGACATTGCGGGCTTTGCAGCATCGACCTATATGCGTGGTGTGGAGTTTGGCTTTGTCTCAACAACGCTGCTTGGTCAGGTCGATGCGAGTGTGGGTGGAAAGAATGGTGTCAATATGGATGGCTACAAAAATATGGTGGGCACATTCAACCAGCCTTCGTTTGTTGTGTGCGATGTGGATATGCTCCGAACCCTTCCCAAGCGTGAGTTCCGCACGGGCCTTGCCGAGATAATCAAGGCGGGAATTATTGCCGATGCTACGCTTTTTGAGCAGTTGGAGGGTTGCGATTTTGACTCTCTGCTGAATAATCACGAGCTGCTTGGCGAGATAGTCTATCGAGCCATTAAGGTCAAGGCCGACATTGTCGAGCGTGATGAGCGCGAGTCGGGTGACAGACGCAAGCTGAATCTGGGTCATACGCTGGCGCACGCCATCGAGAAGTGTTCGTCAGAGATGAATCACGGCGAAGCGGTTGCGGTGGGGCTGTCGCTCATAGCGGGCGTTGCGGTTAAGCGTGGGCTGTTGTCAGCCTCCGATGCTGAGCGCATAAACAACCTCTTGCTGCGTGCGGGCTTTGTCTTGGACTCTCCCGTGCAGATGCGCCAGCTGTTGAAGGCTGCGAGGAAGGATAAGAAGAGCGAGGGCGAGCAGATATATGTCGTCTTTCCGACCAGGATTGGCGACTGCCAGGTGGAGGCTCTGCCCGTTGAGGAGTTTGAGGAGCTAATTATGGCTCAGTAATTGCTTTTTTAAGATAGAATAGCTAACTTTGTATAAATAGGTAAGGATATTATGAAAAAGATAGGAATCGCTTGCGACCACGCAGGATATCAGATGAAGGAGCTGTTGGTGGGCTACCTTTCAACCAAAGGGTATGAGGTGATAGATTTTGGCACTCACTCCGAGGAGAGTATCGACTACCCCGACTTCGGGCACGCCCTGGCAGCGGCCATCGAGGCTGGCGAGTTGGAGCAGGGTGTTGGCTTGTGTGGCTCGGGTGAGGGTATGGCTATGACCCTGAATAAGCATCAGAGTATTCGTGCAGGCTTGTGTTGGAATGAGGAGGTTGCAGCTCTCATACGTCAGCATAACGATGCCAATGTGGTGGTTTTGCCTGCGCGCTTCATATCTAACGATATGGCCATTGCCATTGTTAGCACATTCCTTAGCACCGAGTTTGAGGGAGACCGTCATCAGCGACGTGTGGAGAAGATAGCTTGTAAATAAAGAGCAACGCTTTATAATATAAATTAAGGGGCTGCTAACATTGTGTGTTAAGCAGCCCCTTGTGTGTATAAACTTGACGGTTAGACTCCGCTATTTCAGCGTCTTGTCAATCAGATACTTGTTTCTATCCGAAGAGTTGCGGTTGATTAACTCCCCGAGGAAGCCCGCAAGGAAGAGTTGCACACCCAGGATGATAGCCAATATAGCCACAAAGAAGAGTGGTTGCTCGGTCACGGCACGCAGAGGCAGCGAGTGCATCTGCTTGTATAGTTTCTCGGCTATGACCCACACCGTAGTACCGCCACCCAGCAGGAACATAATCGTTCCCAAGCTACCGAAGAAGTACATTGGCGAGCGACCGAAGTGCGACATAAACGACACGGAGATAAGGTCAAGATAACCCTTTACCATACGCTCCATACCAAACTTCGAGACTCCATACTTGCGCTCCTGATGCTGCACGACCTTCTCACCTATACGCTTGAAGCCTGCGTGCTTGGCAAGGATGGGTATGTAGCGGTGCATCTCGCCATAGACCTCGATGGACTTAACCACGCGGCGGCGGTAGGCTTTCAGTCCGCAGTTGAAGTCGTGAAGTTTAATGCCCGACACTAGGCGTGCTGTCCAGTTGAAGAACTTGCTTGGCAGACGTTTGCCTGCGGGGTCGTAGCGCTTCTTCTTCCAGCCTGACACAAGGTCGTAGCCCTCCTGCATAATCATACGATATAACTCGGGTATCTCATTAGGCGAGTCTTGCAGGTCGGCATCCATCGTAATTACCACCTCACCTGCGGCCTCGGCAAAGCCGCAGTAGAGAGCTGCCGACTTGCCATAGTTGCGAGCAAAGCGTATGCCCTTGATTGCTGCATATTCCTCTTTCAGGCGCTCCACCTCTGCCCACGAACCATCCGACGAGCCATCGTCGATGAGAATCACCTCGTAAGAGAAGTGGTTAGCCTCCATTACGCGATGAATCCAACTCACGAGTTCTGCGAGTGACTCCTCCTCATTATATAGGGGTACAACAACGGATATGTTCAGTTTCTGCTCCATTCTATTGCTCCTCGTACTCCTGATTGTCGAAAATGTCGGCCTCACGTTTGGCGCCAATGGCTATGAACAGGCCGTAGAAGGCAAACGAGAAGCACATGCCCAGAATGTTTGTAATCAAAACGGGCATTGGAGAGAATATGTATGAGTGCATGGTCGTTTTGAGTGTGTCCATCACGTTGTTGTCAAACATACCCATCTGAGCGTATGCGGCAATCATGGTTTTGTAGAGCGTTTCGTAGCGCTCGGTGAAGAAAAAGTTGCTCGCCACAATCTGGTATGCACCCGTGATGATGCCTGCGAAGATACCCGCAGCAGTCATAAAGCCCAGGCACTGAGCGTAGGTGTAGCCCTCCTGGGTAAACTGCGCTGCGCGTCGCTTGGTGTAGAGGAACAACAGATAGATTGTTGCAACGAAATTAAGGCCCGAAACAATTGCGCCTGCCGACTGTGGCAGGTACATCCCCGCCAATGTAAAGGCGATGTTTACCAAACCGAGAATCGCACCGCAGTACGATACCTCATTCCAAAACTTTTTTTTCATACTCTTAAACTTAAATTAAAACCTCGCCCCGCACCGCTCGATGACCGATGCAGGGAGATATCTTTGTTGTTATTTCTTCTGGAAAGGATTGTAGTGGCTCGCCTTTGAGCCGTCGCTGTTGCCACGGTCGAGGATAAGTGTTGGGTCAACGAGCTCCGATAAGCCGGCATTAAGCAGATACTGTCCCTGCTCGATAAGGTTGCTGCGCAGAGCCTTTACATCTACGCTGCGAGTCTGACCATCGCCTGCGGCAGCCATCGCAGCAGCAACGCCTGCACCCTGACCCATAGCCATACAGGTAGCCATCACACGCGCCGAGCCGGCAGCAATGTAGTTGGCCGAGAGGCAGCGACCCGCAACAAGCAGGTTGTTGAGCTTCGCGGGTATAAGCGAGCGATAAGGAATCTCATACACAGCCTTGCCTGAGCCTGTGTAAATCTGCATCTTACCCTTGCCGGGGTGGATGTCAATGGCGTAAGTGCCGCAAGATACTCCATCCTCGAAGGCTCTGCCCTCCAAGATGTCGTTCTCGTTGAGGATGTAGTCGCCGACGATGTGGCGTGTCTCACGTACACCCACCTGAGTGCCTGTGTCGAGGATGTACGACTCCTTGAAGCCGCCTACATACTTCTTCAAGAAGTTGTAAGTCTGCAACACCTGCTTTCTGAGGCGCACCTCGGCCTTGGTCATATCCTGGGCGCTGACGCCTGAGATATTCTGCAAGCGAGTCATATTTATGGCAAACTGATTGTGTGGCAACTCATACATCAACACACGGTTTGCAACCTCCTCGTCGATGTTGCCCTTGGCAATCTCCTCCTTTACAAGGTCGCTCAACCCGAGGAAGGCAATGCCGTTCTGGCTGTCAATCTCTTTGTCGGTTGGTGAGTCTTTGAGAAGGTCACGGTTCTCCTTCATCCACTTGCGCAGAGCCTTGGTATCGACATTTGCTATGCGGAAGAAGAGAGATACGGGCTGCGCTATGCCCTCGTCGTTGCCGTATGTGAAGTCGGCGCCAGCCTTGACGGCAACGTCGCCATCACCCGTGCAGTCGATAACCACCTTAGGGCAGATGGCACCACGACCCGACTTGTTCTCTACAATTACAGCTGACACATTTCCATCCTCTGCTATGGCATCAACACACATAGTGTGCAGCAACAGCTCTACGCCAGCCTCCTCCAACATCTCGAAGAGGACAACCTTTGCACCCTCGGGGTCAAATGGAGTCATCGAGGCGTTGTCGAATGTGAGGTCGGTCATATGGCCATTAGAGTAGCCTGCCTTGGTCATACGCTCGGCAACTTCGCCTGTGATACCTTTAATTATCTGACGGCCGTTCACATCGTGATATGTGAACAGTGGGTTAATCTTGGCTACGGTGAGGTTACCACCCACAAAAGCATACTGCTCAACGAGCATTGTCTTGGCTCCGCTGCGAGCTGCTGCAATGGCGGCGCCTATGCCGGCAGGGCCTGCACCAACAACGAGTACATCGGGCTCAGCTATGATGGGAATTTCACGCGCACTCTCACAAACAGTTTTTGACTCCTTGTTTACTTTTGGACATTTGCAGCATCCTCCAAGGAGGAGTGCGCCCAATAGAATAACTGATAAAAACTTTCTCATAATTTTGATATTTGGTTTATCTGGTTAGGCTTTGCGAATGAAAAATACTTTATATTATACAAATGTACGCAAAATACCGCAAAAAACCTGCATGCAAGCATTTTTTTTGCTTGCGGGGACAAAAAAAGAATCTGTCTAACAAGACTCTTTTGGCATCTGCCTTGTCTGAAAATGCTCATTTACGCCGAGTAATTAACCCACACAAGGGTGGCTTTTCCTCCTCGCGGCTCGGCAAAGTAAGCAAGTTTACTCTGCTCTCGCTCCGCAGCGTCGGTTGCGCTTTTTCATCCTGCGAGCAGCTTCAAAACAGCTCTTGTTATACAAATTCAAGAAAAAGAGGTTGTCCTTCAAAAACTTGTTGGACAACCTCTTATAGTATAAGTTTACCGCTCTTATTTCAGTAGCTCGGCAAGCTTTGCCTCCAACTCACCGCCACGCAGCTGCGATGCTACAATCGTGCCCGTAGAGCAGTCGATAAGGAAGTTGGCGGGGATAGAGTTTACAGCGTATGAGTTGCGTGCTGCGCAGTCCCATTGCTTCAAGGAGCTGACGTGTATCCACTTCAAGTCGAGGTTCTTGATGACCTGCAACCAATCCTCGCGGTAAGAGTCGAGTGATATGGCGTAAATCTCAAAGCCCTTCTTGTGATACTGCTCATATGCAGCCTTCAAGTGAGGCATATCGCCCATACAAGGACCACACCACGAAGCCCAGAAGTCGAGCAGCACATACTTATTCTTCTTATTCTCGACAACGCTTTTCAGGGTAATCTCCTTGCCGTCGGCATCCTTGTCGGCAACGTCAATATATGGGTTGCCTGGCAGCACCTTCAATGCCTGCTCGGCACCCTGCTTAATCTTTACGACAGCCTCCTCGGCCTGCACAGCCTCGGGCATAGCGTTTGCAAGGTCTATAACATCCTGTGGCTGGAAGTAGTAGTATGTCTCCTTGAAAGCCTTCAAGCCCAGCACATTGTCAATGTTCTCGTTGATATGAGCCTTCATCAGCTCTATTGCATCATTCTCGGAATCCTGGTTGTTCCACATCTCCTCGACTTTGCTGTTGAATGCTGCCAGCTTATCGTTCAGGGGTGTGCCCACAGCATTGAATGAGCGGTGCTCTGGGCTAAGTTTCTTGATTTGAATCTTGCCATTCTCAACAATCACCTCAACAGCCATCTCGGGACGGGCATCAGCCTCGCCAATAGCTACATAGGCAGCATAGGGGGTCTCAACGTTGCCCTTCAATGTGAAAGAGTTGTTTACAATCTGCACTGAGTCGCTCTTGATAAATTCACGACCCTGCTGTACTCCTAAGAATGCCCACTTGCCATCAGCAAACTCCTCCGAAGAGCCTGTGATGGTGTAGCCTGTGCCGCAACTAACCATAGCGGCGGCAGCCATTGCCAAAATAAAAATCTTCTTCATTGTTTTATGTGTTTAGTTATTTCTTAATATCTTTTTCCAGCGCTGCTATGCGGCGACGCAAATCAGGCAACTCCTTGAACACGGCGAATGAACGGTGGTAGTTAATGCCCGGCAGGGCAGGGCTGCCGAAACGTATCTCGCCATCGGGGACATTCTTGTCAATGCCCGACTGAGAGCCAATCTTAACATAGTTGCCAACAACAACGTGGTCGGCGATGCCTACCTGACCTGCCAGGAAGCAGTTGTGACCCACCTTCGTTGTGCCGGCGATACCTGTCTGAGCCGATGAAACAGTGTTCTCGCCCACCTCGACATTGTGGCCAATCTGAATGAGGTTGTCAAGCTTAACGCCCTTGCGGATGATTGTAGAGTCGGTCTTGGCACGGTCGATACAGGTGTTGGCGCCAATCTCCACGTTATCCTCTATAATCACATTGCCCAGCTGTGGAATCTTGTCGAACGTGCCATCGGGCTTGGGCAGGAAGCCGAAGCCGTCAGCACCAATCACAGCTCCTGCGTGGATGATGCAGTTTGCGCCTACGCGGCAGCCCTCGTAAATCTTCACTCCGGGGTAGAGAGTAGTGCCTGCACCAATCTTCACGCCATCGCCTACATATACCTGAGGGTAAATCTTTGCTCCCGCCTCAACAACAGCACCCGCCTCAATTACAGCGAAGTCACCAACGTAGCAGTCCTCGGCTACGGTAGCCTTCTCTGAGATCGATGCCATTCGGCTGATGCCCTTCTTCTGGGGTTTCATAGTATTGTACATTTCGAGCAGCTTCAACACCGCTGCACCCACATCGGGCAGCTTGATGAGTGTCGCCTGCACCGCCTGCTTAGGCTCAAAGTCGTTGCCTACCAAGACAATAGAGGCCTCGGTAGAGTAGATGTACTCCTCATATTTAGGATTTGAGAGGTATGTGAGTGCACCCTTCTTGCCGCCCTCGATTGACGATACGGTGTGTACCGCCGCCGTTTTATCGCCTACGATGGTGCCACCCAACAGACCCGCAATCATTTCCGCTGTAAATTCCATATTTTCTGTTTTTTAAGTTAATATCAAATCATTTGTCAAAAGTAGTAATAATATAAATATTTTGCAACAAGGCTGTCGTTCAGCCTGCAATGTACTCATTCAGATTAACTCCCTCGGGGATAAACTCCGTCACCTCCTGCCCAAATTTCAGCAACTCCCTTACGGTTGAAGATGATACGTCGGCAAGGTGGGGTGGGGTGAGCAGGATGACGGTAGTAAGCGAAGGGTAGAGCCTCTTATTTGTTTGCGCCATTGTGCGCTCAAACTCAAAGTCAATGGCGTTGCGCACACCTCGCACTATGGCCTGAGCCCCTGCTTTGAGGGCGAACTCGCCCGTAAGAGAAGAGTATGATGTGCACCTTACGCGTGGGTTATCCTTATATAGCTTCTCGATAAGTTGCAGGCGGCTGTCAAGAGTCAACAGGTAGCGCTTATCGACATTCTCGCCGATGGCAATAATCACCTCGTCGAAGATTGTCAATGCCTGTTCCACAATGGCCTGATGTCCGCGTGTGAAGGGGTCGAATGAACCCGGGAAGATGGCTGTTCTCATACTCTTGTTACAATATTTGGTTTTCCATTTGGGCGGCGAGCTGTTCTGCCACGGTTGTCATATAGGGGCGTTGGTTTATGTGTGCCATAGCGGTAATGCCCTGCCAAGAGACGATAAACACCTCGTCGGCTGCCTGCACCTGCTTTACCGTCAGGGTGGCGTGCTCAACCTTCAAGCCTGACTTCGCCGCCGCATGCTCGATTAACTGCTGCTCAACCGAAGGTGTGGCAAACTTAGGTGCGTATAGTATGCGGTCCTTTACAATCATCAGCGGCTCGCAGCAGTCGCTCACAATCTCTGCCGCGGGTGAGATCATTATAAGGTGGTGCATATCTCTTGCCCGGGCCATCTGCTGCAATAGCGTGCGCGTAGATACTAAGGCTGACGTGGGGTAGTTGCCCAGCGGTGCCGACGTAGCTACAAAGGTGGCCTCGTAGCGCAGGCTGCGCAGGACGTAGCCATTGTATATCGAGACCTCGCGCTGTTGCAAGGCGTAGTCGCCCGAGGCCTGTAACATAAGCCTTACGCACGTCGAGGTGTTGCGTGTTGCGTGGTTGGCGTCAAGCAGACGTTCGATGTCTCGCTCCACACCCCTGATTGATAAACGGTGCTCTATATTGAAGAGCTTTTGTGCTGCGAGGTCTATCGTGCGCAGGTGCTGAGCCGTGTGGCGAGGCTTATGCGCAAGGGTGTGTATATCCTGATACACATACGCCTGCTCGGAGGCTTCGCCCCAAGGGGAGTGCTGCACATTCAGCAGCTCGCCATTGTAGATTATATGCTCGCCTGCCAATGTCATAGCCTACAACATAAATATTTTCAGCAGCAACTCCTGCAATAGCTCTCCGTCGCTCATTCCTGCGGCGTCTATACCCTTGCTCTTGCCGTCGTACTGACGCAGCAGCCCCAGCACCTGAAACACCTTGCGGTTATCCCAGACGGTGGCCTGCTGCTTAACCTTGCCTATGGCATACATATTATTCTTTTTGAGTATGCGCATAAGTTCCACATCGCTTGGAAAGGCTGCCTTGCGCTGACGCTCCTGCCAACGCAGGTAGTTGATTATAAAGAGGTCGCGGAACAATCCATAGAGCGACATTACAGTCACCAGCAGAGGGTACTCCTTGGGGTTGCGGGCAAAGTGGTCGGCTATGTTCAGGGCTCGTTTTACGTCCTTCACGGCAACGGCATCGCACAGCTCGAAGTTGTTGTAATCCTTTGATATGCCTACATACTGCTCGATATGCACGTCGGTAATCTCGACTGTGCCGGCGGGCAGTGCCACCATAAGTTTGTCAAGTTCGTTGGATATCTTCGAAATGTCGCACCCTAAGTGGTCGATGAGCATCTGCAACGCCTTGGCACTTATCCTTAGCCCTTTGCCGGCGACAAACTCCGCAAGCCACTCCTTAATCTCGTAGTCGCGAGGACGTACCGACTCAAAGACAACACCCTCCTTCAAACACTGCTTGTATAGCGCCGAGCGTTTGTCAACGGACTTCTCCTTGTGGCAGATGATGAGTATGGTCGAGGGCTGAGGCTGTGAGGTGTAGTGTGACAGCTTGTCAATCTGTTGCAGTTGCTGCGCCTCCTTGATGATGACGACCTCGTAGGCTCCCATCATAGGCATCTGGCGACATAGATTGACAATTTGCCCCGCGTCGCTGTCCTTGCCGTAGACGGTAATCTGATTGAAGGCCTGCTCGGCGGGCGAGAGTATCGTTTGTGATAGCTGCTCGCACAGCGCATCAATGAAATAACTCTCCTCGCCCATAAGCAGATATATGGGTGCGAATTCACGCTTTGCAATGCGGGCTTTCAGCTGTGCCGCCTGCGCCACCGAGTCCTTGAATTTGAGAGTTGATTTAGCCATTGGTAATCTCCTTGGTTATACATAATATGCGTTCCGTCTGCTTCGTAATGCGGAACTTATCGTCAATGCGTTGTCCTACCAGCCACACAATATCCCCGCCCGAGAGCATCACAAACTGACGTGCTTTCTCGGCCATAGGCACCTTGCGGTCAATGAGGTAGTCGCTCACCTTCTTGCACCCTGTCATTCCAAAGGGTGTGAAGCTGTCACCTGCGCTCCATCGGCGCAAAGTGAGGGGGTACTGCACCTTGTCGGCATCCAGCAAAGCCACATTGTCGGGAACGTTATACGAGGCAAGGCTATCGACATCTTTGACCTCGAAGTATAAGACCGCATTGCCACAATATGCTCGCTGCTGCCCCTTCTGTACCATAACCTCGCAACTATCCTCCTCCGCAATGGCGGTGATTACGATGTTTCCGCGGTCGATATAAGCGACGTGCGTGCGAGAGTAGAAGCGCTTACCCGAGAAGCTGCTTTTAAACGCCTTGCACAACCCATCCACAACATCACCTTTGAAGCCAAACCTGGAATTAAGTATCTCGTAAATCACAAAGTCGCGCGATGAGAGGTCCTGTATATGCTCTACGTGTATGGTGTGTATGCCATCGCAGAACGTCATCACCTGGTAGCAGATGTTGTTAATAGCCCCATCGATGAATTGCTGCGCTGCCATCAGTCGCTCGATGTTGCGATTCATAATGAACGGGAAGCGGGGGTTTATCTCCTTGATGCGGGGCGTAAGTCCCAGACGTATCTTGTTGCGCAGATATTTGGTCGATTTATTTGACGAGTCCTCCCTGAATGGGATGTGCTTTTGCAGTGCATAGTCCATAATCTCCTTGCGTGTTGCAAACATCAGCGGACGCACGATGCGCCCCACCTGATTGTGTATGCCCGTAAGGCCTCTGAGGCCCGTGCCACGCAGAAGGTTGATGAAGAATGTCTCGATAGAGTCGTCGATATGGTGTGCTACGGCGATAACCGTGTAGCCGTGCTCGCTGCACAGTTCCTGAAACCAGGTGTACCTGAGGCGGCGTGCCGCCATCTCCATAGACTCACCCGTGAGTTCCATCTCTCCCGTGGTGTCGAAACGGCGTGTGTAGCACTCTATGCCATATTTGCGGGCGTGCTCCTGCACCAGTATTTCGTCCTCGTCGCTCTCTGCTCCGCGCAGCTGGAAGTTGCAGTGTGCAATGCCTACGTTATAGCCGCTGTTTACGCATAGCGACATCAGCACCATTGAATCCACACCTCCCGACACGGTAAGCAAAATCTTATCCTGCTTGCCGAAGAGTTCGTTGCGCGAAACGTATTCCTGAAATTTATCTAATAGTTGAGATGAAAGCATACTACAAAATATTTACTTCGGGTTCTATCTCTATGCCGAACATCTCCTTGACGGTATCCTGCACCTCGCGTGCAAAATCAATAACCTCGGAGCCTGTGGCACCCCCCAAATTTACCAATACCAAGGCCTGGCGCTCGTGCACACCCACATTTCCCTTGCGGTAGCCTTTAAGCCCAGCCTTGTCTATAAGCCACCCTGCGGCGAGCTTGCATTTCTCGCCCGACAGAGGGTATATAGGCATATCTTCGTACTTGCTTTTCAGCTCCTCGCTCAGGCTCTTGTTTACTATCGGATTTTTGAAAAAACTGCCGGCATTGCCCAATATGTTTGTGTCGGGGAGCTTGCTGCGACGTATGGCACACACAGCCTCGCGTATGTTTTTCAGCGTCTTGCCTCCGCGCTCCTCCACCTCCTTCTGTAAATCGCCATAGGCGAGGTTGGGCTGCGTATGCTTGCTGAGGCGAAACTCAACCGACGTGATGATGACCTTGCCTTTGAGCTCGCGCTTGAAGATGCTGTCGCGGTAAGCAAAGTGACACTCGGCATTACCTATCGTGTGGTGCTTACGCTCCTCAACATCGAAGTAGTGTACACGCTCGATTACATCCTTAGCCTCGGCTCCGTAGGCTCCGATATTCTGCACCGGAGCAGCTCCCACCTTGCCAGGTATGAGCGAGAGGTTTTCCATTCCCCACAGGTCGCGCTCCACCGTCCACTCTACCAGATCGTCCCACTCAACTCCGGCTGCCACCTCAACAATCGTGGAGTCGTCAAACTCGGCCTTGACGGTGATCTCTGTTCCCGTAGGTTTGATGAGTGTGCCCGCGAAACGCTTCGTGAAAAGGATGTTGTTGCAACCTCCAACCACAAGCCATTGCTCCGGAGCGCATCCCTCGGCAAAGATAGAGTTCAGGTCATTTTTATTGTCGAACTCTACCACTCGGTCTGCATACTCGGCAACGTGAAAGCTGTTCAAGTTCAGCAGAGAATGGTTTATGTGCTCTCTAATCATATTCGTTGTTATTTCTTCTTTGCGTCAATCTCCTCCAACAGAGCCTTCACGGCTGCCTCCAACTGCTCGTCACGTCCCGAGATGACAACCTCGGGAGAGTTGGCAACCTTGATATCGGGCTCCAACTGTTTGTTTTCAAGGTAGCTGCCATCAGCGGTGCGGTAACCTACAACGGGTATGCCAAACACCAGCGAGCCATCCTGCAACGTCTCCCACGAAACGCTGGTCATAGTGCCCGGCACGGGCATACCAACGACCTTACCTATGCCACGATACTTATACACCCAGGGTGTGCCGTGAGCATTTGAGTAGTTGGCCTCGCAGGTAATCATTATCGAATGTTTGTTCCAGCGGCGGCTTGGCATATCGCACGCCTCCTTGCCGCGAATGACCTGTGTGAGGTACTTCTCGCCGCTGAACATAACCTCCACATCCTCGTGCAGACGACCACCGCCATTGAAGCGGGTGTCGATGACTATGCCCTCGCAGTGGTTGTACTTACCCAGCACATCGGCATATATTGTTCTGAAACTGCCGTCATTCATAGACTTTATATGCACATAGCCCAGACGACCTCCCGACAGACGCTCAACATCCTGGGCACGCTGCTTTATCCAGCGCTTGTAGAGCAGGTCGCTCAGGCTGCCGTGTGAGCAGGGCTTTACAATCTCCTCCCAGCGGGTGTTGTCCGACTTGCGGTAGATTGAAACAAGCGTGCGCTTGCCGGCAAGGCGGTTAAGCAGTGGGAAGAAGTCCTCGCCTGCGAGTATAGGCTTGCCGTTGATTTTCTCGATGATGTCACCGGAGCGCAGCTTCGATGTCGACTTGTCGAATGGGCCACCCGAGATAACCTCCTGCACGAGCAATCCGTTGCCCTTGTGATTAGGGTCGTAGAACAGACCCAGGTCGGCGGTGCTGTCGGCATTAGAGTCAGAGTAGTGAGAGTAGCGACATCCCGTGTGCGATACGTTCAACTCTCCAAGCCACTCGCTCGCCATCTCGGCAAAGTCGTAGTTGTTGTTTATGTGTGGCAGGAAGCGGGCGTAGTTATCTCGCAGTCCATCCCAATCCACGCCGTGCAAATCGGTGCGGTAGAAGCGCTCCTTCTCCTGACGATAGATGCGGTCGAACATATACTCTCGCTCGGCCCCGCGGTCAAGGCTCATCTCGCCGCGGATTGTAATGCCTGTGTAGGCTCCCGTGCCGTTTTTGTACTTACCCGTGCGATTGCCGAAGATAAACATATTCTCCATCTTCTTATCCCACTTCAATGAGCCATACACGCCTCCGTGCAGTATTCTGTTGCTGCGGCTGCGCAGGTCGAGTTGCCACATATTGTAGCTTCCGTCGTAGGAGATGCAGTAGAGGAGCTTGTCGCCCTCCTTGTTTATAGTAAAGCCGCTGAGTGAGCCCGAGCGAGGCGTAAGGCGCTGTATGCGCTCCTCGATGCCCTCGAACTCAATGATAATATCCTCAATCTCCTCTGAGGGCTTGTCCTTCCTGTCGTCGCTCTTGCTCTTGTCCTTGCTCTTGCCCTCTTTTTCAGCCTTTGCCTGCTCCTCCCTGACTCTCTTCTCGGCTGCCTGGTAGAGCTCGTAATCCTCCTTGCTGAGGTTGGCTGTCTCGTATGTCTTGCGGTTCAGATATACAATCATAATATCCTCCTGCGAGCCCCACGATGCGTGGCTGCGCATACCGTAGCGGTCGGTTGAGAAGATTATGGCATTGCCACCCATCACCCACTTGGGCGACTGGTCGAAGTAGCCCGTGTTGGTGAGGTTGTGTATCTTGCCGCCCTGTGCGCTCACGATGCCTACATCGGAGTAGGGGTAGTGCTGATTGCCCGTGTAGCTGAGCACAAACCACTTGCTGTCGGGTGCCCACGCATAGTCCATTCCTCCCGAAGTGGAGTAGTGCAGCGAGCCGTCGGTGATTTGACGCACCTTGCCCGACTTTAAGTCCATAACCATCAGGCGGCAGCGGCCCTCAACGAATGCCAGCTCCTTGCCGTCGGGTGAATATTGTGGATGCGAACGGTCAATCCTGTTATCCTTAAACAGAGGCTTCTCCTCCAACAAAGTGGCATAGGCCAGGTTGGGGTCCTCCTCGCGAACAACCGTGGCGGTGTATATTGCCCAATTGCCGTCACGCTCCGAGGCGTAGGCTATCGTGCGGCCGTCGGCAGCAAACGATGGAGTGCTCTCTGCCTGAGGTGTTGAACTTATACGCTTTGTTGTTGGGTAATCTACCGCCGTGACGAAGAGCTCGCCACGCGACACGGTGGCTATCATCTTGCCGTCGGGCGAAGGTGTGCCCTGACCGCCACCACCAACACCTATGTAGGTCAGCTTGTCGGCAGGCTCCTCGTTGCGAATTGCAATATCCAGCTTCCTGGGTTGGCTGCCCGCCGTCTGAGTATATATCTCACCGTTGTATCCGTAGCAGAGAGTACCGTTTTGTGCTATGCTCAGAAAACGTACGGGGTGGGTCTTGAACTTAGTAACCTGCTTTGCTGCCGAGGTATTGTCGGCAGGCATTGACCATACGTTGAACGAGCCGCTCTGCTCCGAAAGGTAGTAAATCGTCTGGTCTCCATCAGCAAAGCGAGGGCTGCGATTCTCGCCCTCCCACTGCGATAGCTGGGTGTGCTTGCCGCTCTGGGTGTCGTACAGCCAGATGTCGCGCGTGATGGATGATGTGTGGTGCTTGCGCCAGTCATTCTCGCCACCTTTACGGTCCTGGTAGAGCATCAGCTTGCCGTCACGACTGAGGGATATCTCCTGTGCAGGTGTCGCCAACACCTGCTCGTAGCGACCTCCGTTTGCGGGTATTGCGAACAACTCCTGCATAGAGCTATTTGGAAAGAGAACACTTGTTGCAGGGTCGTAGATGTGTCCTGAAAAATATATCTTCTTGCCATCGGGAGAGAATGCCTCGGGCAACTCCTTAGCCGAGTGTGTTGTTATGCGCTTTGGTGAGCCTCCTGTTGCAGCGATGGTGAACACATCAAAGTTGCCATATCGGTCGCTGGCGTAGGCTATGGTCTTTGAGTCGGGTGACCATACGGGGCGAAAGTCGTAGTTGCCGATGGGGGTTATGCGCACTGCCTCGCCTCCATTTATACCCACGGTGTAGATGCTGCCCTTGTAGCAGAATGCAATGGTCTGCCCATCGGGAGAGATGGCGGGGTAGCGCGTCCACAGCGGCGCAGCGTAGGATGAAGTGTATGCTAAAAGAATTGCTAAGACAGTAAATAATCTTCTCATAACTAAAAACTTATACTTGTAAAACCTGTTGTGTAGTTGCTTTTATGCAAATAAAATACGCACATTTTCGACAAAGTTAGAAATTTTTTCATAATTTTGAGCAATTTTAGTAGCGCAAATACTTATTTTTATAGTAAAAAAAGACGTAACAAATAGTTTGATAGACCTATGTTTACCAAAGATGATTTAACACAGATTAAGCAACACGGCTTAACCGAAGCTCAGGTTGAGCGTCAGATAGAGAATTTTCGCAGTGGTTTTCCCTACTTGCAGATAGTGCGTGCAGCATCGGCTGACGACGGCGTTATGACATTGGATAAGGAGCAGATTGCGGCTGCCGTAGCTCGATATGAGGAGGCTGCGGCTGCGCTCGACATCGTTAAGTTTGTGCCTGCGTCGGGAGCTGCAACGCGTATGTTCAAGGAGCTGTTTGAGTTTGTTAATGATGGCAAATACACCAAGGGCATAGAGCAACTGCTGGACAATATTGAGAAGTTTGCCTTCTGGGAGGAGCTCGCGCAGTATATCGTTCCCGACTCACCCGAGGAGGAGATTGTCGAGGAGATTATCAAGGGCGGTCTGAATTATGGCTCAAAGCCCAAGGGTCTGGTTACCTTCCACGCCTACACCGATGGCAACAGAAAGGCTGTCGAGGAGCATTTGGTTGAGGGTGCAGCCTATGCTCGCAGGGGCGATAAGGTGCGTATTCACTTTACCGTATCCAAGGAGCACAAGGAAGGCTTTTGCGAGTTGCTGGCGGCAAAGCAACCCATCTACGAGGAGCGTTTCGGTGTGAAGTATGACATCTCGTTCTCGGAGCAGAAATCATCAACCGACACCATAGCCGTAAACCCCGACAATACACCTTTTAGAACAGAAGATGGCAGGCTCTTGTTCCGCCCCGCAGGACACGGTGCGCTTATCGAAAACCTGAACGATATTGAGGCGGATATTATCTTTGTGAAGAATATTGACAACGTAACAAACGATGCGCATCGCGCAGATACAATTCTTTATAAGAAGGCACTTGCAGGCGTTTTGTTGCAGCTTCAACAGCAGTCGTTCGAGTATGTTAAGGCTATGGAAAACGGCTCCGCTACACTTGACGATGTGGCACGTTTCGTAGAGGATAAGTTGTGTGTAAAGTTACCTGAAAAATGGGATGCTGCGACGCTGCAAAATATCCTGAATAGACCAATTCGTGTATGCGGTGTAGTACGCAATCAGGGCGAGCCCGGAGGTGGCCCATTCTGGGTTAAGACAGCCGATGGTATGCAGTCGTTGCAGATTGCCGAGTCGAGCCAGATAGCACCCGAGGATATGCACCTTATGAAGTCGGCAACACACTTCAACCCTGTTGATCTGGTGTGCGGTGTAAGAGGCGTGTCGGGCGAAAAGTTTGACCTTACTCAATATACCGACCCAGCTACGGGTTTCATATCTTCGAAGTCGAGCGGTGGTCGTGAGTTGCGTGCTCAGGAGTTGCCCGGCCTGTGGAATGGTGCAATGGCTAAGTGGAATACGGTGCTTGTAGAGGTGCCAATCACGACATTCTCTCCTGTGAAGGTTGTGCAGGACTTGCTGCGACCAGAGCATCAGTAGAGAGTTGTTTGCACATAACAAAATGGGGATGGCTAATGCGTTTTTAGCCGTCCTTTTTTTGTGGAATGTGTGCAGAAATAAAAGAATCTGTCTAACAAGGCTCTTTCGGCATCTGCCTTGTCTGAAAAATGCTCATTTACGCCGAGTAATTAACCCACACAAGGGTGGCTTTTCCTCCTCGCGACTCGGCAAAGTAAACAAGCTTACTCTGCTCTCGCTCCGCAGCGTCGGTTGCGCTTTTTCAGCCTGCGAGCAGCTTCAAAATAGCTCTTGTTATACAAATTC